>JAIRNC010000078.1 GCA_031258255.1 Synergistaceae bacterium
CAGAAAAAATTCATCCTTGAGTTTGCGGGCAGGATATTCAGGCTGGACGATCCTGAAATAAGCCAGGAAGTTAAGGAGGAGTACAAAATGCAGACTATATCGCTTGAGCAGTACGTGGCCGAAATCGACAAGGAGGAAGCCAGGATGGAAGGCATGGAGAAAGGCATGGAGAAGGGCATGGAGAAGGGCATGGAGAAAGGCATGGAGAAAGGCAAGATAGAAGTCGCTCGCTCAATGCTCTCCGACGGCTTTCCTGCGGAAACCATAAGGAAATACACCGGTTTGGATGAAAGCTCCATACTTTCACTGCGGTAGCTGATGGAATAGAATTATAGACGACGGATTAACGGCGGGAAGCAATACTCGCCGTTAATTTAAATCTGTTCTTTCTTGTTTGCGAATGTCTCAGAACCGTTCTGCATGAAGGCTGGCCGCAACCGTAGAGATGTTTAAGCAAATGCTCCTCTGTGCAGTACATATCCATCTTCGGCATACAATAAATCAAATTTTCTTTGCCGTCGTTCCATCGAAAAGGACGCCTATTTGCTTATTTGAGTCGCTCGTTTCGATTGAATAGACACCGCGCTGGCTGTATAATGGTTTTTTATGTAATGAATAACGATATCTTCGGTACTTGGGGGAGGTTACGGTTGTCATGGAGATGAGGTCGCTCAAGGACACGGGCGGGGAGATATCCCTTCTGGGTTTCGGGCTGATGCGTCTGCCGCAGGTTTCCTCGGACGCAAGGGACATAGACTTCAAGACAGGGTTCCGCATGGTCGACAGGGCGCTGGAAGTGGGGGTCAATTACTTCGACACGGCCTGGATCTATCACAAGGGAATGAGCGAATGTTTTGCGGGGGACGCGCTTTCCCGCCACCCGCGCGAGGCATACAGGCTCGCGACGAAGATGCCCGCGTGGACGCTGGAATCGAGCGACGACCTTGAACGCGTATTCGGCGAGCAGTTGAAGAAGTGCAAGACGGATTACTTCGACTTCTACCTCCTGCACAATATCGGCGGGGAAACTTACGACCTCTCCATAAAATACGACCTGTATAACTTCCTGAATAAGAAAAAGGAGGCGGGCTATATCCGTCACCTGGGCTTCTCGGTGCATGACGGCCCCGAGCGCCTGCGGAGCATAGTAGACAACTGGGAGTGGGATTTCGCCCAGATACAGCTCAATTACATCGACTGGGAGGACATCGACGCCAGACGCATGTACGAGATACTGCGCGGACGGGACATCCCCGTCGTGGTCATGGAACCGGTGCGCGGCGGGGCGCTGGCAAATCTGCCCGGCCCTGCGGCGGATATTTTAAGGAACGCCGACCCGTCCGTGAGCCAGGCTTCGTGGGCCATACGCTACGCCGCTTCCCTGCCCGGCGTGTTGACGGTCTTAAGCGGGATGACCACGCCGGAGCAGCTGGAGGATAACCTGAAGACCATGACCGATTTCAAGCCCCTCTCCGATGATGAGAGAGCGACCCTGGCGGAGGCCGCCGCTCGCTTTCGGGCGTCCGGCGCGGTACCCTGCACAGGGTGCCGTTACTGCATGGACTGCCCGTCCGGCGTGGACATCCCCAGGGTGTTTTCCATTTACAACCTCTACCGCTCCACGCTCGCGTCGAACGAAGCGATGGCTGGCATTGTGCTCAGAAACGCCTACCGCACCCTGGCTGCCGGCGAAAAAGCGGACAACTGCGTCTCCTGCGGCGTCTGCCTGGATCGCTGCCCGCAGGAGATCGAGATACCGCGCCTCTTAAAGGAGATGGCGGATCTGGCGACAGCGATTTGAGGGGTGGCGCTTCATTCGCGCTAAAACACAGGCTGCGGCAACGGTTGGCAATAGAGTAACTACTGATATTTTAATCATGTTATTACACATTTATCTGTAAATAAAATAGCGTATCATGTCCCTACGAAGCGCCGAGCGAAGCGCGCGAACTCTTAGGCATGACACGCAAATGGGGGTACATCGTAAGGCCAGTGCGTATGAGGCGCACAAATTTTACGTAAATACCCCCTCCATTTTACCCGCCGAACCCTGACCATGACCGGAAGAATCTTTTACGCGCAATTAAAAGAAAACATGAAGCGATGTCGTTTCCAAAAGACGCCCTCCGTGTTAATCTTGTCCTTGGACGATTCATAAAAATGGAGGAATCTCAGTGGCAAAAAACATTACGCCGAAGGAACAGAATTATTCGCAGTGGTACCAGGACGTCATAAGGGCAGCCGAACTAGCGGACAACGCGCCGGTGCGCGGATGCATGGTCGTCCGCCCTAACGCCTACGGGGTATGGGAGAACATACAGTCAGCGTTCGACCGGGCCTTCAAGGAAACGGGGCATACGAACGCCTACTTCCCCCTGCTGATACCGAACTCCTTCATGGAGCGGGAGGCACAGCACGTGGAGGGCTTCGCGCCGGAGCTGGCGGTCGTCACCCACGCGGGCGGGGAGGAGCTGGAGGAGCCTTACGTCGTACGCCCAACGTCGGAGACGATAATAGGCCACATGTACAGCCAGTGGGTTCAGTCGTGGCGCGACCTCCCGATACTGATAAATCAGTGGTGCAGCGTCGTTCGCTGGGAGAAGCGCCCGAGGCTCTTCCTGCGGACGTCGGAATTCCTCTGGCAAGAGGGGCATACCGCCCACGCCACCCGCGAAGAGGCTTACGCAGAGACGCTGCTCATGCTGGGCGTCTACGAGCGGATCATGCAGGAGCATCTGGCGCTGTCGGTCATCTACGGGGAGAAATCCATGAACGAGCGCTTCCCCGGAGCGGAGAACACGTTCTCCTGCGAGGCGATGATGAGCGACAAAAAGGCGCTCCAGGCAGGGACGAGCCACTTTTTGGGCCAGAACTTCGCCAGGGCGTTCGACATATCCTTCCAGGGGAAGGACGGCGCCACGGATTTCGCCTGGACGACGAGCTGGGGCGTCTCCACGCGCCTGATCGGGGCCATAATCATGACGCACTCCGACAACGACGGCCTCGTCCTGCCGCCGAAGGTGGCGCCCGTAAAGGCGGCCGTCATACCGATATCGAGCGACGAAGCCAAGCTCGCGCGTGACCTGGAGCCAGCCGCCAAGAAGCTCGCGGGCGAGCTTGCCGCGTCGTTCGGCGGGCTTGGCGCGGAGGTCGACAGGAATTACCATCTGCGCCCTGGTGACAGGTTCTTCCATCACATACAGAAGGGCGTCCCCCTCCGTGTCGAGCTTGGAGAGAGGGAGTTCGCCAATGGCCACGTGACGGTCGTGCGGCGCGACACCGGCGCGAAGGAGCAGGTAGCGATAGATGCGGCGCCCGCGCGGGTGAGCGCGCTTTTGGGCGAGATACAGGAAAACCTCTACCGGCGCGCTCGTGAATTCCGCCTGGAGAACACTCACGACGTCTCCAGCCTGGGCGAACTGAAAGATTTCTTCAAGGGCAGCGCCACGCCAGGGTTCGCGCGGGCATTCTTCGCGGGGTCATCCGACGACGAGAAGGAGATAAAGGACATCACCGGCGGCGCCACGATCCGCTGTATGCCCCAGGACGACGAGGCTCTGGGCAAATGCGTCGTCACAGGCCAGGACGGCGCGCGCCGCGCGATCTTCGCGAAGGCATATTAGGGGCCGGTGGCTGGGTTCGACGGACAAGCGTCCCTGGGCCGCATATCGGCGGCAGGGGTTTCGTGCGTACCGACGACGTCATAGCCGCGATAGCGACCGCCTGGGGCGAGTCTGCGATAGCGGTGGTGCGGCTGTCCGGCGCTGGCTCGGTTCATATCGCCGATAAATTTTTCCGCGCCAGGAGCGGGAAAAACCTCGAGGAAATCCAGGCGCGCCACATGGCGCTGGGGGTCGTCGCGGACGCGGAGGGTTTCGCCGTAGACGAGGCGCTGGCCGTCCGATTCGAGGAGGGGCGCAGCTACACAGGGGAGGAGTCCGTCGAGGTTCACTGTCACGGCGGCATAATGGCAGTCCAGCGATGCCTGGAGCTCTTTCTGGGCTGCGGCGCGCGGCTCGCCCTGCCAGGCGAGTTCACGAAGCGGGCCTTCCTGTCAGGGCGCATCGACCTGGCTCAGGCGGAAGCGGCGCTGGGGGTCATACGCTCCAAGAGCGACGCTGCCCTCCTGTCCGCGGAGCGCTCGCTGCAAGGGGAGCTGTCGTCAGGCGTCCGCAGCCTGATGGATTCACTGACTGCATTCAGGGCAGGGCTGGAGGCCAGGCTGGATTACCCGGAGGAGCTGGACGGGCAGGAAAATTCCGAGATCTCGGACGGCATCGAGAAACTGTCGTTCGCGGCGTCCGATCTTGCTAGCCGCTGCCGGGCCGGCCTCATACTCTCCGGCGGGGTTCGTGTGGCTATCCTGGGCAGGCCAAACGTCGGCAAGTCGGCGCTTTTGAACGCGCTCACGGGCCAGGACCGGGCCATCGTCGCCGCGACGCCGGGCACTACGAGGGACACGGTGACAGCATCCACAGTCTGGCGTGGGCTAGCCCTGGAGTTCGTAGACACGGCGGGCATAAGGGAGACAAGCGACGAGATAGAGGGCATCGGGATAGCCCGTTCGCTGGCGGCGATGGGCGGCGCTGACGTCCGGCTCGTCGTAACCGACGCGTCCGGCATGACAGCAGACGACGAGGAGATCATATCGGAGGCCACAAAAAAAGACGCGGGAGACGCGGCGGGATCCACGCTCCTTGCCCTGAACAAGAGCGACCTCCTGCCTCCAGGTTGTCTGAAAAACGCCGACGTTGCCTCAGGCGCGGGGATAAATCAGATAAAGACCTCAGCGCTCACGGGCTATGGCATCGAGGCCCTGAAGGACGCCATATTCGAACTCGCCTTAGGCAGCGTCCCAGCCGAGGAGGGCTACGCCGCGACGGAGCGTATGGCGTCGGGGATTGCCGAGGCGGCGTCGCTCTTAGGCGACGCAAAGGCCGCAATGAAACGCGCGGACGGCATAGACGCCGTGGGCTCTCTCTTGGCCGAGGCCTCTGTAGCGATAGCGGCGCTGCTGGGCGCTGACGCTACAGAGGAACTGCTCGACGCCATATTCTCCAATTTCTGCGTGGGGAAGTGAGCCCCGCGCCTAGCTCTGCCCCTTTGCCGCGTTCATAAAGCGCCTCTGGTAGCTTATCACCTGGTTCGTAGAGGTGAAGCGGGCCAGGTAGTCCGGCGGCGCGGTGATCACTACCCTGTGGTGCATGTCCGCGAACTCCGGCTCGCAGAGCAGCTTGTCTATGTCGGGATAGTTGTGCGGCCCATCCATCGAGCAGACGATCAGGCGCGTGTCCGGCAGGTTGCAGTTTCGGAGGACGCGCAGATTATGTCTCATGCCGTCCAGCCCGTCCCTCCCCTCACGATCCTCGAAGTGCCTGTACCCTATGACGCTGTACCCGAAATTCAGCACGTCCCGCAGGTCGGCGCCGGCCTTCGATGGCGGGTAGAAGTCGTTGCTGACGAGATAAGCCCTCAGGTCCTCCAGATGCGTCTCGTCCCGCGACGCGCCGTAGGCGTCCAGGAATTCCTTGATTTTCGTCGACTGCACCAGCCTATGGCGCAGGAACGTGTTGATGAAATAAGGGCGCGCCTGCAGAGCGAGCTGAGTCTGATACGGCTCGAACATCAGCGTGAAGTTGATGCGGAATCCGTGCTCGCGGAGCCTGAGCGCCAGCCTGTGGCCTCGAAGGGCCTCCTCCGTCTTTATGTCGTCGTAGCCCACACTGAGCAGCTTGTCCCCCTCCAGCAGCTGCCCTACGTTCTCCGGCGTCACCGGCCCCGTATGCGGCACCTTGATCACGACGCGGTACTTGCCTATCATCTCGCGGAACTTCTCCGCTTCCTCAAGAAGCAGGCTGAAATCCTTCTCGAAGGGGTTGTTGAGCTCCACGCTGATGTCGGCGCCTGGGCCCAGGATACGCCCTATCTCGCCCATCACCTCGTCCCTGGTCTTGAACCTGTTGCCGACGTTCGCCTTCGGGTTGTTTATGAACAGGTCATACACTATGCCAGGGTTGCACGTGAGGTTTGAGATGAAGGGCGCGATCGCCTCCACCTCGTATGGGTCTGCCGTGTCAGCTGAGTACAGGACCTTCGTCGGGCGGGGCGCGCCGTCCTTGTCCCGCGATATGTCCCTCTTTAAGTCGACGCGCAGGACGCCGTCGCGATCCATCATAAGATCCCTGCGGAATCCGGCTGGCGTGCCGCCCTCCGTCGGGAACTCGTTCAGCACGTCCTTGAAACTTTCCGTGACGCCGATAAATTTGACCGTATCCCGCAGAGCCAGGTACTCGTCGCGGCACATCTCCGTGTCCAGCGCGCGCTGCACGTAATCGTCCTCTCCCCTGGCGGATGGGACGCCCAGTGAGAACAACCTGAATTTCAGCATGACATCACCCCGATAGATAAAATTTAAGGAATCATCCTCTGCCCGCCTTCATACTATGTCCTGCAAATGAGTTTGTCAACAAGCGAGAACGTCCTAACCCCCTGTTGCGTTAGCGGCGTTCGATGCGGCGCTCTCGCCTGATTGAAATCGAAGCTGCGTCAATCAAAAGAGGGCGGCGCCTGAAAACTGCCCCGCCCTCCGTTCACCATGTCGCGCGCGGCAGACTTATTTCTTGGCCGGCGGCAGGTGGGAGAGGATGTTGCGCGCGTTCTCCGCGCTGAGGTCGTAACCGTAGAAGTTTTTATAATACGCCATCGTCTCCTTGACCATGTCTATGTCCTTGAAGAGGTCCGGGTAGAGGGTCTTGGCCAAAAATTGCATCAGCAGGACGCACTCGCCGCTGTAATCCCAGAACATCACGCCGTCAGGCGGTAGGAGCACCATGCCGTTTTTGACGGCTGATATCTCGCTCCAGCGGGCATCCTTCACCACGCCGTCCGTAGAGCCAGTGCGCCCCATTATGATGGCGTCCGGGTCCCATGCGATGATCTGTTCGAGCGTGATGGTCGTGTTGACCTCCTCGTTCGTGTCCCTTGCCACAAATACGCCGCCAGCCAGCTCTACGATGAACTGAGGGTAGGAGTTTTTGGAAAAGCACTCGAGGCCGTCGTCCGAGCAGCTGAAATAGACCTTTTTCCTCGCGCCATCCTTCAAATCCTTTACCCTGTCGTTTATGAGTTTAGCCTTCTGGTCGAAGTAACTGTTCCACATCCTGGCGCGCTCCTTCGCAGCCCCCCCGATGGAGTCCGCTATGACGTTCACCTCTTTTTTCTGGAACTCGACGAACTCTTTCGCCGTGCCGGGGTTGTTGCTGGTCAGCTGAGTCACCACGACCGTGAGGCCCGCCGCCTCCATCTTCCCGATCTGCTCCGGCATACTCCAGTAATAGATGATATCCGGGTCAAGCGCGATAAGCTCCTCCACGTTCGGGTCCATCGGGTTCGAGAAGAGCGCCATATCCTTGAACCTCGGGTAGACCTCGATAGCCCATGGGCCAGCTACGGCGTAGGCGTTCTTGCCGACGAGCCTGTCGGCGGCGCCCAGGAGGAGTATCTTCTCCGGCGTCGGCCCCACGAACGTCGCGAGCCTCTGCGGATCCCGGGGCAGGCTGACCACCCGCCCCGCAAGATCGATGAAGGGCCGGGACTCCGCTTCTGCAGCGGCGCCAGCGGCACGGAAACCCAATGCGTGAACGCCCGTCGCCACGAAAACGGCGGCGATTAACGTGACAAAAACTTTCTTCCAGCTTTTTCTCATGACCACATGCCCCCCTGTTTTTTAGACGATAATTCAGCCTTTCAGCTTGCCAGTCACGCACACGAGGCGCCCTAATTCCTCTATGTTGACCAGGCGCAGATCCACGCGGTAAATCTCCCTGAGCGCGCTCTCGCTGATTATCTCAGCGACGCTGCCCATGCAAAATCCCCCTTTCCCGTCCAAAATCCCGACCATCCCGTCAAGCAGGATAGGGTGTTCCGGCATGTGCGTCGTCAGGACGACAGTTATGCCCCTCTCCGAAAGATCAGCCACGAGCTTCAGTATCTTTATCTGGTTGCCGTAGTCCAGATGGTTCGTCGGCTCGTCCATCAGGATGACGCCCGGCGTCTGGACCAGCACGCGCGCTATCCGTACCTGCTGGCGCTCCCCTCCGCTGATCCCGGAGTAGAGCTTATCCGCCAGATGCGCTATGCCAAGCGACTCCAGCGTGGCGTCGGCTACCTCGTACTCCTTTCTGCCAGGCGTCTGAAACAGCCCGAGGTGCGGCGCCCGCCCCATGACTACGTAGTCCCTCACGGGGAAGTCGAACGCCGGCATGTCCGTCTGCGGCACGTAACCCACCTGACGGGCAAGCTCAATCGCAGAGGACGACGAGCAGTCCGCTCCGTTTACGAAAACGCTGCCGGAGACAGGCTGGAGTATGCCGCACAGGCAGTCCAGCAGGGTTGACTTTCCCGAGCCGTTAGGGCCGAGCAGCGTCAGTATGTCGCCCGAAAAGAGCGAGAAGCTGATCCCGTCCAGGAGCGGGGCGTCCTTGCTGTAGGAGAACGACAGACCCCGTGCCGCGAGTGCCGGGATCCTGGTTCCGGCGACGGCCGACGCGCCTGATGTCATACTGTCGTCTTCTGCGCGAAGAGCAGCCACACGAACATCGGCGTCCCTATTACGCCGGTGAGTATGCTGAGGGGGATCTCGGACCCGGTCAGGTTTCTGGCACATGTATCGACTAAGATTGTGAAAGCCGCGCCAAGCAGGATGGATACGGGTATGAGACGCTTGTTGTCGTGTCCGGCCACGATGCGGCCGAGGTGAGGGACGACAAGCCCTATCCACCCGATGGTCCCGCTGACGCACACCGCCCCAGCCGTCATTAGCGTCGCGCAGAGGACTATGACGGATCTCAGCCTCTTCACGTTCACCCCCAGTGACCTTGCCTCGCTGTCCCCGAGGGCCAGGAGGTTTATCCTCCACCGTATCATGACCAGCACACCCATGATAGCCGCTATCACTAATCCGACGATCTTGATTTCACCCGCCTTGACAGATCCCAGGCTGCCCATAGCCCAATATATGATCGACGGCAGTTCGTCAAGCGGGTCGGCGAAGTATTTGAGCAGCCCCTGCAATGACGTCATGAAGCCCGAAACGATGACCCCCGACAGAACGAGCATCGGCGTCGTGTTGTTCCTGAAAAAACCGGGGATGGACGAGGCGACCGCCACCGAGACGAGGCCCATTGCAAAAGCCGAGACCTGCACCGCGAGCGCCCCCCAGTGCATGAGTATTGCGGCTGACGCCCCCACGCACGCCCCTGACGAGACGCCCAACAGATCCGGGGAGACGAGCGGGTTCCTGAACACGCCCTGATATGCCGCGCCAGCGAGTGCGAGGGCGCCCCCGACGAGGAGCGCCCCTGCCAGCCTCGGGAGACGCACCCTCATGACGACGTTCTCCATCTGCGGCGTCCACGTCCTCTCCAGCGGCACTATGCGTGACGCCAGTATCCGCGTCGTCTCCCTCACGGGCACGTGGTATCTGCCGATCGCGAGGCTCGCCACGAACAAGACTGCCACGACCGATAAGAGCGCCGAGTAAAGCGCCGCGTCCCTGCCGGAAAACCATGCCGTCCCAGTCCTCATCGCGTTCAGTCTATCTGGTACAGGTCGAGCGCTTCTCCCGCCCTGAACCCCGGCGACCCTATCGGGAGTATCGTGAACGCGTTCGCCCTCATAAAGAGTTCGCCGCGCGTGTCCTCGTCCAAGGCCGTCGCGACGGGTACGCCGGATTCCATCGATACGTGAAAGAAAAGGCCGTAGGCCAGAGGCAGCCGGTCAAGCATGAAGTCGCTTTTGACGCGAGCCGATATCACGGGCCTGGGCGTGTCGCGCAGCCCGAACCAGTGTTCGATCAGCCCGCAAACGCACCACTGGAGGGCGAAGTACGCGGAAAACGCGGGGCCTGGTATGTTCACTATCGCCTTGCCGCCCTTTATCGCCACAGCGATGGGCCTGCCTGGCCTGGCCCTTACATAGTGATTGAAGAAAACGGCGTCCTGAGCGATGAGCTTGGGACAGATATCCTCCGCCCCCTTTGAGGATCCGCCGCTCACCAGTACGATGTCGCAGCTCGACATGGCCTGGCACAAGGCGCCCTCCAGGTCGCGGCGCGCGTCGTTCACGACGGGGAACGGCACGACATCAGCGCCCCGGGCGCCCAAGAGCGCCCGCGCCATCGCGCTGTCGCAGTCTATGACTTGCCCCCTCGAAGGGATCGAACCGGCAGGGACGAGTTCGCTGCCTGTCGGTATGAACGCCACCTTCGGGCGTTTGAGCACGGCTGCGCCCGTAACCCCTGCCGTAATGAGATTGGCGATGTCGATCGATGATAGGCGCGCTCCGCACCGCGCCAAAACCTCGCCCTTCCGCACCGTCCCGCCCCTTGGCTCGATCAGGCGGCCTGGCGTAGCGTAGGCACCCCTAAGGGTCAGCTTGCCACCGGAAAGGTCGACGTCCTCTATCGGGATCACGGCGTCGAACCTGTCGTCGAAATCATCCCCCATATCTGCTACGGCGAAATCCCTGCCCAGAACCCATGAGGAAACGTCCGGCGTCCCGCTTGCAAAGTCCATGGAGCGCACGGCTATCCCGTCGCACTCAGCCCCCCTGTGTACAGGGATGTCCATCTCAGACAGGATGTCCTGTGCCGGGACCCTGCCGAGCGCGTCATCGACGCTGACGCGCTCGCAGCCAACCTCTGGCCTCCAGTTCGCGCGCAATTTCTCCATAATTTCATCAATAGACATGTGTCCCGACGGATCGTCTGTCCGATTCATTCCGTCACTTCCATTTTTTAATGTATGTGAATAGGCAACAGCCAATCGCGCAACTTTATTGCATTCTATCACAGGAGGATCGCATGTCAAGGAATTATGAATGGGGATCAGGGGCGAGAGCATTTACTTTTACTACTGTCAGTCGCTTCAAGGAGATGCCCAGGCTTTTCGGCTCTTCTTCGCGAACCGGGCCGCGACAATAGAAACAGGGGCTGAGTCACGGGTCGTCGCCCAGGTTCTCGTAAAGATCCTCGATCTCGCTCCTCGCCCGGGCTTTCTGCCCCGGGTCGGGTTCGAAGGACGCGCGGAGCCAGTCCCCCTCGCGGGTGCCGCCCGGTAACGCGGAGACCGGCACGGTCAATGCCTCCCCGCCGCCAGTCAACAGCCTCGCGTGTCCGCCCTCTATGGCGTCCACAAAGAAGCGCGGCCCATCCATCAGCGTTTCACCCCCTGCGAGACGTCCAGCGTTTTGCCGTCTGTCGTGATCGTGATGTCGCCATCAGCGGTGGCGTAGACGCGCGTCCCGTGTTTTTTGAGCAGTTTAAGCACGGCCTTGTGCGGGTGCCCGTACTGGTTGCCTCTGCCGTATGACAGGACGGCTATTTCCGGCCGCACGTCAGTCATCAGTTTGTCGTCGGTCCCGTTGGCGCTGCCGTGGTGGGCGGCCTTGAGGACGGAGGACTTCGGGAAGGGGCCGGCGCGCGCCCTCCCCGCTTCTTCTATGTCGCCAGTCATTAGGAACGAAACCTCGCCGTATGCGACGCGCAGGACGATGCTGTTGTTGTTCGGATCGCTCTGGGTGCCGCTTATCGGCTGTTTCGGCGCCAGGACCTCAATGGTGGCGCCGCCCCTTTTTTCCACGAAGCCCGCCCTCGGTCGGCCGAAGCGAATTTTTTTGTCGCGTATCGTCTCCAGCATCTCCCTCTGGACGGGCGAGCCGTGGTTATAGCCGCTGTCCCAGACCTTGCCGACCTCGAATGAATTTATTACGTCCTTCATGCCGCCGATGTGGTCGGCGTGAGGGTGCGTCGCCACGACTAGATCGATCTTGCTCACGCCGAGCCGCCTGAGCTTCGCGACGAGCTTCCCCGCGGATTTTCGCGTACCGGAGTCTACCAGGGCGTTCGAGCCGTCCGGGAAGCGGAACAGAAAAGAGTCCCCCTGTCCCACGTCGAACGCGTAAAAGGACAGGCCGTCCGAAGAGAGGAACCCCGGCAGGTCGATCAGGGAGAGTATCGCCGCCGCGGCGAACAGGGCTATGTAAATCAATATCTTTAAGTCTCTTTTTTTCATCTTTGCCTCTGGACGAACCATAAAAAAGCGGCGCCAATATGACGCCGCGCCTATGCGTTATCTTCCTGCTGCCCGCTCTATCCCTGTGTCCAGGGGATCTCCGAGTACCCCCAGGGGGTGACCATCAGAAAATGCAGATCCACGCCGCGCTTTTTGAGCGCCCTTATGTGAGGCATGTACGGGAGGACGTCGCCTATCACCCACGTGTCGGATATCACCCACAACCTTTTGCAGACGCCACACGCGAAGAGCGCCGCGTGATCGACCATAAGCCTCATGCCCTCGTCTAGGAGCATGGGCCCCACGGAGAGGACGATCGCGTCCTCATGGCTCGACGAGTCCTTTGTGAGCGGCACCATGTCGGCGTGGACGCTCACCCACTCTAGCCGATTGAAAAGGTACTCCAGATCCGCCGATACTTGCCGGTCGTTGCTCGATATCAGGTCAGCAGACTCCATAAAAGCATCCTCGGTGAGCGCCGCCGAAAGCCAGGCCTGCACCTCCTGCACAGCGTTCACGATAAAGGGTGGAATCTTGGTGCCTGACATCGCCTCAAGGACATCCCCAACCATCCACATGTCTCGCGCCTCGCCCATTTTCAGCACCTCCCGACAGATGACGGCCTTCTGTGAAGGGTAACACGCCGCAGTCGAAAAAAACAAATTCCAGCAATTTTTAGGCCGCCGTTTTATGTCCCTTCAAAGAGATATAATACATCCATATAATTTTATTCGCAAGGAGACTTTTTTTTGAAAAATAAAGTAAAAGACAGTGGGGACGAGCGCTCCGCGACAGGCGGCAGCCCTGAAACGAAATACCCGAAAAACTTCATACGCTTCCTCGGCACGGCGGGGACGCGCTTTGTGATGCTCTCCCAGAGGCGCGCTACCGGCGGCATCTGGTTCTCCTACGGCGGTTGCCTGGGCGTTATCGATCCAGGGCCCGGGAGCCTCGTCCGCATCTGCGAGGCCGTGCCGCCACTCTCCCCAATCGACATCAACACGCTCATCCTGACTCACAGGCACATCGACCACAGCTCCGACCTGAACGTCCTGGCGGAGGGCATGACGCTGAACTCAGCCGAGAGGAGGGGGTGCGTGCTTCTGACGGAGGATTCCAGCGCGGACGGCGACTCCGTGCTGCTGAAGTTTGCGGAGAAGAAAATTGAGCGAGTCTGCCGGCACGGGGACGGCAGGATCACGGCGCTCCCCGGCGGCGTCACGGCGGAGTCGGTGCGCCACGAACACCACGGCGTGCAGTGCTACGGGGTGGTGTTCCGCAAGGAGGGCCTGCCGACGTGGGGGCTTTTGAGCGACACCTCCGCGCTGCCGTCCTTCCCTGAGCGTTACAGTGAGTGCGATATCCTCGTGATGAACGTGACGATGCTCCTCCCCCGCTCGCGCCTCGATCACCTCTCTATGCCGGACGCCGTCTCGCTGCTTGAGGTCATCCACCCGAAGCTCGCCATAGTCACGCACATGAGCAGCATGTTGCTGGACTATGGTCCGGAGAGGATCGCAAAGGCCTTGTCGACCGAGAGGACGAAGGCAGTGGCGGCTAGCGACGGGCTGGTCGTGAACCTCGAAGGGCCTCTATGACGCCCCGTGCCGGTCGAAGCGATAACCGGCGCCGTGAACTGTGACGATGAGCTTTGGTTCAGGCGGATAGCCCTCTATCTTCTGCCTCAGCCTCGCGACGTGCTGGTCGACGGAGCGCGTCGTGATGTCGCAGTCCACGCCTATATCCCACACGGCCTCCAAAAGGGCCTCCCGGGACAACACACGCCCCTCGTTGGCGGCGAAGTGTCGCAGGAGCGAATTTTCCTTTGGCGTGAGCGAGAAAACCTCCTGCCCCCTCACGCCCGTCATGCTGTCGAAATCGACCTTTAGATCACCAGCCTCCAGCCTCGCCGGTTCCGGCTGACCGACATCGGCGGTGAGCGCGGCCCTTCTCAGCGCCGCACGCACGCGCGCCAGGAGTTCCGCCATCCCGAAAGGCTTCACGATGTAGTCGTCCGCGCCCAGCTCGAGCCCCACGACCCTGTCCGCCTCCGCCGTCTTCGCCGTGAGCATGAGGATCGGCGTCGAGCGGTCATAGCGCCTTATCTCGCGGCAGACATCATAGCCGCTCACAAAGGGCATCATCACGTCGAGGATGACGAGGTCGGGGCGTGACGAACGGAAGAGATCAAGCGCCGTCCTCCCGTCCGATGCCTCGGTCACGTCATAACCCTCCAGCCGCAGCAGGTCGGCCAGCCCCGCCAGTATGGCTGGGTCATCCTCCGCCGCGAGGATTTTCTTTTTTTCCCAGCTAAGGCCGTCCATCGCCCCTGTTTATCTGTATTGCAGCGTTTCGCCGCTGGGGTATCTGACAGAGTATTCGACCGTGATTTTCCTCGTCTCCCCGGGTTTGAGCAGGAGTTTCCAGGACAGCCTGTTCTCCTTGTCGCGCTCGGCCGGCTCTGGGTCTATTTTTTTCACCTCCAGGGTCACCTTGTCGGTGGTCGAAAGAGGGATGCGGTCGCGGACCTCGATCAGGGCGTCCTTCTCCATCCTGCTCGTCACCTCAAGCGTGTAGCCGTCCTCGCGGACTCCCTTTACGACCCATGAGCGTCCCTGCGTGCTCACATAGGGGGTCTTTTTCGACGTGATCTTAGCCGCCATGCCGAAGGGGATCTGGATGGCGCCGACCGACTCCGGGATCAGCGACGTCCCGGTCGAAGCGCCGTCCACTGCGAGCTCCGCCGTGCCGGGAAGGAACGCCTGCGGCACTTTGTCCACGCTCGCTATGATCCACGCCTCCTTGCTCTGCTCCGGGATCGCGACCAGAACGGGGGCGCTCTTCAGGTCGAATCCCCCGAGCGTGACCTCTGCCGTGCTCCCGTCCCCCTCGACCGTGCCAGCGCCGCTTATCGTGACGTTTGCGAGCGAGGACACCGCTTGCGGAGGTGCGGGGCGCGGGCTCCCCGGCGCAGCCATTGTGACGGGCGCGCCTGGAAGCTGCATAGCCTCACTAAAACGCATATCGCCCGCCAGGCTCCAGCCGTCATTCCCGTCAGATCTGATGTCAACCGTGAGAGGCCTTACGTCCGGCACGGCAATGGCGAACGACGGCGTCCTCGTGTGGAACGACATGCCGCCGCTCGCGTCCATCCCCGTTCTCTGATGAGCAAGGGCGTTCATCTTCGCCTTTATGACGCCGGTCGCGCTGTCGAGCGCCATCTCATAGCCGACGCCCCACCCGGCCGCGGGGGTATAGGCCTCAAAGAGCAAGGTAGCCGCCCCCTGCGTCGTCCCGCTCACGGAAAGGACTCTTCCGCTGTTGAACGGTTTTTTGCTTTCGAGCCTCGCCCTCTCGGCCTCCAGCTCGTCATTCGCCTCCTTCAGGGCTCTCTGGGCGCCGAGCAGGGAGACGTTCGCTTCCACGATCTGAGCTTCCAGGTCCAGGCGCAGCTTAAGCGCGTCGTTGAGATACGCGATATAACCAGTCAGCGCGCCGCTGTCGACTTTAGCGCCGCCGCCCGACGCGGGGAACGGGGCCGTGATCATCTCAAGCGTCCGCGCTAGCGCTGATTTTCGCCCCTCGATGAGATCGACGCTCTTCTGGGCGTCCTGGGCCTTTTTCTCGAACGGCCCCAGGGCAGCGGGGGCGGTTTCGACCACGGCAAGCGTCTCGACCCTGAGCGACGAGAGCTTGTCCACCGTGAGGCATCGCACGCTGTCCTGATTGAAAGCGCCCGGCAGCCTGAAATCGAAGCTCCCATCAGAGCTTGCCTGGAACGTGAATTTCGCGCCGGAGGGATAGAAATCGGAGGACCGGATTGAAAGCCCCGCCGCGAGAGCGTCCCGCCCGCCCGCGCGGAGCAGGGCAGCAAGTGCCGCAAGTATCACGAAAAAATCGCGCCAGCGCCTTAAAAAAACATTCATCTCAAGACCCCCTTCGTATTTTATGATCGATCTGCCGGTGACGAGTTTAAGTTGTCTGGCCCGCGTCCAGCGGCAGAGAGAGCGTGAATACGCTGCCGCCGCCGTCCCGTGGCGCGTAGGACATATCCCCGCCGTGCTTTTGCGCTATGCCCCTCGCTATGGCCAGCCCTAGTCCCGCCCCGCTGCGCGCGGCAGAGAGCGAGTCGTCCCCTCTGAAAAATTCTTGGAATATCTTGCCTGAAATCCCCGGCGCCACGCCTATCCCGCGATCCATGACGCACAGTTCGGCGGTTTTGCCGTTTCTTTTTGCCATGACGGAAATCTCCCTGACATCTCCCGAATATTTTTCCGCGTTGGATAACATGTTCGTCAGAACCTGCTCCAGCGCTTCACTGTCGCCTTTTGCGGGAACCGGGGCGGGCGCGTCCAGAGTCACAGTGAAACCTGACGCCGCGAGACCCGGTTCAAGACGCGACAGCACGTCCTTCGCCAGATCGGCAAGATCCAGCGGCGACATGGCATAGCTCCTGCCACGGGAAGAAATAGCGAGAATGTCATCGACGAGGCGCGAGAGCCTGCCGGCCTCCGACGCTATCGTCCGAAGGTACTCGCGCCGCCTGTCCAGGTCGGACTGCTTGCCAGAGAGCAGGAGTTCCGAAAAGAGCCTTATGGACGTGAGCGGCGTCTTCAGCTCGTGCGTGACGTTCGCGACGAACGTCGTCTTCTGAGCGGCCGTCCGCGTCTCGATTGTGATAGTTCGCAGGACGAGAGCGCTCCCAGCTGCTATCACTACGAACAGCGCTGACACCAGCAGAGAGACCGCAATCCCCGTGAGCCTCGCCCGTTGCGCCAGAGCGCCGGGATCGATCAGCCACACGCCAGCTTCCCAGCGAGGGAGCGCGGGGGATATCTCCCTCGCGATATAGGGCTTTCGCCAGTCTAGCGCCGGTAACGATTCAACGTCCACTATCGGCTTTCCGTTCTCATCGAGAACGGAAAGCACCCTGACATCCGTCAGCACGTCCGGCAGGGCTTCCGCTATATGGTCGCGCAGCGCCAGCATATTCAGGGAACACCCCTCTATCACGCTCGGCTCACCGTTTTCGCCCCTCTTCGCCCAGAACAGTATCGCAAGCCCGTCATCCGTGAGGCGCGGCACGAGGCCCGAGTCTGCCCTGCTCGTCACCTCGGCGAACGTGCGGCGGCGCGATACCGTCAGTGAAAGCTGTTCCGGCGCGGACGGCATTTCGCTCACAAGGGCTTCCTGCGCCGGCGCTGGTACCTGCTGCACCGGAAAGGGCCTCGGTTTTTTCGCGATCTCGGCCGTAGGAGCCACGTTCCGCGTCGCGATCTCGAAACCCTCCGACGAAGCCTGCGAGAGAGCTTCGTTCATGACATCCGAGTCAGCGGCGATCATGCTTCCCGCTCTCTGCCTCTGTACTCCTCTTAGCGTCTTAGGTTCCGCCTGCTCACTCAGGTTTTGGGCCGCGGGGACGCTCTTATCAGCGTAATCGCCGACATCGGCGCCGAAATCGCTCCGGTATATCTTGGTCACGCTGTCGTAAACCGGCAAGGTTGACCCATATTGCAGAAAATCCCCGAACGTCCGCAGAAATTCTTCCCTTTCAGCCTCGGAAGCAGTGCCAGGGAAAATAACCTCCCCTCCCCGAAGCTCGAACGGTGTGCCGATTATAGGGTTTTCCTCGCTCCCTCTGGCAAGCGCCGCCCGTGAGACGGATCCCTCCAAAGCCCGCGCTATCTCCCTCATTACCTCGTCAGCCCTCTGGGCCGCAAGCCCGGCCTCCGCCGCGAGGGAGCTTTCAAAACGCCGCTCGGCGTAGGCGGACTCGCGGTCGGCGGAGCGCAGGGCAAGAAAGCTCAAGGCCGTGCACGGAAGCAGCACCGCCATTACGAATATCCATACCAGCGGAAACGGCGGGTTCCTGCCGATTTTCTTCATACATCTATTTTACACCATCGCCCTGCTGATTTTTCTGAGTATATGCCTTATTCACAGTCTCCTTTCTAGCTTCGTTGCTCATCTTGCCGTCAGCCTCCACATCGCTGGCAAGCTCCGCGAGTTCATAGGCGTCTTGAGCGATCATCGGGGCGGCTTCCGGCGCGGACTGGGATACGCTTTTCAGTTCGTCCGCACGGGAGCGCAGCAGTGACGACGCCTCGCTCGCGCGCCCCTCGTCCGCGAGGCGCACAGCTTCCTCGCGTATCTGTGCGTTCCTCGCCAGTTCGGCTTGGGCTATGATACGGCCGCTGCGGTTTTTCGCCACGTCGTCCCTGTTGCCCGTGAAGCGCAGCTTGAGCCGCGCTTCCTGCCTATGTTTCTTTCCGCTGATCGCGTCCTCGTATTCGAGCAGGACGGACGCGGCGTCAAAAGATGTCCCGTTTGCCTGGGGAGGGATTTCCAGCTCGAAGAGCGCATACTTTTCGTTCCCGTAAACGTTGCTGATTGACACGCTGACCGACCTCCCCTGCCCTTCTCCCCTGCGCCCGAGCGTCATTACCGGGATCGTGCCGTCCAGGCACGTCAGGGTGATCGCGACGTTGCGCGCGGAGAGGGATGAGCTGTCCTCCATGTCGTGCGCGAAAATTTCCGGGAGTGATGAAGCGTTCCGCGCAAAGTACGAGTTGCCGCCGCTTTCGGCGGCCAATGCGGTCATGAGATCTTCGTTGTAGTCCAGCCCTAACCCTATGGTGGTTATGGTTATCTCGTGTGCGGCGAGCCGCCTGCCCAGCTCAGCCAGTTCAGCGGGCGACGACGGGCCAACGTTGGCAATGCCGTCGGACAGGAGCAGAATCCGCGGCACGCGCCCCTTGCCCTCATGTCTCAGAATTTCTTCCGCGCCGAGCTTCACGCCGCCGTAGAGCGCGGTGGAGCCGCTTGCCCTCACTTTCGATATGGTGTCTGCCGCAGCGGCGTGAGTCCCCCTTGACCATGCCTCAAGCGGCACGAGAGTCCTCGCCTCGTCGTCGTAAACCACTACGGCGGCGGCATCTCGCGCGTTTAAATACTCCAGCGCCTCCAGGGCGCCCTTCTTGGCGTTCTCCATCTTTGCCCCATTCAGCATGGACCCGGACTTGTCCAAGATGATCGCGATTGCAAGCGGCGCCCTGCTCTGTGGGGATGGCCTCGATTCCACAGGCCTCACGAGCGCCCTCAGGATAACCCGCGCCGTCTTTCCGGACTCGACGACGGGTGTATCGGCCGCTACGTCCAGCGTCAAAGACGCAGAGGCGGGCGACACTGGGGCAAAACGTTCAAAGGACAGGAATACGGCCAGCAGCAAAGCGGCTTTGAGCGTTGTGATAGAACCTTTCGAAATTCGTGACATATCCGTCACCTCCTCGCCGAATGGTACAAAAAACGCCGCAGTGAAATGTCACGGCGGCGTAATCAGTTTGTGACGAAAGTGTAAAAATGCCTGATTTATAGCCTATGTCTTAAAGGGTGAAGATAAAAACCCGCTGTCAGCGGCGCGGGGGGATCACTTCCAGCCAGTAGCCGTCGGGATCCTCTATGAAATAGATCCCCATGTCATGGTTTTCAAAGCAGATGCAGCCCATCTCCTCGTGCAGCTTGTGCGCGGCATCAAAGTCCTCTGCCTCGAAGGCTATGTGAGACTCGTTGTCCCCCAGGTCGTAGGGTTCCTTCCTGTCCTTGAGGAGCGTGAGTTCGAGCCGGAAGTCGCTCGATCCGTCCGACAAGAAGACGATGGTGAAATTCTTCTGGTCGTTGCGCCGCACTTCCTTCAGACCCAGCGCCTGCCCGTAGAACGCGATGCTCTTTTCGAGGTCGCCCACGTTGATGTTGCAGTGAAGAAAACGAGTTTTCATCTGTCACTTCTCCCCCGTCCCAAACCCTTCTCAAAAAGGGCGTGATGTTGTAGTATCTGCCGGTAGCTTAACATAGGTTTAATTTTAGCACATTCATCCCGGGAGGGGTCATCGTGGGAAAACAAATCAGCAAGCTAGCAGCGGCAGACGCACTCGGGACGCACAAAAATCTTTTTAAAGTTTTTAGCGCGCCCATCCTCCTGGCAGCCATCATGATGGCCTCGCTTGCCACCGCGCGCCCCCTGGCGGCGGAGGAGACGCCGCTGGACGGCCTCGTCTTGAACGATGGGGGCAGCCTGGCGCTGCGCATGGAACAGAACGATCCAACGCGGCTTTATATCGAGAGCGGAACGGCCGTCAGGGTTCCCCGCAAAGAACGGATACCCTGCGACATCGGGAGAAAGATCGTAGAGCTGGACATAGGCACGAGGGTCTTCTCCCTCGACACAGGGGCGAGACAGATCACGCTTTCCGGGCCGTCATACGCCACGATCTCCGGCATCGACGCCGAGGACTGGGGTTCCGACGACTGCCCTGCGGTCTTCATGGACAGGGACTGCCGCCTGGTGCTTCTCGGCAAGGCCCGCTCGTCCGCAGTGATCCGCGTAAACTCGCTCGCCTGCGTGACCATCGACGCGCGCAAATTCTACTCTCCCGAGATAAAAATCATCGGCGGCCGGGACAACGCGAACGTCAGCGTCGCGGTGGCCGCCGGCACAAACGTCACGTTCCTCCAGGACAACACGCCGAAGAGGATCGTGACGATGAGGGGCTGGTACGGAGGCACGTCCGGCACGCCGCCCACGCCACCCGCTCCGCCTACGCCGCCCGCGCCGCAGGGAACGCCTCCTCCACCGCCTCCAGCCGGCGGGCAGGGAGCGTCCTCGGGCGGTGCCTAGGAAGTAGGGACAACACTCGCTTCCGGGGTAGCGGGCGAATCTGCCCCATTTTTTATAGACCGCCGCCCTGTTTACAGCTTGCTTATGGGCTTGGGCATTACGTGGGCAGGTATGGCGCTGCGGTACGTCTCGCCGTTCAGGCGCTCCGTCAGCTCCTCTTTGGCCCTCTTCAAGAGATCCGGCGACTCAAGGGCGTCAACTGCCGCGCCCGCCATCGCCTTTGCCGCAAGCATCATCCCCTTGTGCCCGATGGATGTCTTGCTCTGAGAGACGAGCTGCCATGAGTGTTCCGGCGTCCCCAGCGAGTAGCACGCTGTGACGACCTGCGCCGTCGGCGTGATCCAGCTCACGTCTCCCACGTCAGAGGAGCCCGGCAGTATGCTGTCCGGGTCGTCCGGGTAAAAGGGCAGGGCCATGTCGCAGATCGGGTGTCCGTCCAGCATGTCGAGGCACCGTCTCAGTTCGGCCGGGCGCCCCCTGACGTAGCGCTCCAGATCCGATGACGCTGAGCCGGGCGAGGTCTTGGCGATCATGGAGGCCAGGTTCAGCTCCTCCTCCGTGTAGACTGGCATGTCCATACCGGTCAGATTGTCGTGGAGCGCCTTTGAGAGCGTCTTGTTCGGTACGATGTTGGCACACGCCTTCACAAACTGTATTTCGACTTCCGTCTCCGTCATCATGGCAGCGCCGCGCGCTATCTTGTTGACGCGCTGATATATCTCCTCGACCTGAGACGTGCGCGGCGCCCTGATGAGGTACAGGACGTCCGCGGTTGGCTGCACCACGTTCGGAGAAAACCCGCCGGAGTTCGTGATGGCGTAGTGTATCCGCGCATCCTGGATTACATGCTCTCGCAGGAAGTTCACCCCGACGTTCATGAGCTCTGCCGCGTCCAGCGCGCTGCGCCCCTTTTCAGGTGAAGCGGCGGCATGGGACGCGGTGCCCTTGAACTTGTACAGCACCTGGTAATTTGCCAGCATACTCATGTCAAGTATGGCGTTCACCGCCATCGGATGCCAGGCTAAGGCAGCGTCTAAGCCGCCAAAAGCGCCGCCCCTGGCCATGAACGCCTTGCCAGAGCCGCCCTCCTCGCCGGGGCAGCCGAAGAGCTTCACGGTGCCGGGGAGCTTGTTCTCCGAGATGTACTCCTTTACCGCCATGGCCGCCCCCACGGATCCGCCGGCGAAGAGGTTGTGGCCGCAGCCGTGTCCGTTGCCTCCGGGGATAACCTCGCGCCTCTCTG
This sequence comes from Synergistaceae bacterium, assembly GCA_031258255.1. GTDB lineage: Bacteria > Synergistota > Synergistia > Synergistales > Synergistaceae > JAIRNC01. The sequence goes on from JAIRNC010000078.1 coordinate 21,989, forward strand.
CGGCCCCAGCCTCCTGGCTCAACCCCGAGAGCGCGTCATACTCCGCGAGTATGCCGATTACTGGGCCGCCCGCGCCGAAAGACGCGCAAAAGGCTGTCCCGATCCCCCCGGTTCCGCTTTCCACGTCGAAGCCGTGACGCTTCATGGTGTCCATGATCAGGTCTGCGGAGCGGAACTCCTCAAACGCCGTCTCAGCGTAATCCCATATCTTGTCTGAAATGTCCGTCAGCGTTTTTTTGTTCCGGTCGAGGTAACGGAACATGCCCTCTTTGTTCAATTCTGCCACCCCCGCTCCCTAACGGCGGCGGGCTTGAAAATGCGCCGGGCGAAGATGAGCAGGATGAGCGAGCCGGCGAGCAACCCTGCCTGATACATCAGGTTCGTCCCGAAACCGTAACTGAGCATCATGTTGACGGTGACAGGCAGAAGCACGAAGTTGAGCACGGACACAAACGAGAAGCCGACGGAGTAATCGTTCAGCGCGGGCAGATCATAATCCGGATCGCATATCTTGAGCAGCATCAGCCCAGTCAAAAATACCCCTGTGCTGGTTCCAAAGATCGCCATCCCGCGCTCGAACTGGCAGTTGTCGAAGAACCTCCAGCACAGGAACATGATCAGCGAGTATGTCACCACGTAGCCGATTACGACCATCACCAAAATCGGCGAGATGTACTCCATTATCGCGCGCACCGGCATGCTGGCGATAGCGGCCGTTATCGCGTAGTCGGAGCACACCCCCGCTATCCGTGATTTGGTCTTGTTGTCGATGAGGCAGCCGAGACGCATCTTCTGAATGACGAAATTGACGGCGAACATGACGAGTATTGAGTAGGCCCAGATGGGTATCTGCATCAGCCCCGGGATTTTGTTGGCCTTGGCGGCGTTCATGATGACGTAGGCAATCCCGCAGCCGGTCAGGATGATGGCCAGGTGGAACGTGAAGGACTCTATCGACGAGTTGTAGGTCGTCTCCATGCCGAGGCTCTTCTGCTTCTCAGGGTTGACCTGGAAGCCCTTGCCCATGTCGAGCGGTATGTCGCCGGGCTTTTTCAGCACAGCGGTCTTGCCGCGGCGCGCGGCTACGTTGATTGCCGCTATGCCGATTATCATGCCGCCGACGATCCCGAACGTCGCCGTCGTGGTCGTGACGCCCTGCGCCAGCTCCCAGTACGGCAGGTCAAGCCCCTTGTAGAAGCTGCCTATGACGCCGGCGGTGCCGTGCCCTCCCGAGAACCCCTGGGACAGTTCGTACCCGAACGTCGGGTAGAGATCCAATTCAGGGCCGAACAGCACGAAGGCCTCCCGGACGCAGAGGCCAATCAGCATCTGGGCCGAGACCGCCGCCAGCATCACGCCGAACATCTTGACGATATTGGCCGATGCCCTGCCTGCGGATAACCCGCCCCCGCCGAACTTCATGCCGAGCGGGACGCACGCCACGACCGGAACGATAAGTATCCCCGGCAGGGCGGCCCACGTCGAGATCCACTCCTTGGGGAAGGGGATCCCTGCTCCACCCCAGATGACAGGGCCAGCCAGAAGCCCTATGAATCCGCCGATGACGGACGCGGGGAGGAACAATTTCCGAAACAGCGGGACGGCACCCCGAAGGTAGGTCCCAAGGAGCAGAAGGACGCTCAAAACAGAGAAGCAGTACATTAGCTGGGTCAGTTGCGCCGATGACATGTGAACGATCGCCTCCTCGTATATTTTATCCCGCCGGCGGGATATTAAGGACATATAAGGACTTAGAATCTGACACCGCTATTATGATACAGGGATAAAAATTTTGCAAGCTTATTTTCCAGAAAGTTGTTAATTTTTTCATTTAGAAATTCACAAGAGAATCAGCCGTTTATAATAAAACTAATGTCACTGCCATGATGACCTTATATGTCCTTAAATATGATTAACGCGCCCTTTTTTATCGTGAGGCCGAAGGGCGTTTTTCAGCGGACACCGTATATAATTACAAACACGATAATGAAATGGGATGACATATTTCAGGACAGGGGCGTTCTGCTTGAAGATATCAGTAGGCATCATCACAGCCGAGCGGTCGGTGGAGCTGATAATGAAGGCGCATGACGGGATGAGCCGCATGTGCGCGGTAAAATACCTGCCGTACTCGTCCATGCGGGAGTTGGCGGACGTCTACGAAAAAAACGAGCGCCTATTCGACGGGCTGATCTTCAGCGGGCGCTTCCCGTATTACTACATAACAAGCCGCGTCGGCGCCACCCAGTGCCCGCACGCCTATTTTGAGCTTACCGACAGGGATTATTACAGGGCGCTGGCGGGGATACTGTACAGGTTTCCCGGGATCAGCGTTTCAAAGATCCTCATGGAGAGGCCCTACGCGGACGTCGATTTCGCCAGTGTGTTCGGCGGACAGACGCCCGCATTCTTCGACCCGATAGAGATGGGCGGCGCGGCGGGCGTTGAAAACGCTTACGAAAATGCTATGCGCCAGTCCCTGACGCTCTGGCGCGAGGGGAAGATCGACCTCGTGGTGACGCGCTTCACGAACCTGGCGGAGCCTCTTGGCGCATCCGGCGCGCCGTTTGAGCTGCTGTTCCCGTCTGTGGCGTCCATGCTTGACGTTTGCGGCAGCCTGTGCGGCGTGATACAGTCGCGCAGGCTGGTAGACTCTATGGTGGCCTCCGGCGTCGTCTCATGGGCAGGCGCGGAGCGCGATGACGCCGATAAAAAGCTCATGCCCCTGCTGCGCAGGTTCAACGAAAAAAACGGTATGCCGCTCGTGATCAGGGAAAACGGCGATGTTTTCGAAATCACCACGTCCAACAGGACGCTAGAGCAGATTACGAGCGGGTACGCGGACTGCGCCCTGACCGCTTGTCTGCACAGGGAGCTCGGCTGCGGCGTATGCGTGGGGTGGGGGCTCGGCACCGAGGCGGTGTCGTCGGGGCAGAACGCCATGCGGGCTTTCAGGGAGTCGCTGCGCAACGCATCCCACCACGCGTACCTGGTAAACGACCTCGGAAACCTCATAGGCCCTATGACGAGAGGAAAGTCCGTCACTATGTCCGGCGCTCCCGGCGCCGTCGCGGAGGAGATAGGGCGGCGCCTGGGCATCTCGCCCGCTAATCTGCAAAAGATAATCAACCTGTGGGAGAGCCGGGGCATCAGCACGTTCAGCAGCGCTGACCTGGCTTTCTATCTCAACATCACGCCACGAAGCGCGGTGCGCATACTCTCCCGCCTGGCCGAGCACGGCGCGGCGGGCGTGGTGAGCAGCGGGCATCCCAACGCGAAGGGCCGCCCCTACAAGATATACGACGTCGACTGCGGGAAGCTGGCCAGGGCAGGATAGCGCAAGCGGCTGAACAGGCAAGACGATGATACGGAAAATTATCCATGTGGATATGGATGCCTTCTACGCTTCCATCGAACAGAGGGATCACCCGGAGTACAGGGGGAAGCCGCTGGCCGTCGGACACGCGGCGGAGCGTGGTGTCGTGGCGGCGGCAAGCTACGAGGCGCGGAAGTGGGGCGTGCGCTCGGCTATGCCATCCCTCACGGCGATGTCGCGCTGCCCGGGGCTGATTTTCGTCCCGGCCCGGTTCGACGTCTACCGCCAGGTCTCCATGGCAGTGCGCAGGATCTTCCTCGGCTACACGGATCTCGTGGAGCCGCTCTCCCTGGACGAGGCGTACTTGGACGTGACGGCCAATAAATACCGGTCGCCGTCCGCCACGCTGATAGCCCGCGATATCCGGCGCCGCATACAGAGGGACACGGCCCTCACCGCGTCTGCCGGCGTCTCCGTCAACAAATTCCTCGCGAAGGTGGCGTCCGACTACAAGAAGCCTGACGGCCTGTTCGTGATCCGCCCCGAGGAGGCGGAGGCCTTTGCCGCGTCGCTGGACATCGAGCAATTCTGGGGCGTCGGACACGTAACCGCCCAGAAGATGCACAGTCTGGGGATACACACCGGAAGCGACCTCAAGAGGTTCAGCGAGGCAGAGCTCAAGCGGCTTTTCGGCAAGGCTGGGAGCGCCTATTACTGGAACGCCCGTGGCGTGGATCACCGCCCTGTGACGCCGGAGCGGATCCGAAAGTCGCTCGGCGCTGAGATCACCTTTGTGGCGGACATAGACGACGCGGAGGAACTGCAAAGGAGGCTGCTGGAGATTTCAAAGGAGGTCTGGGGACGTCTGGCGGCGCGCTCCTTCGCCGGCAGGACGATAACCCTCAAGATAAAATACGCTGATTTCAAGGAGATGTCCCGCCGCAGGACGCTGCCGGAGGCCGTCGAAAGATTCGACGTGTTCTGGCGCGTCGCCCTGGAACTCCTGGGCGCGGCGTTAGCCTCAAGCGACCGAAAAATACGCCTAATGGGCCTGTCCGTCAGCAACGCCCCAGAGGCAAGCGCCCTTAAATATCGTCAGACCCTGCTCGACTTCGGCGACGGATATCTTTAAATGAAACACGGCTAACTCTGCTCCAGATACCCCAGAGTATACGGGCAGACCGCGATACACCTGCCGCAGATGGCCACAACCCCGTCAGCGCCGAAACCCAGACGCGCCCTTTCCCGCGCGGTTTTCTGGCAGGCAGGCGCGTCAAAGAACTCGTCGCGGCACAACCCAGCAGACCACTCCCTGCCGGAAACTGCCCCGGCGGGGCACGCGTCCGTACAGGCCCTACACCCCCCGCACTTTGAATCATTGACGGGGCGCGCCGCGCCCAGAGGAGCGTCTGTCAGGATCGAGGACAGGCGAATCATCGATCCGTACACCTCAGTCACGAGGAGCGCGCATTTACCGATCCAGCCGATCCCGGCGCGCGTGGCGACGGTCTTATGCGGCAGGGCCGTACTCAGGATGCCCGAGGCGCCGACTTGCGCCCTCGTCTGCGCTATAGCCCGATAGCCCGCTGATCTCAAAAATTCAGCGCCAAACGTGACCAAGCCGTCAAGCTTTTCGTTAAGCAGATTGTACCAGTCGAAATATTCCTGCGTAGGCAGATCCGCGATGCAGCGGATAACGTCTGCCGGATACTTCATCGCGACGCTGACGCCGACAGGCATGTTCTCGCGCGTTTCCGGCTGCAGCCCGGTCAAATCCCCAAACCCTGCCAAATCGGCACCGCGCGTGAACATCGCTTCACGAAAAGAAGCGGACAAATCAGCCCCGAGAATCACAGTTTTTTTGTTTTTTTACAGCGCGGCCAGGCTGCGGCTGCCCTGCTCGCCCTCGCCGTGGATCTGGCGGAGCATCGCCACGCATATTTCGAGCGCCCTCTTGCCGTCGCGCAGGCCGACCAGCGGCTCGCGGCCCTCGCGTATGCAGTTCACGAAATCCTGCAGCTCCATCTTGAGAGGCTCGCGCTTCGGGAAGACGGGATGCTCCACCACCTCGGCGAGCCCCCTGCCAGGCCTCTGGATGCAGTGATGGACCGTTACGTCCTGAGTTTCGTAGTTGACCATTATGTAGCGCTCCGGCTCCGTGATCTCAAGCGTGCGCATACGCTTCTCCGTGATTCGGCTCACCAGGATGTGCGCTATGGTCCCGTTCACGAAACGGATCTGCGCCGAGGCTATGTCCTCGTGGCATGTCCTGACGCGTCTGCCCATGGCGGAAATGTCGGCTATGTCGGATTTGACGAGGGAGAGGATTATGTCTATGTCGTGGATCATCAGGTCGAGCACCACGCCTACGTCGCTGATCCTGGGCGAGAAGGGGCCGAGCCTCCTGGACTGGATGTAGACGGGCTCGTTCACCATCTCGCGGACCTGCTGCACGGCTGAGTTAAAGCGCTCGATGTGGCCTACTTGCAGTATGAGGTTGTGATCGCTCGCTATGCGGAGCAGCTCCTCAGCCTCGTCGACGCTTGCCGTCACGGGCTTTTCTATCAGGAGGTGAGCGCCGCGCTCTAATGCCTTCTTCGCCACCTCCAGGTGATTGACGGTGGGGACGACGACGCTCAGTGCGTCCGGCCTCGTCTCGTCGAGAAATTTATCCAGATCAGCGTACCCCGGCACACCCAGGTTCTCCGCTACCTCGTGCACCCGCTCCTCGTTAACGTCCACGACCCCGACGAGCTTCGCCCCCAGGATCTCCGTGTATACGCGGGCGTGGTGTACGCCCAGGTGTCCAACCCCTGCAACCCCTACTCGGACAGCGTCCATAAAATCACTCCCACTCCGATTGGCGGCATCGCCATTGACCGCCTGATGCTTCCTCATTAAAGATTGTCACGGGAAAGCCAATATTTGTGGCGTCAATTTTAAACGGAGGAGAGCATTTCTCTCATCGCGCCCACTAAGAAGAGGCTGCCGCAGCACACGACCAGCCAGCCTGGCTCTGTGGCTCCCCGAGCCGCCTCAAGGGCAGAGACTGGATCATCCCACGCGCCTCTCGTGTCACAGCCCGACTCCCTGAGGAGCGCCGCCAGCTCGCTGGCCGGCCTCGCGCGGGCCATAGCCAGCTGTGTGGGGAAAACTGGCGCGCGCAGGCCTTTGAGCAGCCTGGCTATGCCCGTTATGTCCTTGTCCTTCATGACGGCGAACACGACCGCGCCTATGCCGGATATCTGCCCGCTCTCCGTGAGCATGGAGAGCGATCTGGCAAGCGCCGCAAAGCCGTGCTCGTTGTGCGCGCCGTCGAGCAGGATAACCGGCCCGTCCGGGCCGCGGCGGAGGATTTCCATCCTGCCCGGCCAGTCGACGCTTGCGAGGCCCTGACGGATATGGGCCTCGCTTATCCGCTCAAAGAGGGGTGTCGCGCTCCTGAGCCCTAGCAGGGCCGTGATCGCGTTCGACGCGTTGTAGGCTTGATGCGCGCCGATGAGCGGGATCTGCAGGCGCAGGGTAGGCTGGGCGGACGCGTCCAGGGGGGCGTAATCGAACGCCGTGCCGCCGAGCGTGCAGCGGATGTCTCTCGGACGCGCCATGCCGCTCAAAAGGAAGGATGGCGCGCCAACCGACTCGCACCGCAGGGCGAACAGCGCGGAGAGCCCGTCGTCGTCCCCGGCGTAAAACGCCGGGACGCCGCGCCGGATCGCCGCGAACTTCTCCCCCGCTATAGCCTGGAGGGTGCTGCCCAGATATTCCATATGATCCATGTCTATGGGGGTGATGACCGTGGCCGCCGCGCGGCACGCGGACGTGGCGTCGTATCTGCCGCCCATGCCCGCCTCCATGATCGCCACGTCCACGCCGGATTCGTTTATCACCAGAAAAGCGAGCGCCGTCAGGTTCTCGAAGAAAGTCGGGCGGGCGGAATCGGGCAGATCGTCGGATTCCGTCGCTTCCGTCACCCTTCTGAACGCGTCGCGCCATACCGCGATATCCACGTGCTTCCTGCCGACGCGGATCCGCTCGCGCAGAGAGGAGAGGTGAGGGCTGGTGTAAAGCGCCGTCCGCAGCCCGGCGGCCTCGCATATGGACTCAAGCGTCGCAGCCGTGGAACCCTTCCCGTTGGTACCGAGGACGTGTATCGCGGGGAAACCATTTTGCGGGGAACCTAGGCGCGCCAAGAGCCTCGTCACCCGTTCCAGGCCAGGGCGAATGCCCTGGCTCGAAAAGCTCTGCATGTCGTGCAGAAGCTCACTGAACAGCGCGAGAGAAAAAGTCATGCCGTGACGCCTTGCTACGCGAGGCTCGCTATGTTTTCCTCGATGCGCTTTTTCTGGGACTCCGCAGCATCGAGCGCAGAGCGCTCCTTTTCTACCACCTCTGCCGGCGCCCTGTCTATGAAGTTGGCGTTGGAGAGCTTGCCACGGATCCGCGCCGTCTCCTTCTCCAGCTTTTCCAGCTCCGCGCCCAGGCGCTTTATCTCCTTTTCCACGTCGAGCAGCTCGCCTACAGGGAAGAACAGCTCCAACTCGCCAGTGACCGTGGACAGGCACTGAGGCGGCTTTGCGGCGCTATGCTCCAGCAGCTCTGTCTTTTCGACCTTCGTCAACAGGCTTACGAGATCCGCGTTCCCCGAGACGACAGCGGCCCTGTCGCCAGATCCGTCCTTCAGCCGGAGACACATCTTGGGCACCAGCTTCTGGGGCGGCAGCTTCGCCTCAGCGCGCAGGTTCCGCATGGCCCGAACGAGAGCCTGCAAAAAGTCCATGTCGCTTAAAATCCCAGGCGCGTCCTCTGCGGCTCGCGGCTTAGGCCACTCCGAACGGCCGATTATCCCCTGGCCGAACCCAAAGGCGCTCCACAGCTCCTCGGTGGCGAAGGGTATTATCGGGTGCAGTAGCTTGAGGACGTCCCTGAAAACGGCGTATATCACGGACTGTGAGGCGGCTTTCCTGTCTGGCCCCTCGTCGCCGCGCAGCGCCGGTTTGGAGAGCTCCAGGTACCAGTCGCATAGCTCGCCCCAGACGAAGTCGTACATGAGCTTGGCGGACTCGCCGAAATAGTAGCCGTCCAGGAGTTCCGTCATCTGCCTCGTCACGTCCGAGAGCCTTTCGAGTATCCACCTGTCGTGCAGGCGAAGGTCGTTCCTGTCAATTGCCTCCAGATCGCCGGAAGCGCCTTCGAGGTTCATCAGCGCGAAACGGGAGGCGTTCCAGAGCTTGTTCAAAAAGAAGCGGTACGTCTCTATCCTGCTCTCGGATAGGAAGATGTCGCGCCCCTGGACGGTGAGCGCGGCCAGCGTGAGGCGCAGTGCGTCCGCGCCGAACTTGTCTATGATCACGAGCGGGTCGATCACGTTGCCCCTGGACTTGCTCATCTTCTGGCCCTTCTCGTCGCGCACGAGGGCGTGGATGTACACGTCCCTGAACGGCGGTTCTTTCATGAACTCGCAGCCCATCATTATCATCCTGGCCACCCAGAAGAATATTATGTCAAAGCCAGTGACGAGGACGCTCGTCGGGTAAAAGGCCGCTAGTTCCTTCGTCTCGTCCGGCCAGCCCATCGTCGAAAACGGCCATAGAGCGCTCGAAAACCACGTGTCCAGCACATCCTCGTCCTGCCGCAGCTTTCCGCCGCAGGCGCATTTGCCCGGCTCTTCCATGGAGACAGAGACCTCCCCGCAGTCGCAGCAGTACCACGCCGGTATCCTGTGGCCCCACCAGAGCTGTCTGGACACGCACCAGTCGCGTATGTTTTCCATCCACTGGTAGTACGTCCCGGCCCAGGACTCCGGCACGAAGCGGATCTGGCCCGACTTCACGGCGCGCACGCCCTCCTCGGCCAGCGGGCGGGCGCGGACGAACCACTGCTCCGAGAGGTACGGCTCTATCACCGTATCGCAGCGATAGCAGTGGCCTACGGAGTGGTCGTGGCGCTCCTCCCCCGCTAAAAACCCCTGTTCAGCCAGGTCGGCTACGATGGCCTTCCGGGCCTCAAAGCGATCCATCCCGGCGTACTTGCCGCCGTTCTCGTTCATGCGCCCTCGGTCGTCCATCACCTGAATCTGCTCCAGGCCGTGCCTGAGGCCAACGAGGAAGTCGTTGGGGTCGTGGGCGGGCGTTATCTTGAGCGCCCCTGTCCCGAACTCAGGGTCGGCCAGGTTGTCCTCGATGACCGGGATGACACGGCCGCATATGGGGACGGTCACCGAGCGGCCCACGAGGTGCCTGTTCCTCTCGTCGCGCGGGTGCACCGCGATGGCCACGTCGCCCATTATGGTCTCAGGGCGCGTAGTCATCACCGTGAGCGAGCCCGGCCCGTCTGCGAAGGCGTACTTCACGCTGTAGAGCCTGCCCTCCGTCTCCTTGTGCTCGACCTCCAGGTCCGAGAGCGCCGTGAGGCAGCGGGGGCACCAGTTGATGAGATACTTCCCCCGGTATATCAGGTCCTTCCCGTAAAGCTCAACGAAGACTTTCCGGACGGCCCTCGACAGGCCCTCGTCCATGGTGAAGCGCTCGCGGTCCCAGTCGCATGACGCGCCCAGCTTCTTCAACTGACTGATTATCCTGCTGCCGTACTCGTCCTTCCACTCCCACACGCGCTTCACGAAAGCCTCGCGCCCCATGGACTCGCGGCTCTGCCCTTCCTCGCGGATGGCGCGCTCCACCACGTTCTGCGTCGCGATACCGGCGTGATCCGTCCCCGGCATCCAGAGGACGCTGTAGCCCTGCATCCTCTTTGTCCTGCATAGTATGTCCTGGAGCGTGTTGTCCAGCGCGTGCCCCAGGTGAAGCGAGCCAGTCACGTTGGGCGGCGGTATGACTATGCTGAACGGCGGCTTGCCGCTTGAGGCGTCTGCCTTGAAAATCCCGTCCTCCACCCATCTGGCGTACCACTTGTCCTCTATCGGCGCCGGGTCGTAGCTCTTTGAAAGCCCCTCCAGCCCCTTTGGACGCACCGTCTCACCCATCAGATTACTCCCCCATCACGGCCCGCTGAACCGAGCTCATGGATAATTTGTATCACGAGACGCCGAAGCCTCTCCGCTTCCGCGTCGTTTTTCCCAGACGTCACGACGGGCGGCGCGATCGATACCAACCCATCGCCCACGTACCTGTCGTACATCACCTTGCCCCTGCCCCTCGAAATCTTGTCGCCCTTGGTGAACACCACGAGACGGGGCATGTCCATGCCGTCCAGCCAGGCCGTCAGCTCGTCGTCATTGGCGAGCGGGCCATGCCGGAAGTCCACCAGGTGGACGACGAAGGCTATGTCCCGCTCCGTGCCAAAATATTCGTTTATGAGCCGCCACCACGCCTGGCGCTCGTCCTTGCCCCTCGCCGCGTAGCCGTAACCCGGCAGGTCCACCAGAAAGAAGCCGCCGGATGAAACCTCGTAAAAGTTGATGCTGCGCGTTTTGCCCGGCTTAGAGCTCACCTTTGCCAGTTTCCTGGCCAGCAGGGCGTTTATCAGCGTAGACTTCCCCACGTTGGACCGCCCGAGGAAGGCCACCTCCGGGCCACGCGGCTGCGGCAGCTGGGCGGCGTTGAAGGCCGTGCATAGCAGCTCAGATTTCCAGGCTGTCAATGTCCGCCCTTCTCCAACAGCGCCAGGCTGAAGACCTCAGAAACGTTCGACACGTAGTGGAACGTCATGTCCTGCCTCGCCCACTCAGCCAGCTCGTCAACGTCCACGACGTTGTCCTTGGGGAAGATGACCGTCTTGATCCCGTTCCGCTTCGCCGCGAGCGCCTTCTCGCGGACGCCGCCTATGGGCAGCACGGTACCCAGCAGCGTGATCTCCCCCGTCATGGCGATGCTGGAGCTGACGGGGCGCTCCGTGAGGGCTGACAGCATGGAAAGCGCGAGCGTCACGCCGGCGGACGGGCCGTCCTTCGGTATAGCCCCCTCAGGGACGTGGACGTGAATGTCGGTCTTGTCCCACTTTATCGCGCCCAGGTTGTACTGCGACGCGCGATAGCGTAGGTAACCCAGCGCCGCCTGGGCTGACTCCTGCATGATATCACCCAGGTTGCCGGTGAACATGACCTTGCCGGAACCCTTCATGGCGGCAGTCTCTATCACGAGGACGTCGCCGCCTGTCTCCGTCCAGGCCAGGCCCAGCGCCGCCCCGACAGAATCCCTCCCAGGCAGCCTCGTGTCGTGCAGCTTGGGGGCGCCCAGGAATTTCTTGACCATGGGCATAGTGAGCGAGACGCGGCGCAGGGGCTTCTTCCCCTCCTCGGACTCGTTCACGATCTTGGCCGCCACCTTCCTGGCGACCTTCGAGAGCTGGCGGTCGAGGCCCCTCACGCCGGCCTCCCTCGTGTACTCCGTTATGATCTTGCTCATAGTCCTATCAGCGATGCCCACGTTGTACCGTTCCAGCCCGTTTTCCCGGAGCACCCTGGGCCACAGGTGGCGGGTGGCTATGTGGAGCTTCTCCTCCGCCACGTAACCAGGGATCGAGATCAGCTCCATCCTGTCCAAGAGCGGCCTGGGGATGCTGTGGGTGACGTTGGCGGTGGTCACGAACATCACCTGGCTCAGGTCGAATGGCACCTCAAGGAAATGATCCGTAAAGCCCTTGTTCTGCTCAGGGTCCAGCGTTTCCAAGAGCGCCGAAGACGGGTCCCCGCGGAAATCCGTCCCTACCTTGTCTATCTCGTCCATCAGCATGACGGGGTTCATGACCCCGGCCTGCTTCATCTTCTGTATGATGCGGCCCGGGAGCGCGCCGATGTAGGTCCGCCGGTGTCCCCTTATCTCCGCCTCGTCCCTTATGCCGCCCAGGGAGAAGTTCACGAACTTCCTGCCCAGAGCGCGCGCTATGGACTTGCCGAGGGACGTCTTGCCGACGCCGGGCGGCCCCACGAAACAGAGGACCTGTCCCCTGCCAGCGCCCTTGCCGCTCAGCCGCTCGACGGCCAAAAACTCCAGGATGCGCTCCTTTACCTCGTCGAGGCCGTAGTGATCCTCGTCCAGCACCCGTCTCGCAAGCCCTATGTCTATGCTGTCCGCCGTCTTTTTCTTCCACGGCAGGTCGGAGAGCCACTCTATGTACGTCCGCGAGACGGTCGCCTCCGCGGACATCTGGGGCATCTTGGAGAGCCTGTCCAGCTCCGCGGTCGCCTTCCTCGCCACTTCCTTCGGCATCTTGGCGCGCTTTATCCGCCGCAGCAGCTCCTCGTATTCCGACACGTCCTCCGGCTGCCCGAGCTCCGCCTGTATCGCCTTAAGCTGCTCCTTGAGGTAGTACTCCTTGTTGTTGCGCTCCATCTCGCGGCGGACTTTGTCGTGTATGGAGTGCTCCATCTCCAGCAGCTCCGTCTCGCGCACGAGCAAGCGGAGGAGCCTGTCCATGCGGTCCTCCGGGTTCAGCAGCTCCAGCAGGCCCTGCTTTTCGCTGATCTTCACCTGAATGTGTGACGCCACGATGTCCGCGAACAGGAACGGATCCTCCACGGACGAGAGCGAGAAGGCTATCTCGATAGGGAGCTTCGGGTGAAGGTTCACGTATCGCTCGAACTGCTCCAAGACGGCCCGCCTCAGCGGTTCCGCGCCAGGGGAGAGGTCTCCGTCGTACTGCATCTGTATGATATCGGCGGAGAGATACTCGCCAGCCGAAACGTAGCTCTGCACGAGCGCGCGGGACACGCCCTCTATCAGCACCTTCGTGGAGCCGTCAGGGATGCGCACCATCTGTATCACCTGGCAGAGCGTCCCGACATCATACAGATCGGACGGTGCCGGCTCATCAGCGGCGTTGTCCCGCTGCGCCACCACGAGGAGGTTCTTGTCCGTCAGGGAAGCCTCCTCGACGCTCTTCAAGGAGCGCGGCCTGCCCACGAAGAGCGGCGCTATGACACCCGGGAATATTACGACGTCGCGGATCGGCAGCACCGGGACTAGCGGCATCAAGCGACCTCCCGCGAGTGCCTTTCCGTCAAAAGCGGCTCGCCCGTCCCTCTCACGAAGTCCTCGGTGATGGTGATCTTTTCGGTCTTGCCGGCCTTGACCGGCAGGTCGAACATGAGGTCGATCATAGAGGTCTCCATCACGCTGCGCAAGCCGCGCGCCCCCGTCTTCTGCTTGAGGGTCAGCTCGGCTATCGCGTTTATGGCCCCCTCCGTGAAGTCGAGTTCGACGCCCTCTATCGAGAATATTTTCTTGTACTGCTTTAAGAGCGCGTTCTTCGGCTCCTGGAGTATGCGCACCAGCGTAGCGTGATCCAGGGCGTCCATCGGCACGCACACGGGCAGCCTTCCGACGAACTCTGGGATGAAACCGTATGACGTGAGGTCGGTCGGCTGGATCTCTTTAAGGATGGAGTTTCCGGCCTCGGACATGTTGCTGATGATCTCCCCTTCGAAGCCGATGGTCTTCTTGTTGACCCTGCGGGCGATTATGCCCTCCAAGCCGTCGAAGGCGCCGCCGCATATGAAGAGTATGTTCTTAGTGTCGATCTGGACAAAGTCCTGGTTGGGGTGCTTCCTCCCGCCCTTGGGCGGCACGTTCGACACGGTACCCTCCAGTATGCGCAAGAGCGCCTGTTGGACGCCCTCGCCGGAGACGTCCCTCGTGATGGACTGTGACTCGGACTTGCGGGATATCTTGTCTATCTCGTCCACGTAAATGATCCCGTGCTCTGCGGCCTTCGGGTCGTAGTCGGCGGCCTGGAGCAGCCGCACCAGGATATTCTCCACGTCCTCGCCCACGTAGCCAGCCTCGGTGAGCGTCGTGGCGTCTGCCATGGCGAAGGGCACCTTGAGGAAATTAGCCAAGCTCTGCGCCAAGAGCGTCTTGCCGCACCCAGTGGGGCCTAAGAGGAGTATGTTGCTCTTTGGCAGCTCCACCTCGTCCTTCGCGCCGCTCATGGCGGCCCTTATCCGTTGGTAGTGGTTGTACACCGCGACGGAGAGTACTCTTTTGGCCCTGTCCTGCCCGACGACGTACCTGTCCAGGTAGTCCTTTATCTCGCCTGGATTCGGGAGCTTCTCCCTGGCTGCCGGGACGGCGCCCCCTAGAAAGGGCGCCAGGTCCGACTCGTTCTTTATTATGATGTTGCAGAGCTGTACGCAATCAGTGCAGATATAGGCGCTCGACCCGGCGATGAGCTTCGGCACCTCGTCCTGGCTCTTCCCGCAGAATGAACACCGTACCTTTTTCCTGCCGCGTCCGTCCCCGTCTTTCTCGTATGGAAACATTTTCAGATCACCTCTTTAATAAGCGCCCCGCAAGGGAGCGAAAACCTGGCCTGCCGCGAGAGGGCAGCCAGACGCCGCTTTGCAGGCCGCGCGCGCGCAGGTCAACGCTTTTCTATTACCCTGTCGACGAGCCCGTACTCTACCGCTTCGGCCCCGGACATGAAAAAGTCCCTGTCCGTGTCCCTCTCGATCCGATCGAGAGGCTGGCCGGTGTGGCCGGCCAATATGCCGTTGATTATCTTCCTCGTGCGGATGATCTCGTCGGCCTGTATCTTGATGTCCACCGCCTGGCCGCGCGCGCCGCCGTGAGGCTGGTGGATCATGATCCTCGCGTTCGGGAGGGATATGCGCTTGCCCTTGTCGCCGCCCGCCAGCAGCACAGCGGCCATGCTCGCCGCCTGTCCGGTGCAGATCGTGGAGACAGGGCACTTGATGTAACGCATCGTGTCGTAAATGGCGAGGCCGGCCGTTATCACGCCGCCAGGGCTGTTGATGTAAAGGAACACGTCCTTGTCGGGGTCCTCGCTCTCCAGGAAGAGAAGCTGCGCCACGACCAGGTTGGCCATCCCGTCCTCTATCTCCTGCCCGATAAATATGATACGGTCCCTGAGGAGCCTGCTGTAGATGTCGTAAGAGCGCTCTCCCCTGCCAGTTTGCTCGACTACGATGGGAACCATATACGACGCTGGTTGAATGATATCCTCTGAGTATGACATAATTACGCTCCGTCTGTTAAATTTTTACTCGCTCGCCCCGGGGGTTTCCCCCTCGGCAGGAAGCGCGTCTTTTGATTCTTCCGTCTCTTTTTCGGCGGGCACCTCTGTCACCGATACCTTCTGGGCCAGGAAGTCAATCGTGTTGCGCGTCCTCACCCTCATCGCCAGAGATGAAAATTCGTCCTTGTCCTTGCTGAGGACGTCCGCCAGCTGCTGCGGGTTGACCTTGGCCGCTGTCGCCATCCGTATGATCTCGACGTTCAGGTCGTCAGATGTGAAGCTGATCTGCTCTCGCTCTGCCAGCGCGTCCAGGACGAGCGTGTTGCGGACGACCTCGACCGCTCTCTCCCTAAGCTTCGCATCGTACTCGGAGGCGCTGAGGTTGTTCTTAGACAGGTACTCGTCGAGGGACAGGCCTAGGTCGCGCCGAATCCTCCCGTCCTGGTCCTTCCTCATCGCGTCGTGCTGGCGGTCGACCATCGTATCGGGTACGTCCACCTCGGCAGCCTCTGCGAGGGCCTTTACGGCGGATTCGCGCAGAGTGGCCTCGGAGCGCGAGCGCGCCGTCTCCTCAAGCTGCTTCCTCACCTCTGACTTGACCTCGTCGACCGTATTGTATCTGCCCTTCGTGATTAGAGCGATGTTCTCGTCTGTCGCCTCGGGGACGACCCTCTTCATGATCTGCAGGATCTCCATGTCGTAACGGACGACGATACCGGCCATGCGGGCGTCTGGGTAGTCGTCCTCCAGCTTTATGTCGAAGGTGAACTCCTCCGCGAGCCTTTTGCCCACGATATTGTCCGCTATGTCCTCGCGGATGTTGTCCAGGTCCATCACGTTCTTCTTCTCAGCCTCTATGAGCGTTGCCTCCCCGTCGTCGCTCACGGAGTATGCGGTGTACTGGGTCTCCACCACATCATCTGGTGCCGCGGGCCGATCCTCGTCTATGGGTTCGTAACGCGCGTTCGCCTCCAGGATCTGGTTCAATCCCTCGTCCACCTGCTCGTCGCTGGTCTCGTAGATCGTCTTCGTGGCCTGCAGGGAAGCGAGATCCGGCAGCGTGACCTCCGGGCGCACCTCGAAGGTAAACTCCGCTGAAAAGGGATTCCCCTCCTCGAGAGCGTCTGCCTTCAGATTCGGCCTGGCCACTAAGTCTAGCTGGTACTCGGAGACTATGTCGTCCATGGCCTCCCGGACGATCCGCTCGGCCGTCTCGGAATATATCCTGTCCCTCCCGAAGTAGAGCTCCAGCACCTTCCTAGGAACATGTCCCTTTCTGAAACCCTTGATGCTCACCTGTGAAGACAGATCCCGAATGGTCTGCCCTACTGCCTTTTTTATTTCATCTGCCCCGTACTCGGCTTTTACGGCGATGACGTTCCGCTCCTGAGAGAGTATCTCAGTCTTCAAATGCTACAACTCCTTCCGGGATATCCCTATTCACATGTCTAACCGCACGATTGTACCATAAAGTGTCTATTTTCTGACGAGAAACGGCATCATCGTACAATTTTTTTAAAAATCGGTGGGGTTTGCGGAAAGCCGGGGGGCCGTCGGAACCCCCGGCCCAAAATCATACGAGCCAGCTATTTACGCTGGTGTTGGCGGTCCTCCTGTCCCAGTCGGAGAAAACCATCTTCGTGTACTCATAAGAGCGGTTCGCGATCAGGTAGGTAAAGGAGACGGGCATGTCGCCCAGCCAGCCCTCCACCTGCCTGAACTGGTAGATCGTATCCATATGGCTGTAGCCGGGAACCGTGACATATGCCCTGGACTGCGGCGATTTCGGGGGGAGAAACTCGCGATCCACACCGTAAATGTAAGCCGATTGATGGGCTGCGTCCTGAGCTGCCCCTGCCTTCGAAACAGAATGAATATTCATCCGTCACCACCCCATTCGTCCCTTGCCTATAACGTTAATATCGGCACACGACAACCAACTCTTGGGTACCCTGCGGAGGACAAAACTTTCCTCACTTATAATAATCTGAAAAGCAAATTTTGTCCATCGGAAGCGCGCGAAACCGTCAAAGCCGCTATCATTAAAACACGTAATGAGCTAGAATACCACGAGCGGGCGCAAAATATCAGGCGATGGGGGGTTTCGTGATGACGCTCCAAGATTCAGCGATTTATCCGGCGCCGCCGGAATACAAGACGTTCAAGAAAAAGATACAGGGGCTCACGGGCATCGACCTCGACGCCTACAAGTACCAGATACACCGCAGGATTCACATGCTGATGCAGCGGTGGGGGGCCAAGACCTACGACGATTACTTCAGGACGATAGAGACGAACCCGGAGAAACTGCGCGAGTTCCTCGACTACCTCACGATCAACGTCACGGAGTTTTTCAGAAACGCCAACAGGTGGTGGGAGCTCAGGGACAACATCATACCGCAGATGTACAAGGAGCTGGGGCACCAGAGGATAAAGCTGTGGAGCGCTGGGTGTTCATCCGGGGAAGAGCCGTACTCGCTCGCCATCCTCTCGATTGAGGCGAAGGTAGCCACGCCGCAGCCGGTGCTAGCCGCCGACATAGACCAAGGCGTCCTCGCCAAGGCGCAAGAGGGCGTGTACCAGAAGAGGCAGATAGAGAACACGCCGAAGGAGTGGGTCGCGAGGTACTTCAACGACCTGGGCGGCGGCAACGTTCAGGTGAAGAAGGATGTCAAGGACAGGGTCAAGTTCAAGCACATGAACCTCATCAAAGACCGCTTCGAATCCGGCTTCGACCTCATACTCTGCCGCAACGTGGTGATCTACTTCGGCCCGGAGACGAAGGCGATCCTCTATAAAAAGTTCTTCGACTCGCTGCGTCCGGGAGGCTACCTGATGACCGGCGCGACGGAGCAGATATTCGAGCACAAACAGATTGGCTTCGAGTCCGCCGGCCCCTTCCTGTACAGGAAGCCCAAGAAATAAACCCAGCGACGGGCCGGGCTAAATCACGCTTAACGTGGCTGAACGGTCGCGCGTGGCGGTCTTTGCGTTTCGCCTTCGCCCCGACGACTGACTGCTAATTGCCGGAGCCCCGCAGGAAGTCCCCCGCTGGGATGTCGGTCCAGTCCGTGAGATCGGGTACTTTGAGGGAGAGCGACATCGAGCCGGGGATCGCTATTATCTGGTAGACCGTGTTGTCGGTCGTCGCGCCGAGATCCTTCAGCCGCGTGTCCAGGATTTTTTTCATCCGGGCTACGTCAATGCTCCCCTTGAAGTGTTCTGCCAGGTTCAGCAGGTTCTGCCTGCGGCTGCGGGTCCAGGAAAATTTGGCGTCGTCCGGGCGGGGCAGCCCCCACGACGGCTCCGTGAAGTGGTTGGTCGCCACCATTAGGCCCGGGCGCTTCACGGAGAGGCGTCTCTTCACGTCGAAGACCGGCCACTCGAAGCAGCGCGAGGTCTGGTCGTCGGCTGTCCCTATCACGTAGGCGAAGTTCGAGCGCGTAGACTGGAAGAAGCTCTCCAACTGATCCAGGTCAGGCGAGTCCAGGAGGAACATGAAAAGCTCGGCTATCGCGGGAACCCTGTTGTGGTACTGGAGCGCGCCGCCGGACGGCTCACCGTTATTCAGCGCGAGGAATATCCCCCGCTCGTTTATCCCCGTAGTCATGTAGGCGCAGCCCGGATAGCCTATCGTGGCCACAGCGAGCGATCCGTCGCACGGATGGTATACCGTGACCAGCAGGTTTCGCCCCAGTTCGCGGAACCAGGGGAAGTAGTCGTAGTTGCGCCCGTATACCAGCGGCCCCGACGAGTATTCGCCCCACACGGCTATGCCTGTGCAGCCCGCCTGCGTCATGCGGCCGCCCCATATCTCATCGGCGACCTCGACTTCGACGGCATTGAGCAGGAGGTGCTGGCTGAAATCCAGCCCGGAGGTCTCTGACATCCCGGACAAAAGCTCCCTGAGCCTGTGGGGGTAGTTAGCGTAGAATCCTTTTGCCACCGCGTCGGCAGCGTCTTTGCCCTTGCCGCCCGGTTGCAGCAGCTTATCCTCTATAGCCGCCTTATAAGTCTCCTTTATCTGCCGGGAGGCGAGCGCGCCGTACTGCCGGCCCATCCCGCGCCACGTCCCGTAAAGGCTCAAAACCGTAAAACCGCCGAAATGCGCCACCCTGCCCGCATCTATATCATCAATGGCCATCCGCTCCACCTCCATGTATAATTATAACTTACATCGCCGCATTTTTCGCGCTTTTGGTCACCTAGCGCGGACGACGCGCGATCAAGCCTGCACAGCGAGGGATCACATGACACAGGATATAATCGACAAACTCTGGAAATACGCTGATCTGCTTGGGGAGGCTAACAAAAGTGCCCGCCTCACTGGCCCGTCTGACGCCGAGACGCTTTTTAACGAACACATCGCCGACGCGCTCGCAGGCCTCCCCTATCTGCCTGAGGGGTGTTCCTTCGTGGACATAGGCACTGGCGGCGGGCTGCCCGGCCTGGTCTGGTGCATAAGCCGCCCGGACACGCGAGGCGTGCTGCTGGACAGCATAGGAAAGAAGATAGCCCTCTTATCAGGGATAGCGGACGAGCTGGGGTGCAAGAACGCGACGCCGGTATGCATGAGATCCGAGGACTTCGCCCGGGGGCACCGGGAGGCATTCGGCGCCGCGGTCGCGCGCGCGGTGGCTCACGCGCGGGTCTTGGCGGAATACATGTCCCCGCTGGTCGCCCCGGGCGGGCTGCTCATAGCCTTCAAGGGCGCTGACGTAACTCAAGAACTCTATGCCGCGCAGCCCTGGGAAGCGCTGGGGCTCTCGGAGCCTGAGACGTACCCCTATTCCGTAGCCAACAAGGAGCGCACCATCGTCGTGTGGGAGAAGACCCGCAAATGCCCGGCGCGATATCCCCGCAAACCAGGAGACGCCCTAAAAAACCCCTGGCCGCGATAAGGAATCACGGGACGTGGCTGTTCTGCCAGTTTGGGACGCCAAGCGTGTAGCCTATCGTAAATTCGCCGTGATTGCCGTACAGCGCCAGTATCCTGCCGTTCAGGAACTGGCCTGGGATGGAGAGCGCTAAACCCGCCTCCCACGCGTCGTCCGTGACGGACCAGTTATCCATGACCATCCCGTAGCCGGCGAAAATTTCCCCACGGATGGCCCCCCACCAGGAGTGTGAGAAATTTTTCCCCACGCCGATCTTGGCCCATGCCGCCTGGTCGCCGGCAAACGGATGCCTGGAGAGGCTGTACAGCTCCTCCTGATCCCCCAGTAGCGCGCGCAGGGCCATGTTCTCCCTGTCGCCGGTCTCCAGCCCGAAATCGATCACGAAGTGAGTGTTGTCAGCAAACGGCACGTAAGAGGTCAGCCTCGTCCTGGTGACCCATATCCCGTGGGCGTTCCACCATGCCTGTGCGCTGAATGAATAGCCGCTGCTGGGCATGAGCATGTTATCCAGCGTGTCTGAGCTGTAGTAAAGGTAGGGCCCGTAGTCGTAACCGTCGTCGCCTTCCCCGGCGTTCGCGTGCTGGCCGACTACTCCGATCCCCAGCCTGCTGTCGTCCCTCTCCTTGTAGTAGACCGCCCTCGCGAAATACCTTTCCAGCGCGTACTCCTCCATGCCCAGGGGGGTCATCTTGTCGCGCCTCATGCCGAGGGCGAAACCCCACTGCGAGCCGTTTATGAGGGGGGTGAAATAACGGGTGCTCAATGCCCATTCGTTCTCGCCGTACCGACCTACGACGCTGGCGGCGTCTCCCATCGATGCCAGATCCCTGGCGTTGAGCGCGACCTCCAGCCACCTGTGTCCGTGCATGTTCGTGGTGTAGCCGTCAAACGCCAGCTCATAGGGCGGCCTCTTTTCGATGGAAAATACCACCTCGACGTCGTCCTCGGACGATCCTCCGACCGGCTGGACGTTCGCGTCGACGGTGGCGACCTCCTCCCGCCTCGAAAGGCGCCCTATCGCGGAGTTTACTTCGTTTACGTCGTATAGCTTGCCAATCCATCCACTGTAGCGCTTTTCTATGTCCCGGGCCGCTCGCTCGCTCAGGCCTTCGACCTTTACTGCCCTCACGACGCGCCTGTCCTCATCAAGCACCGAAAGGGCCGTGGAAAGGGGTGATTTGCCTGATAAAGCCACGAGATCCCCCGCGGCCTCCCTGGCAGCCTCGTAACCGCGCTCGTAAATGTCGTCGTACCCCTTAGAGTCCAACATGCTGTAAGACGCGACATCGGGGTAGATCAAAAGATCCGCCTGCGCCTCGTTCCTCTTTATATTTTCGAGCGTCATGATGTCGATAGTCTGCATCATCACGTCTACGACGCTGTTGAAGCTCTCGGCCGGCTTTGGCGTCGAGAGCCTGGAGAGGTTCACCGCGACGACAGGATAGCCCGGGAATATGCCCTTCGCGATCTCGACAGGGAGGTTGGCCGCAAGCCCTCCGTCTACCAGCAGCTTCCCGTTGAGGGGCCACGGCTCCAGCACGCCCGGGATCGACGCGGACGCCCTTATGGACGACGCCAGGTTCCCCCTCCGCAACACCACGGCCTCCCCTGTGCTGAGGTCGGTCGCGACGCAGGCGAACGGCACCGAAAGGCTGTCAAAGTCCGTCGTATGGATGTGGCCCGTGTATTTTGTGAGGAAACTCACGAGAGACGAGGCGGGGAGAAGCCCCAGCGGCCCCACGACCTTCATCTTCTTGTTGAAATCTATCCGCACAGGCGAGAGCGTCTCGCCTGCAGGCCTGTGATTGCCGGCGTCAGTCCGCAGACGTGTGCCGGCGTCAGCCAGAAGCCCCATTATGTCAGTGTCGAGGACCATCTGGAGAATTTCGCCTGCGTCATAACCAGAGGCGTACAGCCCGCCGATCACGGCGCCGATGCTCGTCCCGACGATGCCGGCGATGGGGATGTCCTCCTCCTCCAGCACCTTAAGCACCCCGATGTGGGCGAATCCTCTCGTCCCGCCGCCTGACAGGACGAGGACGACCCCGCCGCGAGGGCCGTCAGAATTTTGGGCCATCCCGTCCCCAGAAGCCGACAATGCCTGTGCCGGGTACACAAGGAGGAACACAAGGCTGATGAAAAACGACAAGGCCAGCGACGCTGTTTTGTTCCGCTTTCGTCCCTGAATGAGATTAATGTCCGGCATTGACATCACCCTCCCTGTTTTTACTATTATCACATAAAAACGCGGCCTTGCCAAAAACATTAGCAAGGCCGCGTCTTATAATCACCGTCACAGATTCATGCCCGCTTATTTTCGAGCGGCTCTTTCCACTTCGTCGAGGGCGTTTTTAGCGGGCTGATAGCCGGGATTGATCGCAAGCGCCCTCCTGTACCACTCGATCGCCTGTCTGTTGTCCCCCGTCTTTTCAGCGCTTTTGCCGGCCCAGTAGGGCGACAGATAGTTGCCCATATATTCGAGGGACTGAACGCTGAAAGCGCCCAGCGCCTCGCTGTAACGCTTTTGCGAGTACAAGCCAAAAGCCGCCCTGTGCTGGATTTCAAGAGCGTACATTTCGACCTCCGTAAGCGGGAACGTCCTTATCAGCCTCGCGTCTGTGACTTGATTCACGTCGAAGTCGGGCAGCAGAGCATAATTCGGCTGATCCATCCTATACATCGGCTGCGATGGCTCAGGCAGCGGAGGGGCCACGGCGAGCGGCGGCGGCGCATAGGGAATCTTCGCGCTGCTGACGCTGACCGGCGCCTTCATCGGAAATTCCAGGTAATAGTAACCGGGTTCGGCGTAGGGAGAGCCCTGCGGCAAATCTGGGTTGATCCACGGGACAAAATATTTAACTATCACGCTGGCAGGAGAGTCCACGGGAGATACGCGGACCCAGCGCCCGTTATAGCCCGCCAGTCTGGGAGAATTCGGCGTCGTGCGGTATGTGGCAAATTTCATGACGTGCGCTCTTTCTTCCGTGATCGGGATGACGCCGTCCCCGCGCTCTATCACCCATTCCTTGCTGGGCAGTGCAATCTTGCATGAGCTCTCTGTCGTGGAGACGCTTTCTGCCCTGATTACCGCTTTCGGGATTTTATAGGCCCCTATATGGGCGCCCCTGTCATCGTAGACGGCGCCCTCCTCGCTGTACACGAGGTAATAGCTCCCTTCCTTAGACCCTAAAGTCACTCCGATATCTATTACAAACGTATCGGCGGCAATGCCGATAACCCGTCCCTCGATTTCTACATTTCCCATCCTTACCCACCCGGATGTTTCGGCTGGCATGGAAATGGCAGAAAAAAGGAGCGTCAATATTATGATACCGTGCAATTTCAGACGCATGACAAAATCACCCCCCGCTTTCATTCGGCAGCCGGGGGATAGTATCTTAGATTAGGAACGTAGCCCCCTTCGTTCTCGTTTGGCGCCGGGACATAGCCAGGCGCGGCCGGCTCAGGATCCCGCGCGAGGCCTTCGTAACTTGGCCTACGTTCGCGTCCCGACGGGACAAATCTCTGCCCGGGCACGTTCGGGACATTTTGTGGCGCGTTGTCGCCAGGCTGCCGCGGCGCGTAATCCGGGGCAGATGGATATTTCGGTTGCTGTGGCACCGCGTAATTTGGGGCAGACGGGTATTCCGGCTGCTGTGGCGGCGTGTAATCCGGGGCAGACGGGTACGCCGGCTGTCGCGGCGCGTAATCCGGAGCAGATGGATATTCCGGCTGCTGTGGCGCGTAATTCGGGACTGACGGATATGCCGGCTGTCGCGGCGTGTAATCCGGGGCAGACGGGTATTCCGGCTGCTGCGGCGCGTAATTCGGGACTGACGGATACGTCTGTTGCGGCGGCGTGTAATCCGGGGCAGACGGGTATTCCGGCTGCTGTGGCGGCACGTAATTTGGGGCAGACGGGTATTCCGGCTGCTGTGGCGGCGCGTAATTCGGGACTGACGGATATGCCGGCTGTCGCGGCGGCGCGTAATTCGGGACTGACGGATATGCCGGCTGTCGCGGCGTGTAATCCGGGGCAGACGGGTATGCCGGCTGCTGCGGCGCGTATTCCGGCGCGGAC
>JAIRNC010000001.1 GCA_031258255.1 Synergistaceae bacterium
CCTCGCCCTCTCGACCGGGATCTCCGCGCTTATCCGAAAAACCCCTTTCTCAAACCGGATGCTTATGTTCTTCGCCACTGACATCACCGCCTGTTACGGTAGATTTGACTGCCGCGCGGCCGGGTATACGAAATGGCGTCCGCCACCGCAGTCATCAATCGCATCGTAAGCGCGGTTTTTACAGCGAACACATTTTTGAGGGGTTGGTGTCTAGACGCGGCATTGGAGCCGTTTTAGGGGGACTCGCTGAGGATGTGCGGCAGAGGGCAGCAAATAAATCGTGTTTATGTCAAAAGAAATCGCCGTCTGATAACGAAACGGCAGCATCTATGAAGGAAAAAGACATACGGGAAGATAAGCTGAAATACTCTCACATGCTGGAGCCATCCAAGCATCCATTCGACAGCGGACTGTGGGAGGGCAAAAATTTCCGGACCTGTTATAGCTAAATGCCGGACGGTGAAAGACACCGGTTTTCAGAGGTTGTGGAAAAAGGGAGATGCCGAGGAATGCATTTAGCGGGGAAATTTTGGAGGACATACGGAGGACAGAGCAAAGAAAAAGGGCTCAGGAGAATCTCCTGAACCCTTGCTATCTCTTGGTGGAGCTGATGGGAATTGAACCCACGTCCTCTTCCATGCCAAGGAAGCGCGCTCCCTCTGCGCCACAGCCCCGTAAAGACAACGTGTGAATTATAAGGATCTTGCCTTTAGCTGTCAACATCGATTTATAGCGGTTTGATTTATTGTTGTATGCCAGATTGTATGCCATACCCATCTTTGGCATACCACCCTGAGATGTCTGCCTGTGAAACAAGGCCAAGGGCTGCGGCAATGGGGCTGTATGGCGGCAGGTAAACGACACTGGCTCCAGCCGCCGCAATGAGCTCGGCGACCCCTTGTACCTTGTGGGACGTCAGGTTGTCCATTATCACGACGTCTCCTTCTTGAAGCGCCAGCTTTCCCCCGCCCGTACAACCTTGAATAGCCAGCTGTGATTTATGTCCCCTAGTTCCTAAAGCTGTGGATGGGGGCGGGGATACGGCCGCCACGGCGCACGAAATCGGCGCATCTGAACTTGTTGGCCTCCATTACCGGAGCGGCGCCCATGAGGCCGCCGAACTCCACCATGTCGCCGACGCCTTTACCGGCCACTGGGATGATGCGGACGGCCGTCGTCTTGTTGTTGACCATTCCGATGGCCATCTCGTCCATGATGATGCCTGAGATAGTCTCCGTCGAGGAGTCGCCTGGTATCGCGATCATGTCCAGCCCGACGGAGCAGACGCAGCTCATGGCCTCCAGCTTCTCCAGCGTGAGGGCGCCGGCCTGGACGGCCTCTATCATGCCGTGATCCTCGCTCACGGGGATAAAAGCGCCGCTCAGGCCACCGACGTAGGAGCTCGCCATCACGCCGCCCTTTTTCACGCTGTCGTTCAAAATGGCGATGGCGGCGGTTGTGCCGGGCGCCCCTGGCTGCTCCAGCCCCATCTCCTGCAATATCTCTGCCACGCTGTCCCCTACGGCTGGCGTTGGCGCCAGGGAGAGGTCTATGGACCCGAACGGGACCTTTAGCCGTCTGGCCGCCTCCTGCGCCACGAGCTGGCCCACGCGGGTGATCTTGAACGCCGTGCGTTTGACCGTCTCGCAGAGGGTCTCGAAATCAGCGCCGCGCACGGATTCCAAGGCGCGCTTCACGACCCCGGGGCCGCTCACGCCGACGTTGATGGAGGCGTCGCCCTCCCCCACGCCATGGAACGCGCCGGCCATGAAGGGGTTGTCGTCCACCGCGTTGCAGAACACGACGAATTTGGTACATCCCGCGGAACCCCTTTCCCCCGTCAACATGGCTGTGTCCTTTACGACGCGGGCCACCCTGTTCACCGCGTCCACGTTAATGCCTGACCGCGTCGAGGCGACGCACACGGACGAACAGACGCGCTCTGTCTGGGCCAAGGCCGGCGGTATGGAGTCCATCAGCTTGTTGTCCTCGAGCGTCATGCCCTTCTGGACGAGCGCCGAAAAGCCGCCGATGAAGTTGATCCCTATGGCCTCGGCCGCTCTGTCCAGCGCTCGGGCAATTTCCACATAGCCGTCGCACCGGCAACCCGCGGCTGCTATGGCAATGGGCGTGACGGAGACGCGCTTGTTGACGACGGGGATGCCGTACTCCTTGGCGATGTCGTCCCCCACGCGCACCAGATGCTCGGCCTTCCTCGATATCTTGTCGTAAATTTTGCCGCAGAACGCGTCGAGGTCAGTGTCAGCGCAGTCGAGCAGGCTGATGCCCATCGTGATCGTGCGGACGTCCAGATTGGCCTCGGCGATCATGCGGATGGTCTCTTGGGCCTCGTAAATGGAGATCATCGGCTATATCCTGTGCATGGCGTTGAAAATGTCCTCGTGCTGGAGTCTCACCACCACGCCGATGTCGCGCCCCAGTGTCTCGAGCCCGACGGTCATCGACGCCAGTGGCTCGGTTGACCCGCTCAGGTCCACGACCATCATCATGTTGAAGTACCCGCCCACTATCGTCTGCGAGATGTCGAGAACGTTCACGTTCCGCTCCGACATGTACGAGCAGATCTTCGCTATGATCCCGACGGAATCCTTCCCCAGCACGGTGACGATGCCTCTCATGCCTTCAGATCCTCGTCGATCACCCGCAGGAGCTCGCCCAGCGACGCGGCGCTCAGGACGTCGCCGTTGGGTATGTACGGCATCATGCCGTCAAAGTACTCCGCCACGCCGCCAAGGCAGCCCCTCCTGAGGTGCGACGTGAAGGGGCGGACGAAGGACCAGCCCATCTCATACGAGCCTGGATTGAAGCGCATGAAGGCCGTGATGAACTGCCCCAATAGCCACGGCCACGCCATGCCGCGCAGACGCGCCTTTTTCTTCTGGTCGGGGCGTCCCTCGGCGCGTCCCTTGAACTTCTCGTGGTGCGGGTCCAGCGTCCGCAGGCCGTATGTGGTGTAGAGCTCGTCCCAGCAGGTGGCAAAGAGCGCCCTCCCCTGTTCGCCGGACATCACGGGGTACGGCAGCGAGACGGCTAAGATCGCGTTCGGTCGGATCGCGTCGTCCGACGTCCCCCTGGACGGGTCTACCCAGTCGAAGAGGTAATTTTTCTCCTTGTTCCAGAAAACCCTCTCAAAGGACGCGCGGCACTCGGACGCGCGACTCTCGTAATTTTTGGCCCCAGCCGCGTCGCCGGACAGCTCCGCCGCCTTTTTCATGAACGAGAGGGCGTTGTACCACAGGGCGTTGAGCTCGACCAAATACCCGCTGCGCTTGACCAGCGGTTCGCCGTCAGCATCCCCCGACATCCAGTGGCACGTGCCGGGCGCGCCTAGGTACTTAATTAGCTTGGACTCCGGGTCCATGGCGGCCCCGAGTTTTTCCGAACCCTCCACGTAGCGCTTTACTATCTCCGCGAGCTTCGCGTAGTTCGTGCGGGCGTACTCGTCCCCCTCGTGGGCGCAGAGCTTGTCCGCCGCATAGACGAACCATAGCCCGGCGTCAACGGCGCCGAAGGCCGCTTCCCCGCAGTAGGCGATGGAGGCGGGCATTATCCCTCCGGACGCTGCCGCCAGACCGAGCCAGCGATCCAGTATCCCTCGCGCGGCCTTAGCCCTGCCAGTGGCAAGCGCCAGCCCTGGCATGGAGACAAACGTGTCCCTCGCGCGCTGCTGGACGGAGGGGAAGCCTGAGAATATCGCTGGTTCCGCCCCCTCGCAGGCCGTAACGAGGTGGGAGGACGACTGTATCATGTCCTGTACGCCGCTGTAGGGCGAGTCTATGCCAGCGCTGCGGACGATCCCGCCAAGGCGTTCCACGGTCTCGCTCTCCAGCAGTTTTATCTCCTCCAGGGAGTACGAGACGGGCTCCTGCGAAAGCACGACGTACAGCACATCGCCCTTCCGCAGCTTTACAGAACCCACGCCGGGCGACCAGAGACAGTCAGCCAGGCCGCCCTCCGCCTCCTCGTCCTTTTCGTAGACCACGTTCTCGTACCAGAGCGGCTTGGCGGACCACTTCGCCGACAGATCGCCAGAGGCCGTGAACGACACGTGGCTCACGTGTCCGCGCCCGCTCACCGCCACTGACCAGTCTGTCGGGCAAGAGGAATCGAACGCCGGCTTCTCCACCGGTTCCATCACGTCGTCCTTGGCCCTGTGGGCGAAGAGCGGCCTTATGTCCACGCCTATCTCCCCTGGCGCCGCCAGCAGCTCGTACTTCACGATGGCGCTCGTCCCGCTCTGAGGCATGAAAATGGATTTCTTCAAGAAAATGCTGTGAATCACAAACAACATGCTGGGGAAAGGGGTTCCCTGGTATTCCTGCAAATATCTGTAACCGTCCGGGTAGACGAGATCCCTGTAGCGGTTCGTGGATAGCCGATACTGCCTGTTATGGGCGTAAATGGTCTCCTCCAGCTTGCTGACCAAGACCGTGTGGCGCGTCGAGCCACGCTGGCGGGCCACCAAGAGCCCGTGCTCCCACCTCGTGTTGGCCCCAATGACCGTGGATGAGCCGTAGTTCCCCGTGCCATTCGAGACCAAAAATTCCCTGTCCACTCCCTTGTCGTATGTGTTGACGTCTGCCTTGCCCAAGTACATCGGAACCATCCCCTTCCTTTTTATTGTCCATCTACCGACCCAGAGCCGCCAATAACGTCTTCAGCTTGCGCCACCTGTACTCCACTGTGCTCTTGCTCACCGGCTTCGACAGCATCTGCCCTAACTCAGCCAGCGACGCGCTGGGGTTGATCCGCCGCATACGGGCCAGCTCCGCCAGCACAGGCGAGAGACAGTCCCACAGGGCGCCGGAATCCACCGCGTCCACCATCGCCAGCTGCGCCGCCGCCGCGTCCACAGTCTTGCTTATGTTCGCGGAGTCGCAGTTCATGACCTTGTTCACCCTGTTCTTGATCGACCTCACCATAGCCGTCTCCTCCAGGAACAACGAACTCTTCACGAGGCCCATCCTCAAGAGGCAGGTGACTATCAGATCCTGGTCGCGCAGCGTGTATTCCGCCCTGCCCCGCGCGACCCTCTTTCTCAGGGCTATCCCAGACGCGCCCAACAGAGCGGCTGCCTTGCGGCCAGACGCATCGCCGTGGGGGCGTAGCGTCATGTAATAGCCGCTCTGGGGCAGATAGAGGGCGCCGCACCCGCCCCACAGCCCGCGAAACCACGCCCAACGCTCACTTTCGCTTTCGTGCGCGCCCGCCGTTATATCCCTGACGATGCCCTCCGGCAGGACGAAGAGCGCCCGGCCCAGTTTCCTGTTCAACTCTATCGGCCTGCCGCCTAGGGTAATTTTCCCACTAAAAGACCTTTCCTTCAAGCTCTTCCATAGTTTCAAAAGACGCCTCCCGACTACAGGGCTCGGGCAGGCGAAGGAGGCCGTCCCCCGCCCGCCGGACTTCGGGAGAGCCTCAAGGAAGCCGCAGAGCTCCGCCTGCGCCGCCGTTGTCGGAAGGCCTAAGAATTCGTCCCAGACGACATCCTTCAACGCCGACATCAGGGGATTACGTCCCTCGCTATGCGCATGAGGATCTCAGCCAGGTTCTGGGAGTGGTGGCGCAGGTACTTGCCGTCCTTTATGTTAACCAGGTCGGCGTAGACGATCGTGCCTCCGTTGCCCTCGATGTAAGTCTCCTCGTCCCGGGACAGGTAGAGGGGTTCTGCGCCCTTCTCACGGTATCTCGCCAGGTAGTCCGCCGGGATCGGCGTGTGGTTTGCCACCACGAAGTCCGGCATGGCGCCCAGGACGCTTGCGATCCAGTCTAGGTGAGCCGTTATGTTCATGCCCTCCGTCTCGCGCGTCTGGGTCATGAGGTTGGCTATGTACACCTTGGGGGCGGGGGACGTCCGAATGGCCCTCGATACGTCCTCAAGCAGGAGGTTGGGCAGGATGCTCGTGAAGAGGCTGCCCGGGCCCAGGACGATGAGGTCAGCGGCCTCTATGGAGTCTATCACGTCAGGGAGGGGTTTCGCTGAGGCCGGTTCGAGCCAGATCCGCTTCATGTCGCTGCCGTTCGCCGATATGTCCAGCTCGCCCTTGACGCGCTTCCCCGCTTCCGTCTCCCCGTGCAGGACCACCGTCTCTGTCGTTACGGGCAGCACCCTGCCGCGGATCGCCAAGAGCCTGTTCATCTCCTCGACGGCCTTGCTAAAGTCGCCCACCAGCTCGCAGGCCGCCAGCAGAATGAGGTTCCCCAGGCTGTGGCCGTTCAGCTCGCCCCTGTCGAACCTGAAGTTCAGTATCCTGTTGAGCGAGTTGTCGTTTTCGGCGAGCGCCACGAGACAGTTGCGGACGTCGCCGGGGGGCAGGACGCCCCACTCCTGCCTGAGCCGGCCGGAGCTGCCTCCCTCGTCCGTCACCGCGACTGCGGCTGTGATGTTCCTAGAAAAACCCTTGAGCCCAGCAAGCAGCGTAGAGAGGCCGGTGCCGCCGCCCACGCAGACGAATCTCGGCCCTTGGAGCAGCCTCTGCTCCACCGCGTTCCCCATCACGTCCCTGCGGCGGTAGGCGCCGTTTGTAGCCGCTCGCTTCTTGCCGCCCTTGAGGGAGAACATTACGGTGAGGGCGCAGCCTGCCAAAAAACCTGCCGACGCCCATACCGCGCCCTCCGACATCATCGCGCCTCCAAGTCGATGTCCCTGTGGCAGACGGCCACCTGATGTCCGATGCGAGCCAGGTATCCAGCGACCTCCTCGGCTATCGCGACGGACCTGTGCCTCCCGCCTGTGCAGCCTATGGCTATGTGGAGCTGCTTTTTTACAGCCTGTGGATAGAGATCTGCGACGAAGGAGACCAGGCGCTCCAGCTCATCCATGAACGCCCTTTTTTCGCGCGTCCCGTCGAGGTAGGCACGTATTTCACGGTCTTTGCCGGACAAGTTTTTAAGCTCAGGGACGTAGTTCGGGTTGGGGAGGAATCTCACGTCGAACATGTAGTCGCAGTCGGCCGGAACGCCGTTCTTGAAGCCGAAGGAACTTACGACAACCCCCTGCGGCCTGCACCCGGCGTCAAGCTCCGAGAGCAGCCTCTCGCGGAGGCCGTTCTGGCTCAAGGCGGACGTGTCTATCACGATATCCGCCACGGAGCGGATTCCTTGCAGCATCTCCCTCTCACCCGTCACGCTTTTCAGGATCGACGACCCCTCTGCTAAGGGGTGCCGCCGCCTGGTCGCCCCGAACCTGCGGACGAGCTGCTCCTCGGACGAGTCGAGGAATACGACCTTCACGTCGGGGAGCTCTTTTTTGAGCTCTCCCATGGAGTGGAAGATCCCGTCCAAGAGATCCCCTCCCCTGACATCCACTACCGCAGCGACGCCAGTCGTGACGGCCGCGACGTTTGCCTCAAGGACGCGCACGAGATCAGGCAACATGGACGGCGGGATGTTGTCCACGGCGTAGAAGCCGCAGTCCTCAAGCGCGCCCAGGGCCGTCGTCTTGCCTGCCCCGGAGAGCCCTGTTATGATCACACACCTCTTTACGGTCTTTTCCCCTGACATGTCCCGCCTCCTACGGACGAT
Organism: Synergistaceae bacterium; assembly: GCA_031258255.1. GTDB lineage: Bacteria > Synergistota > Synergistia > Synergistales > Synergistaceae > JAIRNC01. Next base: position 7,546 of record JAIRNC010000001.1, read on the forward strand.
GGTGACTCGCGCATTCGGCCTCCCAGCCGCAAAGCATTTCCACGGCGTGCCTCATGGCAGGCGCCACGGCGTCGAAGCACTCCCTCACCGCGCGCTCGCTGCCAGGGAACGCCACGATCAGCGTCGCGCCTCTCGTGACGGCGAGGCTCCTGGAGAGGAACCACCGTGGCGTCGACGCCATGGACTTTACGCGCATGGCCTCCCCGAAGCCTGGCACCGCCCTCTCCCCTACGTCAGCGATGGCCTCTGGCGTGACGTCGCGCCTGGACAGGCCCGTACCGCCAGTGGTGAGTATCAGGTCTATCTGCCCGCCGTCAGCCCACCCCTTTAGCTTCTCAGCGATTAAGCCGCGCTCGTCGGGGACGATGTCTGAAAACACCACCTCAGCGCCTAATGGCTCGACGAGTTCCGCCAGGGCAGGGCCTGACGTGTCCTTCCGCTCACCCCTGCTGCCCTTGTCGCTTACGGTGAGGACTGCCGCGCGAATGCGCCGCAGGGTTTTGATCCTCGACGAGACCTCCGCGAATCCTGACAGCCATACATGGAGCGCTGCGTCCCCGTCAACCCACAGGAGTACGCCTGCGCCGATCGAGACGAGCCGCTCGCGCCCAGGTTCAAAGCCAGGCTGCGTCACTATGGCGTAGTCAGCGTCCTGCGGGATGGGCGCTCCAGCGCCGCAGAGGGCGAGCTTGGCCGAAATGCCGTTGACGCACACGCCGTGCCGCGAGACGCTGTGCAGGTAGATATGCCTCTCCCACACGCCGCGCCGCGCGTCGTAAATTCCTAGGATCCTGTCGCTCATCAGATCTCTCCTTTTTCGGCGTCCGCTCTCCACGTCCCGCTCTTTCCACCGGATTTTTCCAGCAGCCTCAGGCCGCTGATTATCATGCCTTTGTCCAGGGCCTTGCACATATCGTAAAACGCCAGGGCGGCAACGGCTGCCCCCGTAAGCGCCTCCATCTCGACACCCGTCACGTCCATCGCCGCGGCTGCGCATTCTATGCGGACGGCCTTCCTCCCGCAATCCAGCTCGCACTTCACGCCGACGCTGTCAAGCCTTATATTGTGACAGAGCGGGATTAGGTCAGGCGTCCTCTTGGCGCCCATTATGCCTGCGATCTCCGCCACGGCCCCTGGGTCGCCCTTTGCTATCCCGCCCTCTCCTAACGCCCTGTAAATTGCATCCGGCAGATCTATCCAGACCTCAGCTACAGCCCGCCTCTGCGTGGGCGCTTTCTGTCCCACGTCCACCATCGCGGGCCGGCCGGACGCGTCAAAGTGAGACCAGTCAGCCATTCCCTCAACCTCCGATATTTGACATGTGCAGCGCCCCGCTCCGCTCCTGTTCCCATCTCTGGGGCTTTGCCCTCATGCCCTCGACTATGGCGCTCCTCAGCCCGTCCAGGTCCCTGCTCCTGATGAGCCCTATGAGCGGCGTCTCGTCATTGCTGAACAGGCACGGGCGCAACTGCCCCGAAGATGTGATCCTGAGGCGGTTGCACGTCTGGCAGAAGTGGCTCGAAACGGCGGCTATGACGCCCACATCCCTGCCCTTGGCGTCCCTGTAGTACCTCGCGGGCCCCAGCGGAAGGGCGCCAGCGCTCTGGTCCGGTGTCTGTGGCGTCAACGCGCCGAAGTGGCGCACAAGGGTGCTAAGTATCTCTTCCTCCCCGATGAACATCTCCTTCCGCCACACGTCCCCCCCTATGGGCATAAACTCTATCAAGCGCGGCAAAAGCCCGTTATCCCACGCGAAAGAGAGGATGAGCGGCAGTTCGTCGTCGTTAAAACCGCGTATGGGGACGGTGTTCGTCTTGATGTTCGGTATTCCGGACGCGAGCGCGGCGCTTATGCCGTCCATAGCTTGGGCCATGTCGCCCCTGCGCGTGACGAACCTGAATTTCTCCGGGTCGAGCGTGTCGAGGCTTATGTTGATCCCCGACAAGCCGACAGACGCCAATTCTCGCGCGTACCTGCCCAAGAGGGAGGCGTTGGTGGTGAGAGAGGCGGAGATGTCCGGGAAGGACGCCTTGAACGCCCCAAGGAACGGGACAATGCCTTTCCTGACGAGAGGCTCGCCGCCAGTGAAGCGGATCTTTCGGACACCTAGGTCCGAGAGCGCCTGGCAGAGGAAGATGATGTCCTCGTAGCGCATGATTTCATCGTGAGCCAGAGGAGGCACCCCGTCGTGGGGCATACAGTACACGCAACGAAAGTTGCACCTATCCGTTACAGAGATGCGGGCGTAATCTATGCGCCTGCCGCAGACGTCTCTGATCTGGTATGTCATGTCTCTTTAGCGGGACGGCACTACGAGCACTGGATAGCCCTTCTTTTCGAGAGCCGACGCGACCCTCTGCGCCTCTTCGCGCGTCCGTCCAGCTGCCACGCGCACCCTGTGAAACGTGGCGCCGGACGCGTCGCTTTTGGAAATGCTGGCGGCGTAACCCATCTTCTTCATCTCGTTCAGCACCTCGTTCGCCCCGGACTCCTTGGAAAAAGCGCCTACCTGAACGGCCCAGCCCGCGCCGGACGGGGCTTGCTGCGCCGTGGGCGTTGGCCTCTTGGGCGCGGCGGGGGTTTTTTTGACGGGCACGGCCGGACTCGTCGGCGCCCGTGGCGCTTGCGTCACGATCACCGCGCCAGTGCCAGGCGTATCGGTGATCGGGCCCACGGATGGCCCAGTCGGCGCCGCGGTCGGCGTCTGGGTGGGGATGACGGCTATCTCAGCGCCTTGCGGTTCAGGGTCGTCCGCTATCTCTGGGGCGGACGCGTCCTGTGAAACAGAGCCGATTGGGCCCTCTATCGGCACTTCAAACCCCTCGCCCCTGTCGGACGGGGTGAGGAAAAAAAGCTTTATCCCCACGAAGAGCAAGCCTACGGCAACAAGAGCCGCGATCGGCAGAGCAAAATGCCCGAACGCGAACATCGAATTTTTCTCCTTGTAATTGCGCGACCTCCTGCTTGTCGTTGCCATGACGGCACCTCCTTTTGGGCTGGTTTATCGGGATACTGGCGCTGCGCAGCCTTGCGTCAGGCCTTTTTTTTCCGCAGGTAGGCTGGTATGTCGAGCTTGTTCGTCGGGACGCCACTTGTACGGAACAAGTCCTCCGACTCAGATCCTGCCGCCTGCCGAAAATCCGGCTCTGCCGTCTCCTGGCGCTGCCTAGGCTGCGCCGCCCTCACTGGCGGGGCGCCCTGCTGGACGGCCGGCGCTACCGATACGGACGAGATGGCCACCCTGGGCTGGGACGCCGGTGTCGCCCTGAGCGTGCCGGGCGGCTGTTTGCGCGCTACGGCAGTCTCGTCGAAGCCCGTCGCGATCACCGTGATCTTGACGGAGTCGTCCATGTCCGGGTCAAAGACGTGCCCCCAGATGATGGACGCGTCCTCGTCACAGGCGCCGTTGATTATATCAGCCGCCTCCACGACCTCATGGATGCCTATGTTGCCGCCGCCTGAGACGTTGAACAGCACACCCTTCGCCCCGATCATCTGCGTCTCCATGAGCGGGCTGTTTATCGCGTTGTGCGCCGCAGTGGCGACCCTGTTTTCGCCGTACCCCTCGCCGATGCCCATTATCGCCGACCCCGCGCTGCTCATTATCGTCCGCACGTCGGCAAAATCGACATTGACGAGCCCAGGGCGCAGTATGAGATCCGTGACGCCTTGGACCGCCTGGTGCAGGACGTTGTCGGCAAGCTTGAACGCGTCAGCGAGCGACGTCTTTTTGTCAGCCAGTGCGAGCAGCCTGTCGTTCGGTATCACGATGAGGGCGTCTACCTGCTCGCGGAGCTTCTCTATCCCCTCGGAGGCGTGGCTCAGACGGCGCTTGCCCTCGAACTGGAACGGGCGCGTCACGACCGCCACGACGAGCGCGCCCGTCTCCTTCGCGATGTTGGCTATCACAGGCGACGCGCCGGTCCCTGTCCCGCCGCCCATCCCGGCAGCGATAAAAACCATGTCGGAACCTTCGAGCGCCGCCCTGATCTCATCGCGTGACTCCAGCGCGGCCTTTTGGCCGACAAGTGGGTCGGATCCGGCGCCCAGCCCCCTCGTCAGCTCGCGGCCCAGCGTTATCTTAAGAGATGCCTCCGACAGATCCAGGTGCGCGTGATCCGTGTTGGCGGCTACAAAATCCACCCCGCCGACCCCGCCCCTGATTATATGGTTGAGGGCGTTGTTACCGCCTCCGCCGACCCCCACCACCCTTATGATTTCCCGGCTTGAACGGAATGGCCTGTCTAGTTGAAAAATATCCGGCATTGTGGTCAATCTCTCCTTAGAAAAGCTCTTTTATGACAGATTTGATCGACTCTATTATCGACGGCCCCTTGGCCTCCTGCTCTGCGCTCTGCCCTGACGCCGCCCCCTGGAGGCGTCTGACAGCCGGTTTCAGCAGTTGATCCAGCGGCTGCTCGATATACCTGAAGGGATCGCGCTCCTGTTCGAGGGCGTAGCGGATGATCCCTGACGCACAGGTGTACTCCGGCCCGTTCCTCCCTGGGGGCATCCTGTTGGAGTCGATCGGAAGGGCGCTCCGCACGGGCATGTCCATGAGGATTGACAGATACTGCTCTATGCCCGCGCTGCATGAGACCCCGCCTGTCAGCACGATGCCGGCAGGCAGCATCGATGTGCCTGAGTTCGCCACCTCGCTGCTCACGAGGGACGAGAAGAGCTCGTCCAGCCTGCACTGCACGATCTCCGTCAGGTGGGAGATGGAGTAGGAGTAGTTCCTGCCGTTGTGGTCGAACTCCAGGTTGTCCGCGCAGTCGATGGACGGATCGGCGTAGAGATCCACCTCTTTTTTTATCTCCTCTGCCTTGCCGATGGGGATTTTGAGCACGGATGCCACGTCGTTCGTTATGTGATCCCCACCCACTGAGAGGACGGCCAGGTGCTTCGGGCGGCCGTCCGCGAACACCGCGACGCTGCACGTCCCTCCTCCGATGTCCACCGCTATGACCCCGGCCATTGCCTCCTCCGGCGTAATCGCGCCCAGGGCAGAGGCGAGCGGCTTTATCACAAAGCCGGTCACGTTCAGCCCGGCGCGGTCCACGCAGTTGTAGACGTTCTGCACCGTTGAAATCGGGACTATGACCGACTCCAGGTCTATGTCGAGGCGCATCCCGGTCATGCCGAGAGGGTCGTCTATCCCGGTGTTGCCGTCGAGCGTGTATTCCACGGGGATCGTGTGCAGTATCATCTGATTCGGGGGGACGGCCACGTCGGCCTGTGCCGCCTCGATCACGCGGCCCACGTCAAGCTGCATCACTGTCCTGGGGGAACGCCCCAGTGATATCATGCCCTTCGACCTGACGCTGTGTATGTCGCCGCCGCTGAAGGAGACCGTGGCGTCGGTCAGCTCCAGGCCGACCATGTTCTCGGCGTCGCTCACTGCCTGACGGACAGACCTCACGGCATTGTCCAGGTGGACGATCAGGCCTTTCCTGATCCCATTGGACGGCGCTTGCCCCATCCCGATTATCTGAGCTTCCCCGCTGGGGCCTTCGCGCTCGGCTACCACCACCGTCACCTTGCTGGTGCCGAGATCCAGCCCCACCAGGACTTCCGGATCCCTATATCCGGATGACGCAGAAGCTTTCTTGAACAATGCGGGATCCCCCAATCAGTAAAAAGTTATAACCCCGGGCTACCTGTTATCCCTGCTGGTAACGGTGAACGTCATGCTGTCCGCATAGGTGGCGTTTACTACCAGGCCTTTCGGCACCGGGCCCGCGGCGCCGCTGAAGACCTTAGCCATGGCTGCCGCGATCGACGACCAGTTCGCCGTGTCCTCTTTGAGTACGACCTCGCCGGGCTGCCCGTCGCCGGATCCCAGCAAAAGCTGAACCACTGGCCTGCCATCTATCTTTTTTGCTAACACGCAGTAAATATCATCCTCCCAGCCAACCTTTTCCAGCATATCGTACCACTTTTTGATCTTGGTTAAGGGCAGGCTTGAACGAAAAATCCCGCCGCCCTGCGCGTCCGGGTCAATGGGCGTCGCCAGCCCTGAATCCCACGCCAATATTGGTTTATCTGGGAGCTTGAGACCCTTCACGCTGGCGTTCGACGGCAGGTCTGTCCGCCACATGCGGCCGTTTTTGGACAGAAGCCACATGTCGGAGTTCCACGAGACGTATAGCATGGGCTCCAGCGGTATGATCGAGACCTTGTATCTGCCCCATCCCGACGCCGTAAGCCGTATCTCCACCGGGTAAGCGCCCTCGATCTCCCTGGCGAACCCTCTCTTCTCCCAGAAGAGAGACGGCCAGAAACGCTCTGAGACGCGCGGCAGCGACTGCCATACGGTCGTGTCCTGGAGGATCCCCGCAGGGGCTATCTCAAGCCCTCTGAGCCTGAAATAGTCATATCGCTGATCTGCGAAATAAAGCGCCCCGCAGAGGAAGCTTAAGAGAATCAGCCTCGCCTTCCACCTTCTCATGCCAGCGCGTCGTCCTCCATGGATCGGCGGTCAAACCCCAGGAATTGTATCTCAAAAGAGAGCCAGACCCCAAATTTCTCGTAGACCCTCCGGCGGCACAGCTTGGCGAGGTTCGCTATGTCTGATGCCGTGCAACAGCCGGAGCGATTTTCGATAAAATTCGCGTGCAACCCGGAAACCACGGCGCCTCCGGCAGACAGCCCCTTGCAGCCCGCCTCATCGAGCAGCCGGCCTGCCTTGCCGCCCTCCGGGTTCTTGAAGACGCAGCCCGCCGTCCTGGTGCCCAGCGGTTGGGATTTCCTGCGTTCGATGGTCTGCCTGGATACGCTTGCCACCGCCTCTTGGGTCGATTGCCGAAGCCTGGCCGTGACGCGCGATATCACGGCGAACCCGCGCTCCGAGAGGCCGCACCGCCTGTAACCCCACTCTATTTCGTCACGGCCCATCGACCTCGTCTTGCCATCCGCGCCTGTCGCTTCGACGCTCTGGATCGCTTGCGATATCTCCCCTTCACCAGTGCCGGCGTTGCCCATTACGGCGCCTCCCACCGTGCCCGGTATGCCCGCCGCGAACTCCAGCCCGCTCCACCCCTCGCGGAGTGACAGGGCGAAGAGCTTTTTCAGCGAGACGCCAGCGCCGCATGCGACAAAAACATTTTCCCCTTCCCGCGAAAACGACACTGATTGCATCGCGCCGGTCGAAATTATCGGGACGCTGATCTCCCCGTCGGCGATCAAGGTGTTCGATCCGCCGCCCAGCACACAGCAGCCGAGGCCATGCGACGCAAACCACCGAATGGCGGCGGACAGGCCATCCGCGTCCTTTGGCTCGACAAGCGTCTCAGCCGTGCCGCCGACTCTCCACGTCGTAAAACCGGCCAGCGGGACGCCGTGCCTCGTGATCCCATCAATGCGCTCAGGCGCCGACTGCAGTCGCATCCTCTATGGCGGCCCTCTTCTTAAGCGCCCCGAGTATCTGGCCGCCAAGCTCCTCGACGTTTCCGGCCCCGATCGTGAGCACGATGTCCCCGGGCTTTACGTTGTCACACACCATGTCAGTCGCCTCCTGAAAGTCGCCGCATACGGCGGAGTCGGCCCTACCTGCCGAGTGCAGTTCATCCGCTATCAAAAATGACGACACCCCGGCGATGGGCGTCTCGTCCGCAGAGTATATGGGGAGCAGGTAAATCCTCTCAGCCTCGCCCAGCACCTTCGCGAAGTCCGCAAAGAGTGCGTTGGTCCTCGTGTACCTGTGCGGCTGGAAGATGACGTGCAGCGGGCGACCCTGGAACGCGCCCGAGAGCGCCTTCATCGTGGCAGCGATCTCGCGCGGGTGATGACCGTAGTCGTCGTATATGAGCACGCCCCGTGCCTCGCCCACTGCCTGGAGGCGACGCTTCGCGCCCTTGAAAACGGAGAGCGCCTTCGAGGCCGTTTCAAACGGTATGCCCATCGCGTCCGCGGCCGCGAGAGCCGCCAGCGAGTTCAGCACGTTGTGTTCCCCGGAGAGCCTGAGGCTCATCTCCCCGAGCCTGAGCCCGTCCCTGTACACAGTGAATACGCTGCCGCCGCCGTCCAGGAAACGCGCGCATTCCGCGCCCCACTTCCTGTGCCGCCCCCACCCGTAAGGCGTCGCGTTCCCTATCTCGCCGGATGCCAGGAGCCTTGACGCCCCGGCGTCCTCCGCGCAGATTATAACAGGCGCCCCCGGCTTGCTGCCAACGATAAAACGACTGAATGCCTCTATCACGCTGTCGAGCGTCGGGTAGTGATCGATATGATCCCAGTCCACGTTGGTGACCACCGTGACCAGCGGCCTGAACAGCTCGAACGAGCCGTCGCTCTCGTCGAGCTCGGCGACCATGTACTCTCCGTCCCCGAGCTTCGCGTTGCACCCGATGTCTGAGAGCTCGCCGCCTATGGCTACGGTCGGTTTCTGCCCCGCTGATTCGGAGACGAACGATATCATGGACGACGTGGTGGTCTTACCGTGGGTGCCGGCGATCCCCACGCCCTTCCTCGCGTTGAATATGGCGCTCAAGATCTCGGCCCTGCGCACCACTGGGATGCCCCTCTTCCGAGCCTCGATCAGCTCCGGGTGATCCTGCGCTATGGCGCTCGTGTGGATGATGAGGCCGGGCTTATAGATGTCGAGGTGTTCCTTGCCGTGCGACATCTCTATGCTCACGCCTCTCTGGCGCAGCCTGTTCATGTAAAAAGAGTTCTCCATGTCGCAGCCGCTCACGCTGTGCCCCATCGCGTCCAGCAAGAGCGCGAGCCCGCTCATCCCGGCGCCGCCGATCCCCATTAGGTGGATGTTCAGCCGGTCGTTAACATCTATGAAGGCCCGTCTTTCTGCCCTCAAATCAATCTCTCCCTTCAAGAAAAGCGCAGCAAAAACTCCAAAGCCTCGCACAGATATTTGTTGAAGCATTATACATCTTTTTGCCGATATCCTTCCTGTCGGGCGCACAATGGGAGCTCATATTCGCCAACATTGACGCGAGACTCCAAACCCCCGTCGTCTCGTCGAATATCTCGGCCGGGCCCGCTTTGGCCATTTCGAGCGCGTTTTTCATCTGGTGGTCGCCAGAAGCCCCCCTCCACGGCACCACGACCACAGGAATGCCGCTTGCCTGCGCCTCCGCCAGCGTGGACGCCCCTCCCCTTGTGACGAGTATGTCCGCCAGGTTGAAGAGCGGCGCTATGTCCCAGGACCTGGGGAGGCGTATCAGGTTGCGCGAAGCCGCTTGCGGCTCCTCCGCGCCTGGGTCGATCACGAGGAAATTCCAGGACGCGAACTCGCTCAGGCCGGACAGCTGCCCGATGATGCCGGTGAGCGTCCCGCTGCCCAGCGAACCGGTCATCACCGCGACAACGGGACCGTCCCCCAGGCGCAATCCGGGCAGGAGCTTCCCGGCAGCGGTCTCACGGCTCATGCCGGGCAACGGGCGCACCGGCACCCCGACAGGCGTGAAACCGCTGTGCGGTAGCGGGTCGCACCGCCCCCAGCCCGAGGCGACCCGCGCGCCCAGCCTCCGTGCCCAGAGCGTCACCTTCCCAGCGAGGGCGTTTTGTTCGTGGGCGACGACGGGGATCCTGCCCAGGAATGACGACAAAACCGCCGCGGCCGAAACGTACCCGCCAAAGGCGACGCAGAGATCTGGCGGGTCACGCCTGACAAAGGCCGCTGCTTGCCCGAAGGATCGCATCAAATCCTTCCATCGGGTCAGCCTCTCCCCAGGCGGCGCGCCAAGAGGCGAGCCAGAGGCGTCCACTGCTATGGGTTCGATTTTCAAGGAGCGGTATATGTCCAGCTCGACAGGCCTCCTGCCCGACATGTAGCTCACCTTTACGGCAGGATAGCGCTCGCCTATCCAACTCCCGAAGGCTGTAGCAGGCAGTATATGTCCGCCCGTGCCGCCGGCCACGATCAGCACCCTTTCCGGCGTCCTCACGCTGGTTCGGCGAGCTCCTTGTGGATCCGGAGCAAAAGGCCCACCCTCATCCACATCATAATGAGAGAGCTGCCGCCGTAGCTGACGAACGGCAAAGGCATTCCCGTGAGGGGCATCGCGTTCGTCACGCCCGCCACGTTTATGAACAGCGGGATCGCTATGGTGAGCGTCACCCCCCAGACAAGCGCTGTCTCATACCCCTCCGGTACCCTGTTGTACAGTTCACGGCAGCGCGCGAGCCACAGGAGGAAGAGCGACAGGACCCCCAGCGTCCCGATCAGGCCCAGCTCCTCTCCTAACGCGGCGTATATGAAGTCGGTAGAGGCGGCGGGCAGGTACTGTAGTTTCTGGAAGCCGTGTCCGAGGCCTGTCCCCCACTTACCGCCGTTGGCGAAGGCGATGAGCCCCTGAATGGTCTGGAACCCCGCATCCAAGGGATCCAGCCACGGGTTGAGGAAGGCGTAGACCCTCCTCATCCTGTACGGTTTCGACATGATAAAGACGGCAAACAGGGCAGCGCCGAAAACGCCTGCCACGAGCGGCATCTTCCATCCGAACCGCTCGACGTACATCCCCATGCAGATGGCGGAGATAAGGATGGTGGAGCCGAGGTCAGGCTGCTTCAAAAGCGGCGCGCCGGAAACCGACATGATCAGCAGCAACAACCAGAAGCACTTCTGCGGGTTCATCTCGTTTCTCACAGTCAGCTTCGCAACCACCATGATCAGAGCCAGGGTGAGGATCTCGGACGGCTGGACGGACACCCCTGCCACGCGAATCCACCTGCGGGCGCCGCCCACCATGGAACCTACGCCTGGCACGAGGGTGGCCAGGAGCAGGATCATCGACAGCGCCCAGAGCGGGCCGCTCATTTTGTACCAGGCCTTGACAGGGACGCAATACGTGACGAACATGGCCAGGACGCCGAGACCGAGCCATTGCAGCTGCTTTATGCCCATCGTAAAGGGCGTCCCGGACGCGTCGAAGGACGACGGGCTGGTAGTCGACGTCACCATCAGTATCCCGATCCCGCTCAAGACGAGAGGGATCAGCCACAGCGTCGGGTCGACCTTGCCAACCCTGCCCGAGGCCGCCTGGAGGGTCCCTGCCTCATACACCGCGCTTCACCCCCGTAATCTGCCTTACCAGCGACGCGAAATGATCGCCGCGCTCGCCGTAGTTCTTATATGAATCCCAGCTCGTGCAAGCCGGGGAGAGGAGGACAACGTCGCCGGGGGCGGCCATGCCGCGCGCCAGGCGCACCGCCTCCTCCATCCCGCCAGCCTCGGTGAAATCCGTATAACCTTGGGCAGAGAGGGCGAGGGCTATCTCTCGGGACGCTTCGCCGATTAAAAGCGCGTGTTTCGCGAAGCTCACGAGGGGGGCGGCCAGTCTGCCGAAATCCTCGCCTTTGCGCCTTCCGCCAAGGATCACGATCTTCCTTCCCTCTATGGACGACAGGGCGGTCACGCAGGCGGCGATGTTCGTCCCCTTGGAGTCGTCCACGTACGACACGCCGTCGGACGAGAGCACCAGAGCGCACCGGTGCGGCGGCGGGGCATAGGTCGAGAGTGCCTCCCGCGCCTTTGCGATATCCAGGCCCAAGGCACTCACCGCCGCCATCGCCATCGCCGCGTTCTCCATGTTGTGCCTGCCTATCATGGTCGTCTCGTCGAAGCTGAACAACTCTTCTCCGAAGGCATAGGCACATCTGTGCCTCGTGCTCAGGGCGATCGCCCTGTCCGTCATCCTGGAAGCGGGGACATCCCACGCCAGCGTGAACACATGCCCTTCCGGTTTCAGGGCAGACGCTTCCTCGGCCCTCACTATCGCAAAGCCGCGCGTATGTTCGTTCAAGCAGGAGAGCGTGCTGAATAGGCCGGACACCTCCGGCGGCAGGGACGACGCGTACCCTTTCGCTGATGGCCTCGGGAACAACAGAGAGCTGTTGACGCCCCTGACGAACGTCAGTATCTTCGCCTTATCCGCGACGTAGTTTTCGTAAGAGCCGTGCCAGTCTATGTGATCAGGGGCCAGGTTCGTGACTGCCGCCGCGTCCAGGGCGAAATTCTTTGACCAGTGCAGCTGGAAGCTGCTCAGTTCAGCCACTATATAGGCGTAATCCGTCCCTGCCGCCTCCGCTATGGGGTTCCCGATGTTGCCTACGACGGCCACGCGCCCGTCTGGCTGGTTCAAATATTCGAGTAAATGCCCCAGGAGCGAAGTGGTCGTCGTCTTCCCGTTGCTCCCAGTGATCCCGATGACACGGCCTTTCAAGAACGGCGACACGAAGTCCAGCTCACCGATCAGCGGTACGCCCCCTTCCCGGATTTTGGCTATTATGGGCGCGTCAGGCGGGAAGCCGGAGCTGGTGACTGCCATGTCGCAGCTTAAAATCTTGTCGGAGTTCCCCGTCTCGCGCTGGGCGCCTATCTCCTCTAAGAGCGAGACGGTCTCTTGAGGCAGCTCCCGGGAGTCCGAGACGAACACGCGCGCGCCCGTCCGCGCCGCGAGGCGAGCTATCGCCGTCCCGCTCACGCCACAGCCCAGCACGCCGATCTTCACGCCAGCGAGCGTTGGAAGGTCATCGCCCATCGCCATTTAATATCGCCCCCCGTAAAGCTCGAATAGAGTCAGCAGCAGTATGAGAACCGCCGCCATGCCGGCCAGGTGCGCGAGGCAGAACCTCGCCACGATCTTGGTTTCCTTCCATCCGCACAGCTCGAAGTGGTGATGGAGGGGACTCATGCGGAAAACTTTTTTCCCAAAGAAGCGTATGGAGAATATTTGGACAGCGACTGTTATGATCTCGACCCCAAAGATGAAGGCCAGAGGGAATACGAAGGCGAGAAAGCGCGACTCCACGCAGAGCGACAGCAGGAGGGCGCCCCAGAGGTGCGCGCCCACGTCCCCCATGAACAGCTCTGCAGGGTGCGCGTTGTGCCAGAGGAATGCCGCTAAGATGGCGATGCCCGCTACGGACGAGGCCGCGGCGGAATCCGTGCCGCAGAGGAGCGCGACGGCGCACAGCGACAAGATCATGGCGCTGCCAGCAAGCCCGTCCAAGCCGTCCGTCACGTTGACAGCGTTCAATATCCCAATCCCGAGGAACGACAGCAGGGCTGCGGCATAGGCCTGCGGGATCTCGATCCAAGGCGTGAGGTAAACGCCTCTTGACGAGGCCCACGCGGCCCAGGGCAACGTGACCGCTACCTGGAGGAACAATTTTTGAAGGCTCGTAAGGCCGTCGCCGGATCGCGCGCGGGCTTTCAAGGCGTCGTCCGCAAGGCCGACTACTGCGGCAAGGACGGGGTAGGCCCATATATGAGCCATTTCCCTGAGTCCCGCTGACCCAGAGAGGTATGACGCCGCAACGACAAATGGGACGAGCCCCAGCGCCACCAGTCCGCCCATGCTTGGCGTGCTGGACTTGCCTATGTGCGAGGCTAGGGCATACCACTTTGCCCCCCCCGCGCTAAACCGGCGCGACACGCGCAGGAATACGACCTGGCAGTAAAGGGCGGACGCGAAAAACAGGAGGGCGAGGCATAGGAGCTTCATCCTCATGGCGCTACCTCCTCCGCGCGGAATATTCTTGAAATATCGTAGCGCCCGGAATCCATCACGAGCGTCACGGCGCCGTCCAGCGACGCGGGGTCGAAGTCCCTCATGAAGGCTTCCACGTCATCCCACTTGCCGCGCAGGGACGTCTGTTCCGTCGCGATGCCGTCCCACTCTTTGCCTATAAGGTAGACGCCGTCCAAAAGACAGGCGCGGATCAATGTCACCTCGCTCTGGTGCCTTAAGTCGGCGCCCTGATCACCCATACCGCCCAAAATGGCCAGCTTGGCGGTATTCTCCGGCGCGACGAACTCTACTAAGTCCTTGATATGCCGTGAGGCAGAGTCAAAGTTAGCGCCGCGCGATTCGTCGATCACAAGGCCGCAGCCGGCGCGGCGTACCCCCCCCGCTCCGAGAGGGAACCTGACCTCTGCTATCCCGGAGCGGATTTCAGCTGACGGCACGCCCAGTTCGCGGGCCACGGAGAACGCGAACGCCATGCCTCTCGCGTTCTGTCTGCCGAATATTTTCGAATGGCAGCGGTGTTCCTCGCCAAACGCGGATACGACTGCACTCAGCTCCGGCGTCCCCTGCGGCCCCAGGCCGCTCCTGGACTCCTTTATCGTCACGTCCTCCCCGGCGAAGCCCACAGATCTCGTTTCCACCAGGGCGCTCTTTTTAAGCGCCTCGGCTGCGGCGCTCACGGTCTCGTCGTCCCTGTTGTAGTGCAGGACGGCCCTGCTGCTCTGACAGGCCAGCGCGGACAGGAGCGCGCTCTCTGGGGCGCCTGGCTGCCCGTCCATGCCAGAAGCGCCGGTTATGGCGATCTGGGCGGGAGGGAAATTTTTGACGAATTCAGCCGCTTCGCTGATCGATGCGCTCTCCAGCTCCCAGACGACCGCGGTCGCGTCCTCCGGAATCCCGAGTATCTTGTCGGCACAGGCTGTGATATCACGGCAGCGTATCGCCTCGTAGAAAACCTTGAAGGATCCCGCGAGGGCATGATGGATGAACAGGGCCGCGACCCGCCCGTAGCCGCCGCTGACTACTACGGTGCAGGGCGATAGCCTCATGAGCCTCGACCTGGCCTCTCTCAGGATGCTGTCCGCGCCCGCCATCTCCCGTAACCTCTTAGCCCGCGTTCCCCGAACGCTCGCGCGCCCATTCGAGGACCGTCTCGGAATCGCTGAAATGCTCCTTGTGGCTGCCGAAGTCCATGTAATTTTCCGGCCCCTTGCCAGCGATCAGGACGACATCGCCAGGCTGCGCCGCGCCAAGGGCCATCCTGATGGCCTCCCGCCTGTCCAGGACTATATCGTATTCTGCGGCGACGCCGGACGACAGGAGCCCTGCCTCCACCTGCCCCGCTATGTCCTCCGGACGCTCCGACCTCGGGTTGTCCGTCGTTATGACGATACGGTCGGCCATGCGGGCCATGACACCCCCCGCTACGGGCCTTTTCTGGGGCGCCCTGTCCCCCCCGGCGCCCCAGAGGACCCAGAGCTTGCCGCGCTTTACCGCTCTTAGCGTGGACAACGTCTGTTCCAGGCCGTCCGGGCTGTGGGCGAAATCGACGAAGGCCGCGAAGCCGCCTAGGTCATAGTGCTCCAGCCTGCCCGGAACCTGAGCGCACCCTGCGACCCCACTGGCGATCTTCTCATGAGGCACGCCCAGAGAGTCGGCGATTACGACGCTCTCCAGCACGTTCGAGACGTTGTGCGCCCCTATGAACGGCGAGCGCGTTTTGATGCGCGAGCCGCAGGGGAAAGTTATGTCTAGTGTCGTCCCGTCGATGCCCGCTTCAGTGACGCGGCACCTATAGAGGGAACCGTCCACGCTCTTGATGGAGAAACCCCTGGCATTGCCGGGGAACTCCTCTATGAGCCGTCTGCCGTAACGGTCGTCAGCGTTTACGGAGGCCGCCCAGTCGCCGCGCATGTAACGGGTGAACAGGAGGCGCTTCGCTGCGAAATAGCTTTCCATGTCGCCGTGATATTCCAGGTGCTCGATCGTGAGGTTGCTGAAACCGGCCCTGTCGAAGGCACACCCCTGGAGCCTCCCTTGATGGAGGCCGTGAGAGGACGCTTCCATGACGCAGCAGGAAGCGCCGTTTTGAACCATGGCCGCCAGTGCCCGCTGGATGTCCGGACCCTCAGGGGTAGTGCGCGACGCCTCCGTCTCAGTCCTTGCGTCGTCGTACACGACAGTCCCGAGCATCCCCGTCGTAAAGCCCGCTGACCGCATGATGGACCGCGTAATGTAGGCCGTCGTGGTCTTCCCGTTGGTGCCGGTCACGGCAATCATCGTCAGCTTTTCGGCAGGGCGCCCGTACAGTATCGACGCTGCCTCGCCCATCGATGCGCGGACGTCGGGGACGATTATCATCGGCACGTCAGCAGGGATCTCGCGCTCGCATAACAGGGCGGACGCCCCGGCGCGCAACGCGTCTGCCGCGAAATCATGGCCGTCGTTTGAGACGCCCGCGAAACACGCGAACATGACGCCGCCCCCTGCCGCGACCCTTCTGCTGTCGTACGCTATCTCCCTGATGTTGGCAGAATTATCGCCCGATTTCGAGGGGAGCTTTAATGTTTTTTCCCCGCTTAGTTCGCTGTAAAGTTCTTCTATCTTCAAAACAATCACCTCTAGCCAGGGAACTCAGCTATGAGCTGGCCGCCATTCGGGCCGTCATGCTGAGCCTGGTCATGTCCTCCACTATGGCCTTGAATATCGGGGCGGCGATCTCGCCCCCGTAGTAACGGCCTCCGCTGGGCTCGCCTAAAACGATGAGCAGGACGTAATCTGGGTCATCGTGGGGCCAGAACCCAACGAACGAGCTGACGTACCGACCCTTCGTGTACCCGCCGCCCATGGCTATCTGGGCCGTCCCGGTCTTGCCGGCGAGATCTACGCCCTCGACTCTGGCCGCCTTGCCCGTGCCTATGCTGACGGTCTTTGCGAGCGCATCCTTTATCCAGTCGCACGTGGCCTCGTTCAGGACAGCGTTCCTGACCCTCCTCTTGCCCTGGTGTATGACCTTGCCGTTCGCGTTCCTCACCTCTGCGATGATATAGGGCTTCAACAGCTCCCCGCCGCCCGCGATGGCGCTTATCCCCATGGCGAGCTGCAACGGCGTCACCGCAAGCCCTTGACCGATAGCCAGGTTAGCCCGCGCGATCCCCAGCCACTCCCCAGGCGAACGCAACAGCCCCTCCTCCTCGCCAGATATCTCGATGTCGGACTTGACTCCGAAACCGAACTGGCGGAGCATCCCGTAAGCCCTGTGGGCGTTTGCCCTGTTCCCTATGGTCGCCATCCCAGTGTTGCACGACTTGATAAGGAGCCCCTCCTGGTCGAGCGTCCCGTGGCTGCTGACGTCCCGGATCATGCCTCCGGCGATGGCGAGCCGCCCATTGCAGGTAAATTTTTCGTTCTGCGGGGCTACGCCCATCTCCTTGGCTATACCTAGGAAAATGGGCTTGAAGGTGGAGCCTGGCTCGTAAACGCGGGCTATGGCGTTGTTGCGGAGCGCCTCGGCGTTACCGAAGCTGGCTCGGTCGTTCAGGTTCGTCTGGGGGTAGCTCGCCATGGCGATGATTTCGCCGGTCTTTGGGTCAACGCACACTCCGGCGCCCCACTTCGTCCCGGCAGCCACAGCGCCCTCCCGGAGCTTCCACTCCACGATCTGCTGTATTTTCGAGTCCAGCGTCAGCGTTATAGACCCGGCGCCCACCTGCAACGTCCCGGCGCTGCTGCCTATGAAGTCGAGGAGGTCCCCCTTGGCGTTCCTCACGAAAAAGCGCGTCTGGGGCGGCGAGAAGAGGACGTTGTTCCACTCCCGCTCCACACCGCTCAGGCCGGAACCGTCTATGTCACAGAACCCTATCACCTGAGAGGCGAGTTCTCCGTGGGGATACTTCCGCTGGCTCTCCCTTATCCGAAAGAGCCCGGGTACGTCCTTTTCGATGAGCTTTTCGGCCGTGGTGAAAGGGACCTTCCTCTCCACCCAGTGGAACCTGCCGGGCAGGGACCGCGAAAATTTATCTGCCACCGCCTTGCCGAAGAAGGGCGTGAAGGCGTCCGCGCTGGCTGGCTGCCAGAACATCGGGTCGATGAAAAAACTCACCGACGGGACGGAGATCGCAAGGGGGATGCCGTTTCGATCCCTCACGTCACCCCTCGACGTTGAGATAGGCACCTGCGCCCAATACTGCCGCTGGGACTGCCTTCTCACCCTTCCGTCAGGAAACGCGTGTACACGCACCGTCTGGAGGGCCAGGAGGATCGTCACGATAACGACGGCCCCCCACGCGCTTTTCGAACGCCACGACTCCCTCTGAACCTTCTCCTTAATCTTTGGCATTTGCCGTCCCTACAAAGAGACGCGACAAGCCACCGGGGGATGACGCAAACGTGCCAGCCGCGGACGGGTTTGGCGACGCGGCGTCGCCCGGGCCATGACGGAGCCGTATCGTCTCTACGTCGCGCGCCGTCACCATGTTCAGCTCCGCCCTCGCGTAGTTGTAGATGCGGGATGGGGAGAGCAGGGAGGAGAAGCGCTCCTCCAATACCGCGTTTTTGTTGTTGACAGCCTCGATCCGCGCGGTTATGCTGGCGAGCCTGTGCTCCAGGTAAAGCCCGTACAGCCGCAAGCTTCCGAGCGTCATGGCTGAGATCAGCACTCCCAACAGACACACCACGCAGACTTTCGATTGAGAACCCGTTCTTTCATGCCTTGCCGAGGGTGCTTTCACCTTGACCATGCCTCCTTGCGTCTTTGCCCTTGCTCGCGGGCTGTCCTTTTACAAACGCTCTGAGCTTTGCGCTCCTGGCGCTCCTGTTGGCCTCTATCTCGTCACTGCCTGGGACGAGCGGGCGTTTCATGAGAACCATGCCCCTGCCCTCCGCCGACCATTGCAGGAAACGCCGTTTCACTATCCTGTCCTCCAGCGAGTGATACGAGATGACGACGATGACCCCCATCTGCCCAGCGACCGTGATCGCGCCGTCCAGCCCCTCGCTCAGGGCCTCCAGCTCCGAATTTACCGCGATCCGGAGCGCCTGGAACACCCTCCTGGCTGGGTGCCCGCCCATCTTCCGCTGAACCGGCGCCGGGAGAGTCCTGCGGATGAGGGCAGTGAACTCCCCTGTCGTGGCAGGGGACTCTCCCCTCTCGCGGGCGCGCACCAGGGCCTTGGCGATCTGATAGGCGTAGCGCTCCTCCCCGTACTCCCTGAAGACCCTGGCCAGTTCCGGCGCGCCCCTCGTGGCGATGAACTCCTCTGCCGTGATCGACCCGCCGTCCCGGTCCATCCTCATATCGAGGGGCCCGTCGTCCTGAAACGAAAATCCTCTGCCAGGAACGGACAGCTGCATGTTCGAGACGCCGAGGTCGAAGAGGATCCCGCTGGCGCCGCGCCAGCCCTCCTCCGTCGCCAGACGCGCGATCCCACGGAAGTTCTCCGGGACGACCCGCACCCTGCCGCCGTATAGGGACAGCCTCCCTGATGCCAGCGAGCGTGCGTCTGAGTCCTGATCGAAGGCGACCAAGGACGCGCGGGGAAATCCCTCAAGCACTGCCAGCGCGTGTCCGCCAGCGCCCAGCGTCGCGTCCACGAAAACAGCTTCTGAGCCCGTCCCCGTAAACCCCTCGTAGATTTCGACGACTTCCTTGGCCATCACAGGGACGTGTACGCTTACAGCAGCCATCCTATCTCCTCCGCCGTCTCCGGGAGCTCCTTTATGGCCGTCTCCCAGTCCTCGTTCCACGTCGCGAGATCCCATATCTCCAGACGGTTGTCGTTGCCGTTGACGCTCACTTCCTGGCTGATGCCGGCGTAGCCCCTCAGAAGCTGGGGCAGCAGGATCCGCCCGGCCACGTCTATCTCCAGCTCGTGCGCGGACGCCATTATCATCCTGCGGAGCTTGCGCTCGCTGGCGGTCCCGGTTTTCTTCTCCGAGAGATTGTCCAACAGCACCTCCCACTGAGACATGGGGAAGACGGAAATGCACTTTTCGATGCCGATCGTCGCCATGACGAATTGCCCGAGCTCGTCACGGAAACGAGCCGGCAGGACGATCCTGCCCTTGGCGTCGAGCTTATGTACGTAATGGCCGAACAATCCCTTCGACAAACGCTATCCCTCCGAGGATGCCCCTTCACTGCCGCAGCGCTGTGATATGCCGTGACACGGAAAGCTCACGCGCCCTGACGGCTTGATTTCTCATCTCTTCTGCCTGGTCTTCCCTTACCTCCCACTTTATAACAACACTCGACACATCTTGACACAACGATATCACATATTTTTATATTTGCAAGGCCATCCAGGTCTTTGCCAGCGAACAAAAATTAAAGAACAGTATCGCCTGCGGCGCAAAAGAATTAAAAAAACGCCGCAAACAAGCGTCTGCGGCGTCGTTACGCACTATTAATTTGAGATCATCGGTTAAAGTTACAAGATATCAGAAAACACTTTCTATACTGGATACGCGTTTTCCGCTATCGCTTCGTCAAGCCCGACGTTGACCAGCCTCTCCCTGGCGAACTTTTTCGGCAGGAAGTCCTTCGCCACCTGCGGGAACATCGCGTAGGAGAGGACGTCCTCAGGCTGCGTCGCCCACGCCCCCACCTCTTTGCGGAGCGATTCCATCTCCGGCGGGATTTTTTCGCCGGGGCGGCAGGAGATGGGCTGCCCGCCGTCCGTGGCCTTCGCCTGGATCTCCTTGTTCACCGGCGCCGGGGTCTTGCCGTAATAGCCGAGGAAGTACTGCCGCACCTCTTTGGGGATGACCTTCCAGCGCTCCCCCACCATGACGTTCATCGCCGCCTGAGTGCCGACTATCTGGCTCGTGGGCGTGACCAGAGGCGGGTAGCCCATCTCCTCCCTGACGCGGGGGACCTCCTCCAGGACGTCCTTCAGCTTCGAAAGGGCGTTGCCCTCCTTGAGCTGGCTCTGGAGGTTGGAGTACATCCCTCCCGGCACCTGGTACAGCAGTATGTTGATGTCGACGCCTGACACTCCCATGATTATGTCCGAATACTTCTCCTTCAGCTTGCTGAAGTAATCGGCGACGGGGAGCAGCTTTTCCAGCGACAGGCCCGTGTCGAGGGGGCCGCCGGACAGAGCCGCCACGATTGATTCCGTCGCGGGCTGGCTCGTCCCCATCGCGAAGGGCGAGATGGCGCAGTCGCACACGTCAGCCCCCGCCTCCAGGCCCTCAAGGTACGCCATCGCGGCAAGGCCGCTCGTGTAGTGGCTGTGGAGCTGTATCGGCAGATCGACCTTCGCCTTGATCGCCTCCACTAGGGAACGGGCTGCCACAGGCGAGAGGAGGCCCGCCATGTCTTTCACGCAGATGGAGTCGGCGCCCATGTCGGCCATGTCCCTGGCCTGCCTCGCGAAGAGATCGAGCGTGTGCACCGGTGAGATGGTGTACGAGATGGCGAGCTGGAGGTGCGCGCCCTCCCTCTTCACCTGATCGGCGGCGATCTCCATGTTGCGCAGGTCGTTGAGCGCGTCGAAGATCCTCACGATGTCGATGCCGTTGCCTATCATCCGCTTGACGAACTCACGCACCACGTCGTCCGCGTAGTGCCGGTAGCCCACTAGGTTCTGCCCGCGCAGCAACATCTGCAGCTTCGTCTTTTTGACCCGCTTCCTTATCTCGCGCAGCCGCTCCCAGGGATCCTCGCTCAGGAAGCGCATCGCGGCGTCAAACGTAGCCCCGCCCCACATCTCCAGGGAGTGGTAGCCCACCTCGTCCAACGCCTCGCAGATCGGGATCATGTCGCTCGTGCGCAGCCTGGTGGCCATTATGGACTGGTGCGCGTCGCGGAGCCCCGTCTCGGTGATCCCGACGGCGCGCTTCGGCGTCTTGCTCGCCACGGGAGGTGTTTTCGCCACAGGGGCGACGCTGTTTTGCGCTGGTTGTTTCGCTGTTTTCATAGACATTTCAGAAAGACCCTCCATACCGCTTACCGCGAAAATTCAAGAAGGCTGGCTAATCGTTTTGGCCGATCAATCAGCGTTTCTTTAATTGAATAATCCCTTGTCCCTCATATCCTTAAAGAGGAAGAGCGCTTCATCGTCCACGTCCGACTGATCCTTGCCCTCAGCCAGCATGGCCTGGATCGTGTCGCGGGCCTCGGCCATCTCCTCCAGGCAGCCCAGGTTCCTGTACCCCTCCTCGATCATGCCGGCCTCACGGGCGTCCTCTATCCTGCCCGTGAGGTACCCGAAGGCGAACACGACGGCGCTCAGAAAGGCCAGCCGCTCGTCCGTGGCGGCCCACAGGTCAGAGAGTATGGCGGACTGCATCATGAGCTCGTCCATATAGACGTCGTCCTCGTCCGCCTCCGTGTCCTCGTCGTCGAAGGCCCATACCCCCGTTATGTAAAACGCCATGTCAGGGTCTATCGAGATCGCCTCGATCAAGGCTTCAGACGCCTCGCCGGACGCGCCGTCCAGCTCATAGAGGGCGATGGCGCGGCAGTACGCCGCTATCGGCGTCTCGCACATATCGGCATCAGCGGCGTCGACTGTCTTGCGGTACTCGCCCCTTTCCACGAGGATAGAGTAGTAGACTATGCGCCCTGCTATGTAGCACTCGCTGTCCAGGTCTACTAGCTCCTGCGCCGCTTCGAACGCCCTCTCCTTTTCGCCCCGGAAGTACAGGAACGACGACAGGTCGGAGAGCATGGAGAGGAACAGGGAATAGTCGTTCTCGTCCACCGTCTCCTCGTGGCTCTTGATCGAAGGGCGGAGCGTCTCTATGGCCTCGTACAGCAGATCCATCCTCTCCATCGACGCCTCATCGTCCAGCTCCTGCCACGTCACGTACTTCGCGGCGGGGTTCTGGGGGTCGAGCCCCAGTATGGCCGCGGCGAGGCCGGAGCGTTTCTGTGAGTCGTCGGCGGATATCATCTCCTCGACCATGCCCTGGATCTCCGATCTGTTCTTTCCATCAGCGCTTTCAATTGTCATTTTCGAACCTCCCTAAACTATATAAATTCGGGCGGCGTTTTAACGAGCTTTTCCGTAAACTCGCCCACCAAATCTGGGTCAAACTGCTTGCCGGCGCATAGCTGCACTGATTTTACGGCATCGTCCAGCGTCATTACGTCACCCTCTAAAGCCAGCGTGGCCATCCCCTCGACGGCGTCAAGTATCGAGATGAGCCTCGACGCGTATGGGATCTCATCCCCTCTCAGCTGGTTTGGGTATCCCATGCCGTCCCACCACTCGTGATGTGCCAGGATATTCTCCGCAGCGGGAGAGAGCTCCGAGATGCTCCGGGCGATCCTGTAGCCAGTCGCCATGTGCTGCATCGGCGGGGCGACCTTGTTCCTGTGCTGGTCTGCCCTTATAATGTCCAGTTCGCCCGGCGAGGCGAGCAGGCCTATGTCATGGTATCTGCACAGCAGACGGAACTCTTCCGGGTCGAGCTTCGAGGGCATATTCTCTATCGCCCACTCGCCCCAGAGCACCATGCTCCTGCACCGTTTGCCCATAGCGCCGCCCATCATGCCGTGGAGCCTCTTTTCGAGTTCCGCCAGTATGACCTTCCTGGCTTTCTTCCCTCCTTGGAGCTTGTTGGCGTACATCTCGTCCTCAGACGCCTTCATGACGTCGTTTAGAACCTGCTCCGCGAAGTACTTCGTCGCGCACCCTAGCGCGACGCTCGTCCGGACGAACCCACCGGTCTTCCACATCGCGCAGGCGTCGGTAATGCTCTTAGCCCTCGACGCTGCCGCCGATAGGTCCGCGTTGGGGAGGATCATCAGGAACTCGTCCCCCCCCAGCCTGTAGACGGAGTCGTTGTTCGTCGCGTTCTCCTTCAAAATGTCCGCTGCCGCGCGCAGGAGCGTGTCCCCCTCCTCGTGGCCGAACGCGTCGTTGGCGAGCTTCAGACAGTTGAGATCGGCGAAGATCAGGCTCAGGGGCAGGTACTCCTGCTTGTCGAAGGCCACGAGAGCCCTCTCGCAGGCCGCCCTGTTGTAAAGGCCCGTGAGCGCGTCGTGGCTGCTGACGTAGCTTATCTCCTCGACAACCCGCTTCGCCTCGGTTATGTCCTCCACTATGCCTATCGCCCCAAGGAAGACCTGTTCGTCCGTCCGCACCGGGCTGAACGAGACCCTGACCCACCTCGCCTGGCTGCCGTCCTGCGGCTGGAACACGGATTCATGGCGGGAGCTGACGCCGATCAGCGCGTCCATGACCGCGATTTTGAACCGCTGGTACATTTTAGTGTCGCTGTCCTCGACCAGGCAGACGCCCAAGACCTCTGTGCGCTCGAAGCCGAATATCCCGAGGAAAGCATTGTTGCAGTCCGTGACGTAGCCGTCGCTGTTCACGTGGATGAACCCCAGCGGCGACTCGTGGAAGATGGTCCTGTAGCGGTTTTCCTGCTCGGCCAGCCTTGAAATGGCGTCTGTATACCAACCAATGTCGCGGCAGTTCAGGACAAGGGCGTCCCCCCCATCAAGGCTTAACCAGTTGAACCTCGTCTCTAGGACGATTTCCTTGCCCGAAGCGTCCTTGACCGGGAAAGTCAGCGGTTTGTCATTTATTTTCTCCAGCCGCACCCTGCTGAAGATCGCGTCCAGGTAGACGCGCGGGAAAAAGTCGTCGACCGGGACCCTGCCGGGCTTACTCAGATCTATGCCCAAGGTGCGCCTAGCGAGATCGGACGCCGCTACGACCGCACGCCCCTCGTCTACGACCAGGACTATCTCGTTCACGCCCTCAAAGAAACGCGAAAATTCGTCAGAGGCCGCGAATATCCCGTCATGCGGATTTTTACCCACTGCTTGGGCTGGTCTTTGAAGAATCTTTGGCAAGGATTTGCTTCCTCCTCTTAAAGCATGATGAAATTCTATCATAAAGGCAGATAAAAAAATACGAGATCACAGCAAACACTATCAGCATAACAAATGTATACGCGGAAATACGCGTGTGATAAGCGGCTGCAAGACCTGGCGCGCTCTGCCGGGTCAAAAGGCGCAGTCATGCCGGAAAGGGCAGCGCGGGCAGCGATCCCGGCGCGGGGAGAACGGTCCTGACACAGCGGCCTTAATAACCATTTCTATGCTCTGCGCCGTTTCGTCCAGCCCGTCTGGATCCAACAGCTCGCAGACGCCGCTCTCGTTTCCTGGCCGCAGGTATATCAGCCCGGCGTCGATCGTTCGAACCGCTTTGCCGCTAACGAGCCCCGCCGCTATTTTACAGACGGCGGAGTAGAAGTTCACCTGCTCGCGGTAGAGTTCGTCCGGCGCGCGCTCCACCTGCGTTATCTTCCAATCCCTGACGTGTGTCCCGCTATTGTCCTCCCAGAAGAGGTCGATGCTGCCGGCGAGGCGCACACCTTTAAACGGTACCACAAAAGAGAGTTCCTTGCACAGCATACCCTCACCGTCCAACTCGCGGAGCGCGGCGCACTCGTCCGTGGCGGCGAAGGCAAAAAGCCATGACCTGAGAGCATCCCGGTTACGCGACGAGGCGAATACAGGCCTTAAAAACGACGGGAGGCCCCTCTTGATCGCCTCCAGGGCGCTCCTGGGCATGCCGCCAGGCGGGAGCAAGCGCTCTAAGCCCTCTGCCGTGAAATCCCATTTCGCGAGCGCCCAGTGGGCCAGCGAGCCGAGATCCGCCCCCCCGTAGCCGTCACCGTCGGGGAGCTCCCACTTGAGCTCCCTGCCCTGACGGTACTTGGCGCGATACGCCGCCGGACACCACATGTAAAGCGAGTAGGCCGTGGCAGACAGGCCGGCGAGCGACACAGCCGGGAAGGCTGCGGCCATTTGCGTGGCTCGCCGTAATGGCCCGGTCGCTTCCATGTCATGTGACTCAGGCGCAGCCGGTTCAAAGCCGTTGGCGTGGGATATGGCGAAAGGCCTGCCGCTTTTTTCGTTTGCCTGAAGCAGCCAGCCGAGCCAGTTATCGCTTTCCAGGGACGCGCCAGGGCCCTGGACGCCGCAGCAGATCAGCTTGTCCTTCGCCCTGGTCATCGCCACGTACAGGAGCCGCTCCTTCTCCTCCCGCTCCTCTGCCCTCTCCAGGATATCGTGCCACTTGGCCGTCACCGATTCAAGCGTCTCGCCGGGTGAGGCGTCGCAATCCACGCAGGGCAGCGCCCGCGCGACCACGCCTATGTGGCGGGAGACGGACGCCCGTGCCGTGACCTTAGGCCGTACCGGGCTCTCCATGCCCATCAACGCCACAACTGGGAACTCCTGCCCCTTAGACGCGTGGACGGTCATGACCCGCACGAAATCGCCCTCCTCTGGCGATTTCGGCTCGTCCGCCTGGAAACCTCCGCGCATGGCCCTCCCAAGGTAGTCGGCACAGGCGGAGAGGTTCCGTCCAAAATACGCTTCGTAATCGCGCGCGACCTCGACGCCGCGCAGGACGTGGGCCAAGACTCGCCCTCTCTGGGCGGGTTTGTACGCCGCAAGCCACGAGTCGTCCTCGATCAGGGAGAGCATCGCGGCGGAAGGCCCTGCCATCCTGGCCCTCCGCCGGAGCTTCATGAAGCGCGCCGCGGCGTCCGGGAAGAGTTCCGACAGCAGTTGCCACAATGAACCGGGGCTTTGCGCCATTAGTTCGAGCGACGCGCCGGGGGGGAGGCCTGAGAAGGGGGACTCTGCCCACCCCGCGAGCGCGTAATCGTCTCCAGGGTCGTCCAGCGCCCGCAGGAGGTTTATCATATCGCGTACCTCGCCCCTCCTGAAATAATCCATGCCACTCTCGAAGACAGCCGGTATCCCTGCCTCCTGCAACGCTTCCTCAAGGACGCCATAGAAGGTCCTGCCCGGGACGAGTATCGCGATGTCGCCGTATTTGACCGGCCTGAAAGCCTCCTCTGCCTTGCCCCATATCTCGTCTTTGCCGCTCACCATGCCATTTAGCCTGCCCGCAAGGCACGCGGCGAGCTTTCTCCGCTTTTCCGCTATGGCTGGTTTACGTGGCGGCGCCTCGCCGTCTTCCGGCCCGTCGTCGTCGTCCGCGTAAAGGATGATTTCAAGGGGCTGCGGCGCGCCAGTGGCGCGTTTTAAATCGCGGAGTCCCCACCATGGCGCGTCCGTGGGCGCAAGGAGCGGCTCATAGCCGGGAGCGGCCGTGATGCCGCCGCCATCCGGCGAGATCACGCCGTCGGCCCATATATGGCTGAACACGGCGTTTATCGCGCCCATCATCGCGCCGCTCATCCTGTAGCTGCACGACAGCGGTATATTGATGGCGCCCGGGCGTTCCATGTACGAGGCGAACAGCCTGGGTTCCGCGTGGCGGAAGCGGTAGATCGACTGCTTGATGTCGCCCACCAGAAAGACCGAGGGGGCGTCCCCCTGGGACGCCAGCGCCTTTATCATGTCGTTCTGCAAGCCGTCTGTGTCCTGGAACTCGTCCACCAGCACGTGCTTGAATCTGCCCGAGCACGCGCCAGATGCCAGCGCGCGCGTGGCGTAACGCACGAGATCCGAAAAGGTGAGCCAGCCCGCTTGGCGCCTTGCCGAGTCCCAGTTCTCCCAACCGATGGCCGCGCTCGTTATGAGCATTTTCCTGGCTTCCGCTTCCGAAGGCTCGTACGGCGGCCGCGCGAAGAGCGATTCCGATATCAGGGCCGCGTCCGCAAACCCTTTCTTCCAGTCCGTGAGCTTCATGCCCAGCGCGTCCTCTATCTGGCCCTTCAGTGTCGATTTTCCGGGGATTCTTGACAGCGCGCCGCCCATGAGGTCGCTCGTGAACAGCGCCGCCCCAGCCGGATCCGATGGAGCTTCGGGCCACCTGGAGCGCAGCCCGCGCAGCTTGTCCGCAAACGTGCCGCTGACTGACTCAAGTTCGCCGCCTATGGCCGGGAACACCTCGCCCCACCAAGCGTCACAGACCTCTTGCCAGCGGCCTGACAGCATCCCGACGAGCCTGCGCCTTGCGGCTTCCTCCCTTCCTGCCGTTACTGCCGCCATCCCCTCCGGGAGTTCGTTCATGCTGCCGAACACGTCGCTCGCATCCCGCGCGAGGGAGACCAGCGTCCCTGCCCCGAAGTAGTTGAGGAAGGCGACGTAGGAGCGCGAGGAGGTGAGTTCCCCGGCGAGCGCCCTCCATTCGCCGGGAAGCCCCCTGGAAATCCGCTCCGGCGCCGCTGTCCTGATGTCCTGCTTGTAGCCCTCCCAGAACTCCCTCACGGCGGCGTCGCCCACGAGGCGTGAACCAGGATCGATGTCCAGGCCGAGCCCAGACTCCCTGATTACCCGGAGCGCGAACGCGTGTATAGTCGAAATATAGGCTTCGTCCATCCTGTCGATGGCGCGGCCCAGATGCGCCAGCCCGATGGGGCAGGCCTTCAGCCATTTTACGAGCGTGTCCCTTATCCTGTCCCGCATCTCGTCAGCCGCCAGGTTGGTGAACGTGAGCGTCAGGATCTGGCTCAATTCGCAATCAGGGTCGGAGGCCAAGAGCCACGCGAACCGGCGGGCCAGCGTATGGGTCTTTCCAGTGCCGGCGCCGGCGCTCACCACCGTGAGCGCAGCCTCAGACGTTATCGCCTGGCGCTGCTCCTCCCGCTCATCGCTCAGGAGCTTTGTCAGGATATCCGGGGCAGCAGGTGCGCTTTCAGCCTGATTCGCCATTCAGTCGCCCGCCTCCTGCCCTGCGCCGTCCAGGGAGGGGATATCGAAAAAACGGGAGCGCTCAGCCCGTCTGCATATCGTCATCCAGGGGCAGTCCGGGCAATTTTCGGAGTCGTAGTTCGCCGCGAACTCCCCGGAAGCCGCTATGGAGTCGATACCGGCCATGCAGTCCAGCGCCAGCGTCATCTTTGCGTCCAGCCCTTCGTCCCGGGACTTCGACGCGCCCTTGTAGACGTTCCCTATGCCCTCTCCCCAGGAGCCCCTGATCTTCCCGTCCCTGTGGCCCACGTATCCGAAGCCCGCGACAGGCTGCCCGGCTCGTTCCAGCATGACGGCGTATGCCGCGAGCTGGAGGCTGTCCTTGTATCGGTCGCTTGCGCCGAGCTTGTAGTCCAGTATCACCGCCCCGACGCCCTTCCATATGTCGATCCTGTCAGCCCGGCCCGCGACTGCTACGTTTTCCAGCTCAAGAGGCCCTAGGGCGTGCTCGAACAGGGTGTCCTTCCTCACGAGGCCGGCACCGGCCGCCCTCGCCTCGGCTTCGTCCTGCGCGATTGCGGCAATCGCCATCGCATCCCGCATCTCCGCCCTCACTGCCCGTGCGGCTCGGTCGCGCAGGCCGGGGTACTTCCCCTCCAGATCGGACACCATGCCGTCCCACTCGGCCATGAGGACAGAGTGAAGCGGCAGCGAGCGGCCTCTGCCCAGGTAAAAGCCCCAGACCATGCGCCACATGTCGTGGACGACGGTACCCTGAAAGGCGCGGTCGAACAGACCCACGTCGTCCTGTGGCTCCTCGAACCTGGCGATATGGCCGCACCAGTAAGCGAAGGGGCAATCTGCGAACGCATCCAACGCGCTCGCCGACACCCTGAGCCTTTGCCGCTTGCCCTGGGCGTCGCGCGCCTCCCCTGCGATGCTCCTGGCTGACCTGGGGAATCTGCCCCGGCGTGCCCTGGGCTGACCAGAAACTGCCTCGCCGGCTTGCGTCCCCGAAATTTCGCCCACGACTGCCCAGGCTGGCCCTCCTGGCGGGCCGCCGTCGAGCAAAGACGCCATAAAGGGGGAATCGCCCCGTTCCCTGCCCTGCGAGTCCAGTTCAGCCCTCGTGGCCAGAGTGGCCGCCTCCCCCAGCGAGAGCAGCCGACGGAACATGGCCTCCTTCTGCTCCCTCTTTTCGCGCATCGTGGGGAGGTGGACTGGCTCGACCGCGCAGACAGGGTCGTCGTCGCGCCGCGACGCGGCCTGATCGTCTGGCCTGTTGACGCGCTCCCTCAGCTCCTGGCCCAAAAGCGGAGGTTCGGAGGGCGCGCCTGGATACGTGGACGGGTCGATATCCGTCATTATCCAGAGCTTGTGTGAAACCAGCACGGGCGGCGGCGAGTCGTAGAGGGAGACTGCGCCCTTCATGGGCTGAGGGAGCGCCGTCACTGCCTCCTCTGCCCAGTCGGACAAAAAGCCTATGGCCTCAGCGCCACGGAACCTCACCAGCCCTGCCTCCCCAAGGGGCGGGGTGAGCTCGGCGATCATCCGGAGCTTCTGCTCCAGTTCGAGGCGAGAGGAGGCCAGGGCCCGGACGGCGAAATCGACGGACTCGTCGCCCGCTGCTTCCTCCGCGAGACGCCTTTCCCAGCCTTCGACGTACAGTGTCAGGAGCGCCGCCAACAGCTCCTCCGGCGTATGCCCGCCCTCTTGGTCGATGTATGCGCAAAAGGCGGCAGATCTTTCAATGAGCGAGAGGCAGCCAGTATCGCCTGATACAGCGCGCCGCCAGGCCTCTAAGCCCTCTGGCGGGAAGCAGGGCCTCTGCCCTGGCTTATGGGCCGTACCGTAAACGCCGTTCAGGTCGGCACGTCCGTTTGGGCTGGCGCTGTCCAAGCCACCAGCGCCTACGGTACGCAGGAGGGCATACGTCTGCCTCGCCGGCCAGTTGAGCCTATAGGCTTCCCACGCGCGCCTAGCCAGCTCGATGATGCCGGTCAGGGCGACGGGCGTTTCAGACCTAGACTGATACGGCACACCGTGTTTCTTGAGCGCCGCAGACAAGAGAGGCAGGCCGTCGTGCGGGACGAGGACGCCGATGTCGTCCAAAATTTCACGCCAGTCCACCGCCGCTAAGGCAGAGAGCGACTCACAGAGCGCCCCTTCCCCTCTGGAAGCGTCCGCTAGCTCGCAAGCGATACGCTCGTACTGAGCGAAGGCGTCTTGCCCCTTCATC
Source organism: Synergistaceae bacterium (assembly GCA_031258255.1). Lineage (GTDB taxonomy): Bacteria > Synergistota > Synergistia > Synergistales > Synergistaceae > JAIRNC01. The sequence goes on from JAIRNC010000001.1 coordinate 37,859, forward strand.
GTGATCACAGCCGCCTTCCGCGCTCCGACAGGCTTTACTGCGTCCCCCAGCTGCGCCGATATGTCGCGGAAGCCCTCGATGCCCGTCTCAGGCATGAAGAACTCCATCTTCTGCCCGAGACGCCGCAGCGTCCTCACCAGCTTAAGCTGCGAGCCGGTAAAGGAGAGGAACCCGACCCAGCAGATGACGGCCCCTGTGAGACAGTCAGGGAGGCCGCGCCCCAGCGAGCCGGACAGGAGCGACGGTATCTGCGAGTTGTCGGCCAGCCCGTTTGACTCAAGGTAAAGGAGGTAATCCGAGTAGAGCCTGTACAGCAGGTCCGCGTCGTCTGGCTCTCCCAGAAGCCTGTCCGGAGGTACGCCCTCCAGCAGGAGCTCGCGCACGGCCTCGCTCAGGACGTCGACGAACCCCCTCCTGCGGATCCCTCCAGGGACGCGCGCGCCACCAGCGTCGAGCTCCTTTATACAGGCATCGATGACGTATTTCAGTATCAGCCTGTGATCCGGCGGATCCACCTGACGCCGCAACTCTCCCTCGGGGACGAGGCGGGCGTACATCTCCGACCAGCTCCATATATCGGGCCTATCGCCCCAAAAGCCGCTCTCTGCCCCCAGCGCGTCCATCAGCGCGTCGGAAGAGGAGAGGGAGGGGAGCATGTAGATGATCCTCCCCCCCCCAGCTTTCAGCTCTTTGAGCGCGGACGCGAGCGCGCCCGGTTTTACATAGCCGTACAGCTTACCCCTCCGCGTCCGGGCGTGGCGACTGCCCTGTGTTCAATCGGAGATAAATGGGTTTGAGAGCGTCCCAATCCCGTCTATTTCTATATCCACCACGTCGCCGGGCTTTACGCGCCCGACCCCCGAGGGCGTCCCGGTGGCGATCACGTCCCCCGGCTCCAGCGTGGCGAACCTGCTGATGTAGGATATTATCTGGCGGATCGGGAAGATCATGCTGGAGATCGTGTCCTGCTGCACGACGCTGCCGTTCAGGCGCGTCGTGAGCTTCGTGTCGTCCGGGAGCTTGTCAGTCACAAGTATGGCAGGCCCGAAGGGGCCGAACGTGTCGAAGCCCTTCGCCCTTATCCAGTGGTTGTCCTTCTGTAGGTCGCGGGCCGTGACGTCGTTGTAGCACGAATACCCCTTTACGCACGACATCGCCTCGAACTCCGTGACGTTGCGCGCTTTCTTGCCGATCACCACGGCAAGCTCCCCCTCGTAATCGACCCGCCCGACCCACTCCGGGACGCGCACAGGGTCGCCGCCCCCAACTACGGAGGTGCGCGGCTTCATGAATATGAGCGGCTCGCGCGGCGGCTCGTGTCCCATCTCCCTCATGTGGCTCGCGTAGTTTACGCCGACGCACCAGACTTTCGTCGGGATTATCGGCGGCAGGAATTTTATGCGATCCACCGGGAAGCTCATCCTCATGTCGGAGAGGTCGCTAAAGAGATCACCCTCCACGATATCGACCATATTGCCCCTTATCGAGCCGTTGTATGTCCTGTTGTCCACGCTGAACCGGCAAAACTTCTTTAAATTAGCCTTTGAATCCATCATGTTGCATCCCCTTCACTTAAAAATTAAAGGCGCTCCCTATCCTGTCCAGCCCTTCCTCCAGCGTACCCCTTGGGCAGCCTATGTTGAGGCGCGCGAACGCATCGTAATCACCGCCGAAAGCGATGCCGGGATTCAGCGCGACGCGGGCCTTTTGCACGAGCACGTCCTGGAGCTCCTTGCCGCTCAGGCCGTATCCCCGGAAATCAAGCCAGGAGATGAACGTCCCCTCCTGGTGCTTCATCTTAACATCAGGCAGACGCTCCCGCAAAAATTTCACGACCAGATCCCTGTTGGAGCTGAGGTAGGCCGTGAGGCTGTCGAGCCACGGCGCGCCCTTGCTGTATGCCGCCTCCAGGGCCGCCAGGGCCATCATGTTAATCTCCGAGCAGTGTACGGAAACGAGGGCTTTTTGCATCCGAGCGGCGATCTTTTTGTCCTTCGACAGCCAGGCCGACCCGCAGAGGCCAGCCAGGTTGAACGTCTTGCTGGGCGCCATGAAAATGATGGACCAAGGCGCTGACTCCGGTGCCGCGAGCTGGAACGGCACGTGCCTCGCGCCGTCGAACGTTATGTCGTGATGGATCTCGTCGGAGAGGACGACGACACCGCGCTCCACGCAGATTTCAGCGAGACGCCACAGCTCGTCCGCCCGCCAGACCCTGCCTACGGGATTGTGCGGGCTGCACAGTAGCATCGCCTTCACGTCCGGCGTGAGGACGCGGCGCAGGTTGTCGTAGTCCATCTCGTAGCCGTCCGCCGTCTCCATGAGGGGGTTCTCCACCACTGCCCTGTCATTTCTCCTGATGAGGGAGAAGAACTGCGGGTACACTGGCGTTTGGATCACGACCCCGTCCCCAGGCGCCGTAAACGCCTGCAAGGCCACGCTGAGAGACGTTATGATGCCAGGCGAGAAGCCGACATCGGAGGCATCCACGCTGAAGCAGTGCCTGGTCGCAAGCCAGTCGACGACGGACTCGCGGGCGGAATCCGTCATCAACGGGTAGCCGTACACGCCCGACTCGACCTTTTCGCGGAGGGCCTCGATGATCTCGGGCGCGGCTTTGAAATCCATGTCAGCCACCCAGAAGGCCAAGAGGTCGTCCCTGCCGAAAACAGGCGCCATGTTATCCCACTTTTCGCAACCGGTTCCCCTTCGGTCGATTGGAGCGTCAAAATCGTAGGCCACGAAATTTCCTCCAGACATAATAAGAATGCGTAAAATCCAGCAAAGCAGATACTACCAAATAAACGCCCGTCAAATCAATGGCAATTGGCAAAAATCGCGCGGGCAGGATGGAAAACGGGAGCAAATCCGCATCCAGTCAAAATAAAATCTGGCCGGTTCCTGAACATTGACTTAACCCCGAAAAGATAGTATCATTTTTAGCACGGGGTGTCATGAAGATATTCGCGTTGCCATGAAGGCGATGCCCGGCGCAGAAGCGTCAGGGGTCGCCCTGTTTTTTGTTGGGGCGTGAATCGTGATCGGTATGGTAACACAAAAACAAACACAGGGGTGACGAACGTTATGCGCAAAATATTTATTGCTGCAGTGTTTTTTTGGGCGCTTTTCGCGGTGCCTGCCTTTGCCCATGAACTCATTCTAAAGCCGGCGAAGTTTACGGCGCAAAAGGGCGAGGAGCTTCCGATCGAGCTTCAGTCGACGCATATATTCATCGTAAAGGAAGAGGTCGAGGATATTTCGCGCATCACGGCGGGGATCTTCCAGGGCGGGAAGCTCGTCCCGAGCGCCCTCAAGCCCAACGAGCCCGATCTTCGCATCGATTTTTCCGTCAAGATCCCGGACGACAGCTCCTCGTCGATCATAATGGCGAATAAAACCGGCGATATATGGTCCGTCACGCCGGACGGCTGGGTTGCCGGTACCCGCAAGTCGCTGGAAGACAAGGGCATAAAGGTGACGAGGGCGTCTATGACGGATAAGTTCGTAAAGGCCATAATCAACGCGTCCGCGTCAGATAAAAATTTCGCGACAGTCGTCGGACAGGAATTAGAGATAGTTCCCGTCACGAACCCGGCAAGCGCGAAGACAGGGCAGTACTTCAAGGTCAAGGTGCTTTTCAATGGCCAGCCCGCCGCCATGCCGGTATTCGCGACTTACGACGGGTTTGTAAAGGAATACGAGAACACATACGCGTATTACACTGAGTCTGACACCGACGGCATCGCGAACATAAAAATAACGTCGCCGGGGCTCTGGATCATCAGGGCGTCGAAGGACAACGAGCCCGGCGTGCCGGGCGAATACGACACGCGGTCTATCCGCTCCATACTCACGATACAGGTGAAATAACCGATGCAATCGAAGGGCCGGGGACAGATGAGGTCATTCGCTAGGCATAGCGGCGATCTGGCGGGAGACGTGTCCGTCTCCTCTCGAACTCTAAAAACGGTGGGCCAAATCCACCGTGTAAAAGAGGGGGCGCCTGTCCCCTTTAGAGGCGCGTGCCTTCCCAAAAAGGCGCTTGAGCACAGGTCTGCGATCTGCATCTGCCTTCTCGTCCCGGTCCTTTTATTGGCAAGCCCCGACAGCGCGCGGGCGCACGGGGTGGGTTACAGGCAAGCCGTAAAAAGCGCCGTCGCGATAGAATTTTATTATTCGACGGGCGAGACGATGGCTTATGAGGAATTTCGCGTATACTCGCCGCAGGACGACAAAAACACGTACCAGTCGGGGCGCACTGACGAGTTCGGGCGCTGTTCCTTCGTGCCGGAAAGCCCGGGGACGTGGCGCGTCGTCGTAAGCGACATGGAGGGTCACAGAGCGGAGGCCTCCATACCCATACCCGAGGAGTTTTTCGACGGCGGCGGGGACCCGCGCCCCATCGCCGTCGAATCTCCGATGCCGGAGGGGCTGGATCTTTACCTACGCGCGGCGCTAGGGGTGAGCGTCCTGTTCAACGCAGCCGCCGCAGTCAGGCTCAGGAAATGCATGTAAGCGAAGGCTTCCTGGGGCCGCAGGTTCTCGCGGCAGGGTGGGCGGTAACTGCGGCGGGAGTGGCATGGGGGCTAAAAAAGATGGACGAGGGCGAGATCGTCCGCGTGTCCATGGCCTCGTCGGTATTTTTCCTGGCCTCGCTGGTCAACGTCAAGGTCGGCCCCAGCTCGGCCCATCTGTCCCTCATAGGGCCCGTGGGGCTGATACTCGGGTGGTCGGCGTTTCCCGCCATATTCACGGCCCTTTTGCTTCAGGCCGTGCTGTTTCAGTTCGGAGGGCTTCTGGTCTTGGGCGCGAACTGCGCGGCTATGGCCCTCCCCGCCGTGCTCGCCCACATAGTCTTTGGCTCGTTTGTCCGTGGAGCGAACGACAAAATAGCCGCCGCTGCCTCGTTTTTCGCCGGCGCCTTTGCCGTGCTGGCTAGCGCTTGCATAGTCGGGCTGCTGCTCTTTTTCTCCGACCGAGAGATGGCGCTTACGGCTAAGACGATCTTTGCGGCCCATCTGCCGCTGTCGGCCGTCGAGGGGGCTGTGACGCTCTTCATGGCTCTTTTCCTGAGGCGCACGTTCCCAGACGTCCTGAGAGGGGCGGGCCAGCGATGATATTAAGCGGCATCCGCGTCTGCTGCGATGCTGGCTCTGAATCCAGGCTCGACGCGCTGGACGCCCGGTGCAGGGTCGTCTGCGCATTTTTTACCGCGTTTCTGCTGGCCTCGCTCCGGGACACAGCGTCGCTCTTAGCCGCAAGCCTGTTGCCGGCCATGCTCCTGTGCGTCGACGGCCTGCGCGGCGCGGAGGACCTGGCGCGGCGTCTGCTGCCCCTGAACGGCGTGAGCGTCCTGGTCGTCCTCTTCCTGCCATTGACCTATCCTGGCGAACGGGTATTTTACCTCTTCTCGGAGAGGGGGCTGTTCATGTCCTTCATTATCATATGGAAGCTCAACCTGATATCCGCCGTCCTCCTCAAACTCGTCGCCTCTATGGGAATGACGCGCTTGAGCGGCGCGCTGGAGGGGCTAGGCGTCCCTCTCAAGCTGAGATCGTTGCTGCTGCTTACGACGCGGTGCGTATTCCTGCTGGGTGAGCGTTTCAGCACAATCTGCCGGGCGCTCGACCTCAGGGCGGGCGACGCCTCCGGATTTCCCGTCTGCCGGGCCTTTGCCTACATGGTCGGCACGACGCTCATCCACAGCTCCGACAGGGCAGAGCGGTCCGTCTTAGCCATCGGCTGCAGGGGCGGGCTTTCGGGCTTCGCCGGGCTTGCGTCGTCTCGCTGGACTTGGAGGGAACCAGCCTTCTGCCTCCTGTTCGTCATAAACTCGGCATTTATCCTCATGGCCTCATTATAAATGGCGCTTTTAGAGGTAAAGGGCCTTTCCTACGATTACCCGGACGGAACGCCGGCGCTGCTCGATCTGTCCCTCAGCCTCGAAGAGGGGGATAAAATCGCCTTGGTCGGGGCGAACGGCTCAGGGAAATCGACGCTCCTACTTCACATGGCCGGATGCTTCGCGCCCCAGCGCGGCGAGATATCCCTGCGTGGAAAGCCCGTGGGGAAGGATTTGCGCGCGTTGAAGGACTCCGTTGGCATGGTCTTTCAGGAGCCGGACGACCAGCTCTTCATGCCCAGCGTCGCCCTCGACGTATCCTTCGGCCTGGCAGCCCGGAAGGTCAGGCCTGAGGAGGCCGCTTCCGCCGCGTCGCGCTGCCTTGAACGGCTCGGCATAGCCCGCCTTGCGGACAGGCCGCCCCACCGGCTTTCCAGCGGCGAGAAGCGCCTCGTCGCGATCGCCGGCGTCCTAGTGACTGACCCGGAGATCATAGCCCTCGACGAGCCGACCGCCGCGCTCGACCCAAGGGCGCGCCGCGAGGTTATGAAGATCCTTGGGGGGCTGGACAAATCGATGATCATAGCGACCCATGACCTGGACATGGCGCGCACGCTCTGCCGCAGGGCCGTCGTCATCTGCTCCGGCCGTGTCGCTGCGGAAGGGCCTGCCGGCGACCTGCTGGCCGACGAAAAAGCCCTTGAGACTTACGGGCTTTAGAGACACATAATCTGGTCAGACCGTCTCCTGCGCTGTGCGGGCGATTATCTCCTCCTGATGGTAGAGATCCAGATCCACGAAGTAGTCGCTGTAGCCCGCCACGCGCACCAAGAGGCCCCTGTGAGACTCCGGCTCGCGCTGCGCCTCTCGCAGCGTCTCCTCGTCCACCACGTTGAACTGGACGTGGTGCCCGCCCAGCTTGAAGTACGAGCGTATCAGGCCAACGAGCCCGTTTATGCCCTCAGGGCCAGCCAGGACTGAAGGCAGGAAGCGCTGGTTCAGCAGGGTGCCGCCAGACTTCACCTGGTCCATCTTGCCCAGGGACTTCACCACGGCGGTGGGTCCGTTGCGGTCGGCGCCGTGGCTCGGCGACGTGCCGTCGGAGATGGGCGTCCCCTTGAAGCGCCCGTTCGGCGTCGCGGCAGTCATCTTGCCGAAGTAGTTATGGCATGTCGTGGACAGCATGTTGATGTGGTAGGTCGGCCCCAGTATGCTGCGTCTGCCGTCTATAGCGTCGAAGAGGCTGCCGTAGACGCGGCGCATGATGTCGTCCGCGTAGTCGTCGTCGTTGCCGTAGAAGGGCGTCTTGTTCCACATCGTGAGGCGGAGCGCTTCCGCGCCCTCCCAGTTATCGGCGCAGGCCCGCGCCAGTTCAGGGAGCGAGACAGCGCCCTCCTCAAAGGCGTGTTTCTTTATGGCCGAGAGGCTGTCCGTTATGGTCCCGATCCCTGTGCACTGGATGTAGTCGGTGTTATACCTCGGGCCGCCGGCGTAGTAGTCTTTGCCGTTCTTGACGCAGTCGCTTATCAGGACGGAGAGGAACGTGGCCGGGAAACATTCGGCGTACCTCGCGCGGAGGTAGTTGTCCACCTCTATCTTCGTCGTGACGACGTAGTCCAGCTGGCGCTCGAACGCCTCGTACAGGTCGTCGAAGGACTTGAAGCCCTCGGGATCCCCGGTGCTGATGCCGACGCGCTTGCCGGTCATCATGTCCACGCCGTCGTTCAAGGCGAGCTCCAGCACCTTGGGCGTGTTCAGGTACCCGTGCAGCAGATACGCCTCCTTGCCGGCGCAGCCTGTCTCTATGCAGCCGCTCGTGCCACCCTCGCGGGCGTCCTCCAGCGTCTTGCCGACCCTGAGCTGCTCCTCTATAACGACGTCGGCGTTGAAGAAGGACGGATAGCCCATGCCGTTGCGCACGACACGAGCCGCTTTCTTGAGCACGCTGTCAGGGGTCTTCGCGCTCACCTGGATGTTGCACTGCGGCTGGAGGAGCCTTAGCTCGTCCACGACCTCCAGGATGATCTCCGTGACCTCGCCGGATCCGTCCGTCCCGTCACGCCGGAGGCCGGCCAAATTTATGTTGGTGAAGTCGTTGTACGTGCCGCTCTCCGCTGCTGTGACGCCTACCTTGGGCGGGGCGGGCGTGTTGTTCACCTTGACCCAGAAGCACGAGATGAGGTCTTTGGCGAGTTCCCGGCCGAGCGTGCCGGAGGCGAGCCCCTTCTCGTAAAAGGGCGTCAAGTGCTGGTCGAAGTGTCCCGGGCTCATGGCGTCCCAGCCATTCAACTCCGTTATCGTCCCCAGGTGGACGAACCAGTACATCTGGACCGCCTCCCAGAAGTCTCGCGGCGCGTTGGCGGGGACCCATCTACAGACGGAAGCGATCTTCTCGAGTTCGGCCCTGCGGACAGGGTCGCTCTCCCTGGAAGCCATCTCCTGCGCGAGGTCGGCGTGGCGTTCGGCGAATATGATCACAGCGTCGCAGGAAATGTCCATGCCCTGCAGCTCGTCGTCCTTGGCCGTGGCCTCCGGGTCCGCTATGAAGTCCAGCTTCGAGCGTGCCAAGGCTATGTCGCGCTTGATGTCGAGCATCCCCTTCTTATATATCAGCCCGTCCAGGGCGGTGTGGCCGAGAGCGCGCTGTTCGCCGAACTCAGTGAACGCCCCCGCCTCGTACAGGTCCGTCCACTTCCGCGGCATCCTGTCGAACGCCTTGTCCCTCATGCTGCGTCCGCGCCAGTAGGGGATCACCCTGTCGCGGTATATGTCCATGTCCCCCTGGGCCACCGAATAGCTCTGCATCTCGCGGGAGTCAAGTATTTCCAAATCCCTGACAGAGTGGCAGGTCAGCTCCGGGAAGGACGAGACCGCCTTGGGGCGCGGCCCGCGCTCCCCCACTATCAGCTCGTCCGGGCCGATGTATATGGTCTTCCTTTCGCAAATATACTTGAAGTTCATGCCTCGTAGCACCGGAGTGGCGAATTTCCCGTCGTTCTTCTCGTAGAATTCCGTCTCCAGCAACGCCCTCTCAGCCGAAAAACTGGGGCGCGTCTCGAAACTTTCCCTGCGGAGCCTCTCGATTCGCTCGTTCATGCCTGAAACCTCCCTCTGCGTTTAAAAACATTTTAAACAAAAGATCAGCTTGTGCTTCTCTGCCGCGCGAAATTCCGATACGGCAGACGCCGTGAAATTTTTTCAGATCATTTATAATTATCTCACTATTTTTTCACTCCGCAATATGCAGCCGGGAAAATTCCATAGGGGGTGCCCGATATGAAACGTAAAATAATCGAAATCGACAAATCCAAATGCGATGGCTGCGGACTTTGCGCCGATGCCTGTCACGAGGGCGCGATTGGGGTTGTCGAAGGCAAGGCGGCGCTGCTTCGCGATGACTATTGCGACGGGCTCGGAAATTGCCTACCCGTATGCCCGACCGGGGCGATAGGGTTCGTGGAGCGGGAAGCTATGGAATATGACGAGGGGGCGGCCAAGACGAACAGGAAAAACACGGCGCAAGCTGGCGGTTGCCCTGGTTCGAACGCCCACAGCATTGAAAGAACGGCGATCAATGCGCCTGCGGAAAACGATGCGGCAGCGAGCGAACTTCAGCAATGGCCTGTGCAGATTAAGCTCGTGCCCCTGATCGCGACGTATTTTAACGGGGCCAGCCTGCTCATTGCCGCAGACTGCGCCGCATACGCAAGGGCGGGTTTCCACTCCGAATTTATGCGTGGCAAGGTAACGCTCATCGGCTGTCCGAAACTTGACGGGGTGGACTATTCTGAAAAGCTCGCCGAGATTATTTCCAAAAACAACATAAAGTCGCTCACGATAGTGCGTATGGAGGTGCCTTGTTGCGGAGGCATTGAACATGCCGCGGTCACAGCGCTGAAAAATTCCGGCAAGTTTATCCCTTGGAGAGTGGTGACGCTTGAAACAAACGGCGCGATAAAGGAGGGATTGTAATGCTGAACGGGTGCCCGGGCGTTGGCGGGTTGCGTGGCACGCCGACCATTGCCGTGAAGACTTGCCCCGAGTGCGGCCGTGAAATCGAAATTTTCAGCGTTGACACACATATTGTCTGCAAATGCGGCTTCATAGTCTACAACGATACTCAAACCTGTATCAAATGGTGCGCGTATGCCCGCGAGTGCGTTGGAGACGAAATCTACGACAAGTTCAAGGCTATTATAAATCCTAAATTCCCGTAAGTTATGACACGTTGAGAGGGTTGATTGTCAAAGCCTCGTAGATTTCCCTCTGTTTTTTAGTGACAACAAGCAGTTGATATTGCCAGCGATATTTTTGAAGCACACCGGAAGGCCGCTACAGGCGTCCATCACGGCGGCGATATTCAGTTGGGGAAGCGGCACGTGATCCTTGTTCTTGCCCCAGCGCGCCGACTCGATGCACTGCGAGTAGCTCGATATGGAGGTCGTGTCGTAGAACCAGTATTCATTCCCCGCGCGCTTTATCCTAAAGAAGCTGTCCCGATGCCATGCGATATGAGCGGGTTCCGAAAGCCGCAGAATTCATATCATGGGTGACCATCAGCACGGCAGTTCCCTTTTTAGAGACCGAAGTGAAAATACGCATGATTTCTCCTGCGGTTTCTTCATCCAGATCGCCGGTCGGCTCGTCCGCGATCAATAATACGGGTGACGAGAGCAACGCCCTGGCAATCGACACGCGGCGCAATTCGCCGCCTGAGAGACTGGAAGGGTATTGCCCGGCAAGGTGGGCAAGGCCGACTTGTTCCAGCAAAGACATCGCGGCCTCTGCGGCGTCGCCGCGGTCTGCGAGGACGTGGGGTATGAGCGTATTTTGCAGCACCGTGAAATTTGGCAGTACAGTCTGTCCCTGCATGATGTAGCCAAGCCGAGTGCTCCGCATCCCGGAAAGCTCGCAGTCACTCAGGCCGCTGTATTCCCGCCCTTCAAAGTATACGCTGCCGGAGGTCGGCGTCAGGAGCCCGGCCAAAATATTCAACAGGGTGGTCTTCCCGCTCCCTGAGCGGCCGACAATGCAGATAAATTCACCCTCATCCACAGACAACGAAACGTCATTGAGCGCCCAAAACGAATTGCCGGCACGGATATATTCTTTTTTAATCCCGCTCGCTTCGAGGATCATAATCCGCCTTCCCTGATTACCCTATAGGCGTCAGCGTTCCCAATTTTTACTGAAGAAAGCAACGAAGCCAGCAAAGCCGCCGCTACGGACAATAAGACGCTGATACAGGCAATGGCGCAAAGCTGCCCAAAGCCGGGCATCATATATGGCATGTTGAAAATTTCCCGGATGTAGATACGAAAAGGCATGAGCAATAAAGCGGAAAGGAAGATGCCCACCACGCTGCCTATGCAGCTGATTAAGCCAGATTCCCAAAGTACCATGGCTATCAATTTTTTCCTTGAGATGCCAACGGAGCGCAGTATGCCAAATTCCTGCCGCCTCTCATTGAGCATGGCGGAAAAGAGAAGCGCTAAAATGGAAAATGACGCAATCCAGAGAACCGCTGAGAGCGCTCCAAAAGAACCGGTCAGCATACGCAGGCTGACTGAAACGCTGCTTATAATATTTTGGGCCGGAACTACCGCGATGCCGCTCTTTACATAACCAAATGCGCTGTTGATCCGCCCTGCCACTCCGATGGGGGTAGAGCTGTCGTCTATCAGCGCCATAATGGAAGAAATCGACTTTTCTGGGGGCGCGTCCGCTCCCATTTTGCTGGCGCAGTCACGTGCCGCGATTCTTGCCGCATCCATGTTCATAAAGACGGAAGCGTCGAACCCGCTTCCCGTATATTCCATTTTAGCGGCGATGCTGTAGCCCCGGCCAAAAAATTGAAGCGTATCACCCACTCTGCCAGCGACTGCCCCGCCCACAACTATTTCATTATCCTTCAAGATTCCCGGCACGGAAGTCTTAATCCAAGGAGCGACTATAAAATCCGTATCTTGGTCAAAGCCGATCAATTGAATGGGGACTGAGCAGCAGTCAGAATTGAGCGACGCTATGAACAAGTGCGGGGATACGGCGGTAACCCCTTCCACGCCGGAAATCTTTTCAAGCCACTCCGGCTCCATATAAAAGGCGCTCGGTGAACCACGCAGCAAAATCCCCTCGGCCGTTTGGGCGTACCCCCGCGGGACTATCAGCAGATCCGCGCCCAGCCGCTTGGCAAGGCCATCCGTACCTTTGATCAAGCTGCGCGTGATCAAGGAACTGCCGAACAGGACGAAGGCTAGCGCGGCGACCAGGAAAATCAGACAAAATGAACGCAGCGGTTTTCGTTTTAAATTGCACCAAATGATGTCCTGAAAGGTAAAACTCATTTTTTCGCTCATTGCCCTCCTTATGAATTCCGAGCACGATAAAGATAAACGGTGTTGGCCGCAAAGACGGCAATGGTAAGGACTGAAATGACCGTCAGCGCGGGAAAAGCCGTGGAGCGGCAAGGCATCGTTTCCATCCCGCAGCCGCCGATGAGCACCGTGGGAAACAGCAGCGCGAGAATCCCAGAGAGGAAGATGGCAATGCTCAGGCCAAGACGGACTTTGTTGTCCGAAAAGAAAATGGACGCTCCTCCGAGAAGGACGATAAGCAGACCGACGCCGATCTCCGCTTGCCCGGTCCAGTGGCAATTCATCCATCTGCCATCTGCCATAGGCTCACAAAGTTTGAATAAAAACTGAGGCCCTAACGAGAGGAGCAATCCCGCGACGACAGCGCCAGCCCCGGAGATGATTCGATGTTTCATAATAATTCCCCCTGCGAAAATTTAATCAAATTTTTTCTGGATCTATAACTTCTATTTCTTATTTCAAGTTGTATTTATTGATTGATCTTTATTTGCTTGTCGCGAGATAATGTCAGCTTGATGGCATACGCGGCAATACCGCTGACGGCTAAGCCTAACATAGGAAAAAGACACTGTCCGCCGCAAGTTTGGCAAGATCCCGGACACTGTGTCGCTGCCGCAATGGTAAACCCTGTATTCAACGCAGCCACACAGACGCCGCCGGTTATCGACTTCAGTTTTTCATTTATCTTGCGGCAAGAGCTCATAGGTTTTCGCTCCTTCCCTCTTGTTAAGAAGATGCGGATTCATTCAAAATGGGCTGGGGTTGCAGCAATTTTTCATCGCCGGCTGCCCTCCTCCACCCATCCGCGCCATTTTTGTACACTAAGGCTTTTTTCGGGCAAAGCTGTATGCATTGACCGCAGGAGAGGCAGGATATTCTTTGGTACGATAGCTGACCATCGTCTTTTACCGCCAATGCGAGAGTGGGACACTCTTTCGCGCAGAGGCCGCAGGAGACACATCTATGCGGGTCAAATGCCAGTTTATAAGTAAACCGGAATTTCGCCCCGAGGAAATGTAACAGGCTTTGTGCCGCGCCCACAGGGCAAATATAACTGCAATATCCTCGTCCTCCCTTTGTAAAAGCACCGAGGACGATCAACCAGAAAAATATCGTTATTACGTTGGTCGAGGTAAGTATTCCCACATCGAGCGATAAAACACTCAGAGTGAGCCTGCTGAACATTGTGTAGTTGCAATAGGCGCAAACCACCGAATACCCCATAACCGGGGCGATCAGGAAACCGGCCAGCATACCGTACCGCACCGGGGCAGGGTTCAAGGCGCTTTGTAATTTCACCTGAAATTTTTCCGGGATCAGCCTGCTCAAATATTCGGGAAAAGCGCCGGCAGGGCAGAGCTTGCCGCAAAAGAGGGGGCCTAAAAAGAACGCGGAGAGAAAAACGAGGGCAAACACGATGCCCACGATGGAAATGACGCTGATCCCCTTTCCTGACGCAAGGTTTGTGAGAGCCACCCGTGAGCAGACAGCATGGATGTCAGCGTTGCCCGGCAAATGAAAAACCGATATCAAAAGCCTCTGTACCAGCGACGCAGGCGCGTAAAACAAAAGAAAGCCTCCCAGATAGCCTAAAAACCTGACTGTTAAGATTTTAGCCTTGCCGTTCATAGCAAGCCCTCTCCCCCAAGTCAATGGTTGCTGTGATCTTGCCCGAATTCAATGCTCGAGCCGGCACTGCCGCTTGCCGCGGCGCCGGATCCCGATTGTCCCGAGTTGACTACATGAACGGAGATTTCCCCTAACGTTTCACCGGTGCTGTAGTCAGTAAACGCGATTACGCCTTCGCTTATCGACGGCTGAGTCCAAGCCGTTAGGTGAGAAAACCGCAACCCAGCCGTCAGGTTAATCACCTCTCCAGGGTGAAATTCGGAGGAAAAGACGCCGAGCGCGCTGTCGAATGACGGATTTCTGGACGAGAAATTCACACTCCCGTTCTCGAATCCCCTGGCGGTTACTCGTACCCGATGAGACCCTCCTTTCTCGCTGAGCGACATCATCGGCGCCGCAATTGATATTCTGCCTGGCTGCACGAGCCGTTTCGGCAGCCCTTGATCCTGAACATCAACCGTAAACGACGTTTTTTCCCCGGAGGCCAACAAATAATTTAATGTTCCAGCCTCCCTTGGGATCAACGTCCTGTAGTGGCCGAGCCCCAGCATCAGCACTCCCGCGCTCAAAAAAATCAATGCGTTGGCTGCGGCGTGTTTGACAGATACTTTTCTCGTAATCATCACCTCTCGACTTGATTTATTATGCATTACGTTAAACCCCTGAGCCTATCACAAGATCGTTTGTCAGGGATTGATTGTTTTTTATAGCAATCATATTAACATAGAGGGATATCCCTGTCAACAAAAATATGTATTTTTTATGTGTTTATTATGAGTTTTATATTATGCCGAGAAAGTGCTGACGTTGCCGATAAAGCAACTTTTGAGATGTTTTGCCTACTTCACTTCACAATACACAGCGTAAAAACAGTTTGTGTATTTTGTGTGCTTTTTACGCTGATACTGCCCCCCAAGGCTGTTACCAGCGCTTGTACGATCGCGAGCCCGATACCGGCGCCGCCGGTTTTCCTGGCGCGGGATAGATCGGTGCGGTAAAAACGTTCGAACACCAGTTGCAGTTCCTCCCGCGGGATGCCGATTCCATCATCCGACACGCTGATTTCAAAGCGGTCAGCAAAATCTCTGGCCTCGACTGCGACATGCCCGCCGGATGGCGTGTACTTCAAGGAATTGGATAGCAGGTTGACTAAAATCTGCGTCAATTTATCGCGGTCGGTATTAACGGAAAACGATATTTTGCAGGCTTCGAGGATCACGCCCTTGTCCGCGAAGCCTCTTTCGAGATTTGTCACGACAGCGTTAATCACCTCGCCCAGATCAATCTCCTGTCTGGTCACGGCAAAACCGCCCTCTTCGCAACGCGCGAGAGTCCCCAGGTCTCCGATGAGGTTGTTGATCCGGATAATTTCGTCATGACAGCTTTTGATTCGCTCGGGAGTCGGCTGCCAGATGCCGTCCATGATGGCTTCCATATGGCCCTGCAGCAAAGCCATAGGCGTCTTTAGTTCATGCTCCACATCCTGTGTCAGGCGTTTGCGCAGGTTCTGCTGCTCTGAGAGGATCTGTGCCAGCTCATTGATCGTTTGCATTAATTCCTGTATTTCCTTAGTCGAATCTTTCGCGTCACCGCGCGCGCGGTAGTCTCCATCGGCAATCTTTTTAGAAACCCGCACGACCTCCGCAAGGGGGGCCGCAATGCGGTTTGCAAGCCACGTACCCGCCGTCAGCGACAACAGCAGCGCCACCAGAGATCCCAGCAGGAGAGCGCGGTTGACCGCGCCTATGAAGAGGGTTTCATCGCTCGTCAAATAGAAGGGGCCATAATAGCCCACCTCCAATTCCGCCGACTCGCCGCTTTCTGCATATAGCGGCAGAAATTGCGTCGCGTAGCCGCCCGTGATTGCGGGATATTGCCGGCTCATGTTTTCCGCCATGTGTTCGATCATGGCGCTGCACATGCCGCTGTTATGGTTTGTGGCATCCCAAATCGTATTGCCGTCCGCGTCCCGTAAAATGAGAATCAGGCCTTGTTCGAGCGCGCTTATCCCGATGGATTCGACGGATGAATTATCCCAACCGCCCGCAGCGACATTGGATTGCTCAAGGGCGTGCTTGACATCGGAAATTCTTGAGTCCTGCCGGTTGATCAAATACCGCTGAAAGCTTGTGTCCAGAGAAAAACGCGCAAAAACGAAAATGAACGCGATCACGCAAGCCGATACCAGCGCGAAACATGCCGCCAATTTAATTTTCAGCGGGACGTTCACCCTTTTTCACCTCCAAACTTGTAGCCCAATCCGTGGACAGTCATGATGAGGGCCGGGCGTTTAGGGTCATCTTCCAGTTTTTGCCGAAGTTGTTTGATATAACCGTCTATCATACGTTCATCGCTGGCGTAATTTCCCCCAAATACATTGAAAATCAGCTCCTTTCGAGTGAATAGTTTACCCGGAGCCCGCATCATCACACGAAGGATGCTGTATTCGTTTGGCGTTAAATCAATAGGAAGCCCATCTTTTTTGACCGTGTGCGCAATGTTGTTGAGCGCTATGCCGTCGTATTCGATGGCCTCTTCGTTCTTTGCGGGAACGCCGCCGATTCTGCGCAGCAACGCGCCCACCTTGGCCACGAGCATCTTAGGGCTGAACGGTTTTGTCACATAATCGTCAGCCCCAATCTTTAACCCGTTTATGAAACTTTCCTCCCAGGATTTGGCCGTCAGCATGATAATAGGAACGGAAGATTCCGCGCGAATGAGCGCGCAAACCTGTTCGCCGGCAATATCGGGAAGCATGAGATCGAGAATGATCAGGTCGGGCGCATACTCGCGATTACGCGCCAGAGCCTCGACGCCGTTTTCGGCGGTACAGACCGCGTATCCCTCCGCTTCCAGATATGCCTTGACCATTTCCACGATCTTCGCTTCATCGTCGATAATCAATATTTTTTTCCTGCCCACTGTCTTACACCCCTTCACACAACAATTGTATCAGAGGACGGGTGGGTTGAACAGAAACAGGAAGTGACTTAGCCTGGGCGGTAAGTTTGAAACACCACTGAACCCGTGACGGGTGTTAGAAAGGCATAGCACAAGAAACCACAGCAATAACTGCAGCTTGACAACATAATATAGCGGAAGGTTCGGGTTAGGAGGCTAACT
>JAIRNC010000072.1 GCA_031258255.1 Synergistaceae bacterium
GTCAGTGCTTGATGCGAAGCCCGTCGTAGTAGTACCAGCCGTCGCTCCAGCCGTTCCAGGACACCTTGAAGCCCTCGACCCTGTCGCTCGTGACAAAGATGTGCTGTCTCTGGAACAGGGGTATCCACGCGGCCTCGTCCTGTATGATGGCCTTTTCGAGATCCTGGTACTCTTTGATGCGGGCCTCCGGGTCGGTCATCGCGCGGGCGGCCGCTACGCGCCTGGAAAGTTCCTCGTTGTCGAAGTTGAAAGAACGCCGCACCGTGTTTCCAGGGGCGAAGAACGTATAGATGAAATTATCGGGGTCGTTGTAATCGGCGGCCCAATACGTGGTATAGGTGGGGAGATCGCCGTCCGCTCTCACCGCGTACCATGCGGCGGAGTCCATCTGGTCGATCGTGACCTTGACACCGATCTCAGCCATCATAGCCTGGAACAGCTCGTTCTTGGCGAGCGTGTCTGCCTGGTTGGCTATTTGCGTGACGGTCATCTCGAACCCGTCGGGATATCCGGCCTCGGCTAAGAGGGCCTTTGCGGCCTCGGTGTCGTAGGGTATCTCCGGCAGGTCAGGATTATGCCCTATAATGCCCCGCGCGATGATACCATGCGACGGGGTTCCCCTGCCATCGTAAAAAGCGTCGAGGAATCCCTGGCGGTCGACCGCCATCTGCAGTGCCTTGCGCACTCGCACGTCGTCGAACGGCTTGATCTTCTGATTGAATGAGAAGTAATTCGTATCCGCTATGTCGCCAATTACGAGGTTATCAGCGTACTTGGGGTTGTTCGTGAAGTACGGTATTTGGCTCACAGCCACGGCAGTATCGAATACGTCGATCTCGCCGGACTCGAACATCAGCCGCATCGTGTCCGCGTCCTGGACAACTTTCCATGAGATCCCGTCCAATTCAGGCGCGCCGCGCCAGTAATTGTCGTTGCGGCGTACCTTGAGTTCGTCGCGCAGCACCCACTTTTCAAATATATAGGCGCCGGTGCCCATGGTCTTTTCCGGCACGAGGCCGAAATCCGTACCCGCTGCCTCGGTAGCTTCCATGTTGAGTATGCCGACCGACGGCGTGGCGAGAGACGCTATGAACGGGGCGAACGGTTCCTTGAGCGTCACCTTTATCGTGTAGTCGTCCACGATCTCCACCCCGGAGAGTTCCTTCGTAGTGCCGTCCATGACCTCTTTGGAACCCTGTATCGGGTCGATGAAGTCCTGGTTCTTCGCCTCAGTTTCCGGCCACAGCATCCGCTCGAACGTGTACTTCACGTCTTTTGCCGTGAACTCGGCGCCGTTGTGGAACTTGACGCCGCGGCGGAGGTTGAAGGTATAGGTCAGCGCGTCATCTGAAACCTCCCAGCTCTCAGCAAGGCCCGGGACCAGTTCTGACCGAGCCTCGCCGACCGTCACTGCCTCCACGAGGCGGTCGAATACCTGGAAGTTTATCGAATAATACTCCGTGGTCTTCTGCGGGTCGTTATGGTTCGGTTCGTCCCACGTCGCAAGCCGCAGGACGTTCTCATAGCCCTCGGCTACGCTGCCCTCTGGCGCGCTTTCGCCTTGCGCCTCAGACGCGGCATCGGTCGTAGTCTCCGCGGCGGTCTCAGTCGTCGCTGTCTCCGTAGTCTCAGTGGTCGTGGTAGCGCTCCTCTGGCCGTTTACCACCCAAAGGGCCGCAGCGATGACGACAACCGCGATCACTCCTATGATTTTCTTGTTCATTTTTTCCAGCCTCCTCTTTTTAATGTTAAGCATAAAACCGGATCAACGACAAAAACTCACCCTACGCCTCATCGCATTCCCCCTCATCTGGCGTACCAAATTTAATTACATGACTATGTCCTCGTAACATAAATTTTACCATATAAAATTACAATTTTACGTTTTTCTCGTTTTATGTTCAGTTTTTTCTCCCTATCAACAGGTGCTGGGCGAACTGCCGCGCTGTCCTCCCCGAGAAGCCCCCGCGGCCTATCTCCCAGCGCATGGCGAGACGCTCCATCTCGTCCTGGGGGATCTCGATCCCGTATTTCTCCACGTAGAAACTGGCTATCTCCAGATATTTTTCCTTGTCCAGCGAGCTGTACCATATAGTTATCCCGAACCTGTCGGACAACGACAGCTTCTCCTGCATCGTGTCCCAGCCGTGGACATCGTCGCTTGAGATCCTGCGGTCCTTCCAGACCTCGCGCACGATGTTCCTGCGGTTCGAGGTGGCGTAGATGACGACGTTGTCCGGCTTCCGCTCGATCCCGCCCTCAATCAGCGCCTTTAGATGCTTGTACTCCACCTCGTAGTCCTCGAAGGAGAGATCGTCCAAAAAGAGCACGAACCTGTATCCGCGCGAGCCTATGAGCCTCATGATGCCCGGTATTTCAGATATCTGCTCCTTGTTTACCTCTATCATGCGCAACCCAGCCGCTATGAAATCAGGCTCGTTCAAGAGCGCCTTCACGGAGGACGACTTCCCCGTGCCGCTGTCGCCGTACAGGAGGACGTTGTTGGCCGCCTGCCCGCTCAAAAACAGCCTGGTGTTGGCCAAAAGCTCCTCCTTCTGGTCCCTGTAGCCCAGAAGGGAGGAAAACGTCTGCGGGTCAGGGTCTTTTACCGGCAGCAGGCCGGACTCCCGTGACCACAAAAAAGCCCTGTGCAGCGAGAATATGCCGGCGCCGCGCGACGCGTAGAACCCGAGGAGCGCGGACATCATCTCGTCAGCGGACTGCGCGTCCCTGAACGCCACCGCCAGACGGGAGACGGATTCGAGGGCCGGTGTGGGCTGCGTCTTCGCGCGCCGCGACGTCTCGTATTCCTTGAGGACCCGCAGCCCGTCCAGCTCTGCTGAACTGTCCACTATGGATCGCGCGGCCGCCACGATCTTTTGCAGCGACCAGAGCTCCGGGAGGGCGACCGTGACCACGGAGCCAGTCGGGGCCGAATTGAACTCAGCGGCACGGCCCAGCACGTTGTCATCCTGAGCCAGGCGCAGCGCCAGAAACGTCTCCCAGAGATCCCCCCCGAGGGAAAGGCTTTCTGCCTCGTCCACTATGTCGGACGCGACTTCCTTCATGAGCGCGACCATCTCGTGCCTCGCGGGTGGCGAAAGCGTGACTGCCCTCTTGAGCTTGGCTAGCGTACTGCCTGGGGGGAGGTTTCTGAAAAACAATAAAGCCACCTTCCTTTTTTGTTCGTCTTACGTTACGGGCGATCAGTTTAAATTTTTATAATTTATACGTCTGACAGTAATTCAGCGTCTGCCACGCCGCCATTTTATCACACCCATGTCATTATTTATGACTGTCAAGCTTATGATCGTCCGGTCGTTTTGAGGTGTTTTGAGGTGTCGTTTTGAGGGGATGCCAGGCTTTTCAGCTCTCCACGCGAATAAAAATAAAAATCGTTCCATCATTTCAGCCGTTTGCACGGTTGACATGATCTGCATTCCTGATATGATTTTCTAATGAGGAATTGGCAGTCATTTAAAGAATTTTATAACATATATGTTTTTTTGCGTTCAGCGTGGGGAAATTCCGAGGGGATTCTCCACTTTTTTTGTCGAAATAGTCAATCAATTTAAAACACAAGCGAGGTGAAATCGATGACGGAGTTGAATGTGTTACAAAGCATACCATTTGCCATTTTCTGTAATCTCGTAGTGTATGTCGTGTTGTTCTCCCTGTGGGGGATGATAGTAGTCTCCAACAAGGTGATAATGGCCGTAACGGGAGAAAACGGGCCTGGCGGTAATTCCGGCAAGGCTTCATGAATTATGAAAGGGTTGGTTGAGGGATGTTCTTCGTTGAGGCTTTCATAAAGCTGCTCCTTGAGTCCGGCTTCGTCGCGATGACCTGGCAGCAGCTAGTAATGATCGTAGTGAGCTTTGTACTGCTTTACCTTGCAATCGCAAAGAAATTCGAGCCGCTGCTCCTCCTGCCCATAGCGTTCGGCATGTTCCTGGCGAACCTGCCCATGGGCGGCCTGATGGTGAGCGCGGAGGACTCCCCAACTCACGTGGGCGGTCTCCTGTACTACATGTACCAGGGCGTAAAACTGGGCGTATACCCGTCTCTTATATTCATGGGCATAGGCGCCATGACGGACTTCGAGCCGCTCATCTCCCGCCCCAGCAGCCTCGTCATGGGCGCGGGCGCGCAGCTCGGGATATCCATCGCGTTCATAGTAGCCGTTGCCTTGGGCTTCAATGCCCAGGAGGCTGGCTCTATCGGCATCATCGGCGGCGCGGACGGCCCGACCGCCATCTATCTGACGACCCGTCTCGCTCCTCACCTCCTGGCGCCCATAGCGATAGCCGCCTACTCGTACATGGCGCTCATCCCGCTCATACAGCCCCCGATAATGAGGCTGCTCACGACGAAAAGGGAGCGCGAGATAAAGATGGAGGCGCTGCGCAAGGTGTCTAAGACGGAGAAGGTATGCTTCCCAGTCATCGTGGCGCTGCTATGCATCCTGCTGCTCCCGTCCGTGGCGCCCCTGATCGGGATGCTCATGCTGGGCAACCTCTTCCGGGAGTCCGGCGTGGTGGAGCGCCTATCCGACACGGCGCAGAACGCGCTGATAAATATAGTGACGATATTCCTCGGCACGACCGTCGGGGCTACGGCGCAGGGCAGCCTCTTCCTCCAGTGGCGTACGCTGGGCATCATAGTCCTGGGCCTCACGGCGTTCTCTTTCAGCACGGTCGGCGGTATTCTCATAGGCAAGGTCATGTGCCGTCTCTCCGGATGGAAGATAAACCCGCTGATCGGATCGGCCGGCGTCTCGGCAGTGCCGATGGCAGCAAGAGTGTCCCAGGTCGAGGGGCAGAGGGCCAACAGGTCGAACTTCCTCCTGATGCACGCGATGGGGCCCAACGTGGCCGGCGTAATCGGGTCGGCCGTCGCGGCAGGGATCCTGCTCTCGCTCTTCGGGCCTAAATAATTCTAATTTCAAATCAACTCGTCTGTTACGTAAAAGGCAGGGTTCTGGGATTTCCGGAACCCTGCCGCTGTATAGCCATGTATGGAATTTTCAAATCCAAAATTAAAATACAGCGCGTTATCACAAAATCGCGTTCATCGTTTGGCGCCCACACTGAGGCAGTCGGACTCAGGGCAGATGGAACCCAAGCGCGTGAATCGCTGTGTACGTAAAGTGCCATGTACGTAAAATGCTATGTACGTAAAATGCTATTGACTTATGCCATGTTTCGCTTAAAATACGTCTCTGTGGTGTGAGCCGTTAGCTCAGTTGGCAGAGCACCGGATTTTTAATCCGGGTGTCCCGGGTTCGAGCCCCGGACGGCTCACCACCGTGACAACCAATCTCGCGCGGTCCCATCGTCCAGCGGTCTAGGACACCGCCCTTTCAAGGCGGCGACACGAGTTCGAACCTCGTTGGGACCGCCAGAAATACCAAG
>JAIRNC010000102.1 GCA_031258255.1 Synergistaceae bacterium
ATCGACGTCAAGGCCAAAGCGGAAGCGTTGCGCACAGTGGCGCGAGTTTTCCGGGACATCGCGGAAAAAGAGCTGAAGGAGGAACCCTTGAGCAGAGAAAACTACCGGGCGATCGCCGACGTCACGAAATATCTGAACTCCAATCTCCTGCTCGACAGCATGTCCCTCTATCCGGACGAAGGCGATCTGTTGAAAATGGCGCTGGCGTCCGACGTCGCGACGGACGCGCTGGCGGGCCGAGTGCTGCACGTGGCTACGGGGACGCCGCGCCGTCTCTTTGTGTTCGTCGACGACAAAGGGGGCGGCCCCCGCGTGACCGTCGGATACACGTATTCATACTACGAGTTCGAGCGGGCGCTCGGTGACGGGCGCATGACGGACGAGGAATGGAAGAAGCTGGTTTACGACGAGGCCCGGCAGGAGGAACTCGAGGAGCTGGCCCCAAAGTGGACAGAAGGGTTGTTCGTGCGTTAGCGTGAACGCGCGCCGCGCTAGCCGCCTGCTGATCGCCGTGCTTCTGCTGTGCGTCGCGGCCGCAGGGACGTCGTCTGCGGAAACGGATGGGACGGATTTTCTGACGCCGTTCACGGGAGGCATCGCGCCGTCAAGCATCGTCCCGTTCTGCGGCGTGGCGGGCGAAACGGGAGAAGTATTTGGAGAGGACTCCGTACGGGCCGGGATCGTGTCCCATCACGGGCTCGCGTCGGAGATGATAGCGCGCTTCTACAATGCCCTGCCCGACGTGGAGCGCGTGATTCTGATCGGCCCGGATCACTTTCGGGCCGGCGGGGGGATGGCGGCGATATCTCCCTCCTCATGGAGGATCGGGGGCGTCGTCGTGGAAAACGACGACGAAGCCGTGGAAATTCTGAAAAGGACGCGGGGCGTGGAAGCGCGGAGCCTGCCCTTTCGGACGGAGCACTCGATAGGGTTGCACATAGCCTTCATAAGCCGGTGGTTTCCAAGGGCGAAGGTATTGTCCATGATGATCCGCAACGACCGCGACCCGCGCGCCCTAGCGCCCCTCGTCTCCGTCCTGTCTGGCCTGATGCGCCGCGAAAAGACGGTCATGATTCTGAGCATGGACTTTTCTCACGGGAAAATGCCGGACGAGGCGGAGCGCGAGGACGAGAAAAGCATCGGGGCCATCCTGAATTTTGACGTAAAAAACCTCCCCGGTTGCTACATCGACGCGAGCCGGGCGTCGTGGCTGTTTCTCGAGACGCTGAAGAGCCTGGGCTTTACGGACGGGACGCTACTGGAACGCACAAACTCCAGCGCTATCGCGGGCCGTCCCGACCTGCCCTGCACGAGCTACGCGACAATCGTATGGAGGAACAGTCCGTATGCGCTGCCGCGCTGACTCTCGTCAGACGAAAATATTTTAGGTAGGGCAGCCCCGCCCGACGCGGACTTCCTTAGAAATCCGATTGACCCAGTCGCTAACCTTAGGTTAATTACAAAAAAGACCAAATCGTGCTATTTTTTGCCGAGATCACGGTTTTTTGTACCTGATACCAATTCGCTTTCAATCGGGCGTTAATGGTACGTCTCATGACGCATAGGCACGGTGACTATAATCTTTTAACTTTAGGCCCCTGATTGCGAATCGGTATGAATACGCGGCGTGAAAATGGAGGACAGAAAGGGGAGCGAGAAATGGAATTTTCTGTTTTCAGGTGTCCCGAAGCATCCGGACCAGCGAAGCGTTCGAACCGGAGAGGGCTTTCGCGCGTTCTCACGGTAACGCTGTTTGCCGCCGCGCTTATGACCGGAATGTTTACAGCGACGGCGCCCATGACAGCCTGGGCTGACCCCGTCGTGGGCGCAGGCTATTCGTTTGATCCGGACAATGGCATACTCACCGTCTCAGAGGACGACGGAACCACCAATTGGCGGACAGATGGTAGTATCGCGGCAGAGGACATTGTCTCGGTTGTCATTGGGACAAGTGTAAGCGATATAGGGGATAATGCGTTTGATGGCTGTTCAAATCTCTCAAAACTCACTTTCGAGGACTCTGAGCCGCCAGATAATATTGGCGACGGTGCGTTTTCTTCCTGCGCCAATCTTTTATACATCATTGTGCCGAACGGCGCGCTGGGTGCCTACGGAGACACACTAACCTCGATTCAGGCAGAGGCAAACGCAGCGAATATGTATGATCTGCCGGTTTTCAAGTCGGTTCCCGGCGCCGGATTCATGAAAAACACAGGTGGGGTGTTTCAGTTTGAGGCCGAGCATGACAACGGCAGCGCTATTTCGATCGTCTACTATCTGCTTGGCGATGACATTCCTCAAGGCATAGAGTTTGATGATAATGAAAACGGCTTGTTGAGAGTCCCGGCGGGACTTGTTGCTGGAGTGTACGGATTCGAGGTTGTGGCGTTACTGGAATTGGATGCGTTTGTTTCCGTTACGCAACCCTTCACACTCACCATCTCCAATCCTGCCCCCTCCAACTCCAATCCTTCCACCTCCAATCCTGTCCCCACGCTCAACCCCGATGTCGTCACGGATCTGAGCGACACGATCCTCTATGAGAGCCCTGACCCGGAGTCTCCCTCGTGGGTGCCGGTACGTCAGACGGGAGCGCCGGCGGCGGGCTGCGATGTCGAATACCTCGTCATCGTGCCGTACGGAACGGATCGGACCGCGATGGCGCTGAAGTATGCCCTGTCTGCCGGCGCGTCGTGCGATGTTCCGAATATGACGCCTCGCGACTACACGGCTGTCTCCAACGAAAAGGGCGGATACGTGGATTTTACGGTGACATATCGGAGCGGGTCGACGTACCGCGTAACGCACAGGATATACGTCCGGGAAGAGCCGCGGCTCCAGATCGCTTCGCCGGATTTGTTCGCCTATGACCCACACGACCCGGGAATGACGGGTTGGACTCTCCTTGGGATCCGGAACAAGGACGGTACATACTGGACGCTGATCAGCGCGCCCCTTTCGAGCGACATGAGCGCCAGGCCCTTTCCCGATCTGGTCTTTGTGGATCAGGCGGGCCTTTCGGGTATATCGGTCGCCCCTTTGACGGCAGGGGACGGCGAACGCCGTTTCGAATTGCGTGGCACGGCGTCGGACAGAGCGGCGCTCGACGGCATAACCCTGAACTCGGTGAGCTGCGTCTGGCTGGACGAGGAATCGCGAACCTACACGCAGATATTCGAACCCCCTGTCTCGCCGGCTAACATCGCGGCCCAAATCATCCTGCAGGAACCGGAGGAGCTGATACAGTACGTGAGCGGCGGCGGCGGCGGGTGCGACGCGGCGGCCACAGGCGCTGGCTGTTTGCTGGCGTTGACCGGCATGGCTGCCTTGACACGGGTCGGAAGGTCAAAAAATAAAAAAATAAGCCTCCGCGACGGCGGCGAATTTAGAGGGAGGCAGTAAAATGGAAACAGTGACACGCAAAAGGCGCGGGCCTGGCGGCGCTCCTTGGCGCGGCGATGGCCATTCGCAGGCGCTCGCGCTGAGGGCGCCGCACAAAGAGAGCAGCAATGAGCGGCCGCTGTAGATAAAAGCATCCTCCTTTAACTGAGGCCCATCCGCGCCCCTGACGCGGATGGGCCTTCCCCAGTGCGCCCGGCATGGTCTCTACGAATCTTACGTCGGAGGCAGTCTACAGCTTCCTGTCTTAGCTGTGAAGGTGACCGACTATTTGCCGCTTACGGCGCTGCAAGGGGTTAAATCTTCACCCTTTAGGCCCCTGACGATAAATCGGCCTTTCCCTTCAGTCTTTCGGAGGGGCTGCTATCCTCTTCCTCCTGACGCTTGCCAGCGGCGATAAACCCAGGGCGAAAAGGGCGAATATGCCCAGGCCCGCGTCGCACCCGCCGCTCGAACCCTCATCCGTCGTGCCGGACGGCCTTATCTCGCCGGTGAACGGGTCGATTGTCGCGCCGGGC
>JAIRNC010000089.1 GCA_031258255.1 Synergistaceae bacterium
GACGCTTATCATAAAATTGGATCACTCCTTGGAAGCGCTTTGACAAAACCACGTACCCTGACTTGATCGCGGGCGGCCGCAAGATTTACCTACGGGGATCAGCGATTTAACACGCCGCGATTATAGCGCCGCTATGCCAATCAGGCAATACGCCCTGTGGTTGCCGCGAGTGTGGCAACGTGTCCGGTGATATGGTATGATCGCGCCTGAGCTGTTCGAGAATTTATGTAAAGAGGGTGCGGAAAATTACAAAGGTTACGATATATATAACCGCGCATAACCATGAGAGGGCAGGATTGCTGAAAGAAGCGATTCAAAGCGCCTTGGATCAGACGTATGGCGATTTTAAAATTATCGTTCTTGATAACGCGTCGATGGGCGAATCCATTTTCGATGCGGCCGCGTCGTTTGGCGACAAAAGAATTGGCTATATCAGGCACGAAAGAAGCATATCAGGAGAAGATAACTTCAATTTTGCTTTTGACCACAACGAGTCCGAATATTTTATCGTTTTTCACGACGATGACATTATGTTTCCGTGGATGATAGAGGAGGAGGCCGCTGTCCTCGACAAATACCCGGATGTCGGGATTGTCGGGTGCAAGCCGCTGTTGAGCGCTGGAGCGACTAAAATCCCACCCCGCCCCTCGGCAGTCACGCCCTCTTTTTACGGCAAAAAAGAATTTGTCGCGGAACTGTGCCGCGTCGGGTATAACCCGCTGATCCCATCCTGCGTTCTTTTCCGCGCCGAGGCCATGAGGCAAAATACCAACCTGAGGCACAAAAAGGAGATAGGGCCGTGCAGCGACATATATTTGTGGGTGGAGTGCGATCTTTTCGGCCCTTTTAAGATGTGCATAATAGACGAGCCGCTTTTCCAGTACAGGATTCACGCGATGAGCGGGACCGCGTATGATACGAACGCGGCCATGAGGGAAGCGTCTGCCGCGAAGCTGGATAATCTATTGAGGGAGGAGTGCCCGGAAATGGATCTATCGCGAATCTGGGAATTTTTCGTGATTTTTTCGCTGTTGCCACAGATGAGAAGATATATTAACCGTGATATGACATTGGACGACCTGCTGGCAGAACGCAAGCGCATAGAGGACGAGCACGGCTGGTCCCTTCCAGACTGGCGGTTCGAGGACAAGCTAGCGGTATCGTATCTTGAGGATATCGCGATGGCAGTGAAGGCTGGCTGGAAAACAGTAGGGGATTATCTCGACGCTATTGCGGAGGCAGAAAAGCTAGGCATAAGGGTATCTTGGAAGAGGCACAAAATGTGGTTCGGTGACAGTTACATACAGGTTTGACATATTCGCCTCTTCTCTATTATCACGGAGGTGCCTTTGTGAAATTTTACGTGCGAGCCGTTCTGGCTGACTCTCACGTATCCGCGCGCCATCAGCGCGTCCATGACCTAGCGTGTCTTAAACGTGCCCGCCCGGGGGCTCACGACACCGTAAGCTCCCTGACCTCGCTGATGCGGATGGACTCGGCAGGGCCTCCCTCGCCGTCGAGGTAAAGCTCTATCGCCTCTTTCATGTTGGCCATGAGCGTGTCGGGCGTATCGCCCTGGCTAAAGCATCCCGGCAATTCAGGGCATTCCCCCCAATAGCCGCCCCGCCCGTCGTCATGTATCAGGACAAAGTATTTCACCGCTCCCAGCCCCTCTCTTACGCGCCCTTCCGGGGACAGTTGCACATAATTTTTATCGTTTTATCTCCCGTTTTTCTTCTGTTACCAAGATCCCTGATGGCGGCGGTTTATGCCGTGAACTTTTTCCATTAGCGTGGCCAACTCTGGCGTAAGTTTTTTCCTGCCAGTTTCAAGATTTGTCATGTCCTGTTCACTTAATGATATCTCGTGATATGATGTTTTGGTGGGCCCACCAGGAATCGAACCTGGAACCTTCCGGTTATGAGCCGGTGGCTCTGACCAATTGAGCTATGGGCCCGCGAGAAGGAATTATACTACGGAACTATTGGTTTATGCAACCTATGGGACAGATTTCCATGGCTTCCAAGACGAGGCTTTCTTTCCTGTCCGCTCCGGCGGCGTTTGATATCCGGGCTTTGCCTGCTTCCTCGTCGAGGGTGAATACATCCGGGCAGACCTGGCTGCAGACTCCGCAGCCGATACACGCTTCTATGTTCAAATTCAATCGCAAGGCCCACATCCCCCCTTTCAAGGGCAAGATTCTAGACTAATTTCCCGTAACAGTCAAATTTTTTTATTGAATATTTTTTATTGAAAAGGCCCGCGTTGCGTTGTTGACCAATGGCGGAAAGGACGCTACAATACCTGTGTTTTCGGGATGTAGCGCAGCCTGGCTAGCGCACCTGCATGGGGTGCAGGTGGTCGGAGGTTCGAATCCTCTCATCCCGACCATATGAGAATCTCAGGAAGAGGGCGGCAGGAGGCCCTCTTCCTGCTTTTTGTCGACCGCCTTCAGCCTACGGTCGCGGTACTCCCTGAAAAGGCGGAGGAGGCGGGCGGAAACGGGGCCGGGCTTGCCATTGCCTATCACTGTGTCGCCTACCCGCACCACCGGCAGCACATCCTTCACGGTCCCGGTGATGAACGCTTCGTCCGCGTCCGGCAGGTCGGACAGCCTGGGCGCCTGTTCCGTGACCTTGTAGCCGTAAGTGCGGGCGAGGTCGATGATGAAGCTCCTGGTGACGCCGCCGAGCACGGTGCCCAGCGGCGCTGTGAAGATCGTCCCGCCGATGTGGGCGAAAAAGGACGAGGCCAGCGTCTCCAGAATCTCGCCGCCAGGGCAGTAAAGGCACTCCCAGACGTCCGCTTGCCCTGCGCACTGCATGATTCCGGTCAGGTAGTTGATGCTCTTTACCGTGGGGCAGTGCCTTGACTCCGAGGTCGGCATGAGCGCGATCCCGTTGCGGTATTTCTCGTCGGCCGGCAGTTCCACCCTGCAGAAAATAACGAAATGCCTCGGGTTGGGGAACATGCCGAGGTCGTTCGTGTCCCCTCCGGTTATGAACGACTTGACGAGGCAAGTGCCGCCGCCGGGGCAGTCGCGCCTTTTGAGGCCGTCGGTTATTACCTGCCTGATCCTGTCAACGGTGTCGCCGACGGCTATGCCGATGCGCAGCGCGCTTTCCTCAAGGCGCCTCATGTGTTCTTCCATGGCAAAAGGCTTCCCGTCGAAGCCCCTCAAGCTGTCGAAAACCCCGACTCCCCGCGCTATGGCGAGATCCGTCACGGGCAGGGCGCACTTTTCAGTCGGACGATACGAGCCATCGAGATAACAAATAGACACCGTTCCGCAACCCCTTAATCTAAGATTTTTAGAGTATACAACATTGTTTGCAGTTTCGACAATCGAAAAAGGTGATAGAATCGGTGAGACGACGGGTCTGCAAGACGGGGGGGAGACGATATGCCATTCGGCGTGCTTGTGCTATATCCAGAGGATGTTACGACGCGCATAGGGTTTTTCACGGACGGCGCCGAGACGGCTCGCCGTGAGATACGGCATGACAGGGGCGAGCTGTCTGGCTTCAAGACCATCTCCGGGCAGTGGGGACACAGGCTGAGGGCTATAGAAGAATCCCTGGCGGCGATGAAAGCGCAAATGAGTGACGGCCGGATCGACGCGGTCATCACGCCGGTCTGCCCGTCCTTGAATCTGCGGGGCGGAGTTTACTCCGTCAGCCAGGCTTTCATCGAAAGGGCAAATAGAATCACGTCTCACGAGTGCCCGCTAGACCTGGGGCCTATCTTGGCAGCGGCGTTAGCCCGCCCGAGAAACGCCCTGTCGCTCGCCGTGGCGTCCTATATTTCGAGCGACGAGCTTGAGCCGTTTTCGACGGTGACGGGCCTGCCGGAGCTGTCGTTCGGCAGCGTGGTCGAAACGCTCAACATACAGTCCGCGCTCCACAGGTTCGCCGGGGAGGCCGGACTGCCCGTCTCAGGCGCCTCCGTGATCGTCGCTGACCTGGGGGAGAACTTTTTGATTTGCTCGTGCAGAGGAGGGAGGGTGCTAGATCTCTCCGACTCAAACGAGCGGGGGCCTTTTTCGCTGTCTAAGAGCGGCTCGATCCCCGCCGCCCGGCTGGTGTCCATGGCCTACAGCGGCCTGTGGTCCATCGGCGACCTCGCAAATAACGTCAGCGTCCGCGGCGGGCTGGAGAGCTATACGGGGAGCGATGACCTCAACGATGTGATGGAGCGCTACGATGGAGGGGACGCGTTCGCCGGCATCGTGGCCAGGAACTTGGCGTATCAGACGGCTCAGGAGATATCGGCGCAGGCCACCGTGCTCCAAGGCAAGGTGGACGCGGTGATCCTGACAGGGGTATGCGCTCTGAACGCGCAGTTCATCGAACTCGTCATGGAGCGCATTGGCTGGATCCCCGGTGAGAAAGCGGTATATCCCGGCGAGGACGATCTGAGGTCGATGGCGCGTTTTGCGGTGACCGTCCTCTCGGGAAGAGAGGAAGCCATGACATTGGCGTGATTTGCGTATATTATTTTTGAAATCAGGGTCATGAAGTTAAAAATTAAGGGGGTTTATGAAAATGGATATTGGAAGCAAGGGTTACAAGGCGATGCTGGACAGGCGTCCCCTCAACGTTCAGGCGCTCTACGAGAATGAGCCGCTGTGCCTCGTGAGCGGACGGGACATAGCGTCGGCGGTAAAGGAGGCTGGCGCGATAGTCTTGGCCGGGAACGCGAGGAACGCGCTGGTCATAAAGGGGCTTTTGAAGGCGGCGAAGGAGCTGAACTCGCCCGTCCTGATCGAGCTTGCGAAGTCCGAGGACTCCTACTGCGGCGCCACGTATGACAACATCCCTGACTATGCCATGAAGTACTCGGCAGAGCTGGGCCACGGCGTGGTTTTCGCGCTCCACGTCGACCACTACGCCATAAAGGGCGCGGACGACCTCCGCAAGGGTACGAGACACCTGACGCGCATACTGGCCAACGGATTTACCTCCGTGGCCATAGACGCGTCCCACCTCGACGACTACGCGAACCTCGCCGCCACGCGCGACCTCGGCACGTGGCTCCCGTCGTCGCTGGGCCTGGAGGTGGAGGTGGGCGAGATAAAGGGCGCCGGCGAGCTCACCACCGTCGAGGAGGCGCTTTACTTCATCGGCGGGCTGAACTCGTGGGGGGTATTCCCGGACTACCTCGCCATCTCCAACGGCAGCCTGCACGGGACCTATGACGCAGCGGCAGGGGTGAGCGAGGGCATAGACCTGGCGAGGACGAAGGAGATAGCCGACGCCATAGCGCCTTACGGCGTCTCCATCGCGCAGCACGGGATATCGGGGACGCCGTTCGACAAGGTCTCCGCGTTTTCCAGATATGGCATAAACAAGGGCAACGTCGCGACGCTCTTCCAGAACGTCGTCTTCGGCATAAAGATGGACCCGGATACCGGCAACGCAGTGACGGAGGGCGGGTCTTACGTAAAAGAGAGCGACCGCGGCATATCGGACGGGCTTTGGCAGGAGATAGTCGCGGACGCGGACGGGAAGGGCTACAGCCGTAAGAGCGGCGACTACAAGAAGCTGAACCTCCCGTTCCACGAGAGGATACTGGCCGAGCCGGATCACATCGTCGGGCGCATCGTGGACGAGATCGCGGACTGGGGCAGGAGGTTCATCAAGGCATTCGGCACAGAGGGGGTCTCTGAGAGGGTGCTGGAGGTCGCGCTGCGCAGGCCAGACCACAACGCCTCGCCCGAACGCGTCATAAGGAGCCCGAGGGTAAAGTACGGGCCGGAACAGGCGCCGAACCGGTCAAAGGAGACTGCGGGGGACTTCGATGATTGAGAGCTGTCCAATCCATAGTTCATGCCTTATTCTAATTCCGTATCGACCAGCGTATTTACGAGTTGGTGCGGAGGGCGCCAACGCTTCGTATTGGGCATGACGCACGCTTATGCTCCGCTGGGCCATCATTGTCTGAAAGGATATGAATTAAAACATGCCGACCGCGCCCGCTCCTCTTAAGATGACGAATACCTCGGATGTCAAGATGCTAGGGGTTGCCGAGGTTTTTAAGGGCATCTTCGTAGTCAACGCCCTTGTAAAGAAGACGGATAAAAACGGGCGCCCTTACTGGGAAATGACGGTATCCGACCGGCACGGGAACCTGAACGCCAAGATCTGGTCAGACGCTGGGTGGTGGGACAGGTCCACGCCCGACCTCGAATCCAAGGCAGACATGCTCTCGGAAGCCGGCATAAACGGCCTCAAGGGCAAGGTCGTGGGCGTCTCAGGGAAGGTTGCCGATTTCAGGGGGCAGACGCAGTACAACTTCAACGCCATAACGTTGCTGAACCAGGAAAAGTATCCCCCCACGCAGTACATAGCCAACTCTGAGATACCCCTCCCAGTGCTCGCCGAGAGGCTTGATTCGATGATCGAGTCCTGCCGGCCGGAGATCCGCGATTTTTTAAAGTCTGTCTTCGCGGGGGAGACAGGATCCGCCTTCCGAGACGCCCCCGCCGCAGTCTCCAACCACCACGCTTACGCCCACGGCCTCCTCGAGCACAGCCTCGCGGTGACGGATTCAGCGAAGGCGATGGCAAAGACATACGCCGATATTTACCCGACGCTGGATATAGACGTCGTCGTGGCGGGGGCGCTCCTGCACGACCTGGGGAAGATATATTCGTACTCCATGTCCCCCGTCCCGGAAATTACCCTGCCCGGGGCCGTGCTGGATCATATCGCCCTCGGTTACGCCGCCTTCGATAAATTGGCCAGTGAAGCCGACCTGTCACAGAAGCTGAGGCTGGAGATAGGCCACATCCTGCTGAGTCACCACGGCCAGAAGGAGTTCGGCTCGCCCGTCCTGCCGGCCACTCTGGAGGCGCTCATAGTATCAGCGGCGGACGAGCTCGACTTCAAGCTGTTCTGCTGGAAAGACGCGGTGAAGGATCTGCTGCCGGGGCAGAATATCTCCGCTTTTCACTTCGCGGCGCAGAGGCGGTTCTGGCGGACATCGGCGGACAGCCAGGATGAAACAGCGACAGGAGAGTGAGGTCGGAGGGCCCGGCAGGGGGCGACGGCCGGACTGCTTCACTGTAACGGCAGACCAGGCCGACCGTCGGCTGGACAGGGTGCTGCGCGGGCTTTATCCCGACGTGCCTCTGTCGGCTATCATGAGGGCGATTCGGCACGGAGAGGTGCGGATAGACGGGGCCAAAAGCGACGGGGCGGCGAGGCTCGCCGCGGGGTGCGTCGTGACCACGCCTTGGGCCGCAGAGCGCGGGAGGTACAAGCAAAGCGCGCGGATCGCCGCGCCAGACGCGAAGGCGCTCTCTGGCGACCGTAAGCTCCGGACGATCTTGAGGGCGGACTCCCTCTGGTTCGTAGACAAGCCCCCTGGCCTCCTGAGCCAGCCGGACAGGCGCGGCGGGGATTCCGTAGTCACGCGGGCGTGGGATGAGCTCTGCTGGCGCCGAGACGATTTCAGGCCGGCGCTCGTGGGGCGGCTTGACAGGAACGTGTCCGGCGTGATGATGATCGCGCTGGACGCGCCGACGTTGCGTCTGCTCTGGCGTCTTATGTCGGAGGATCTAGTCAAAAAGACGTACCGGGCCGTCGTCCGCGGACGCCCTGACCCCGCAGCGGGGGAGATAGACATGCCGCTGCGCAAGGACGAGCGGGCCAACATGGTGACGGCGGGGGAGGGTCTTGACGCGCTCACGCGCTACAGGGTGCTGGACGCTGGCGCGGGCAAGGGATTCTCGTTGGTCGAGCTCGATCTGGTCACGGGCCGCCCGCATCAGGCGAGGGCGCACATGTCAGCTATAGGCTGTCCTATAGCCGGGGACTCGAAGTACGGCCCGGGGCAGCGCGATCTCCCCAAGACGCGGGGGAAAAACAGGATATTCCTCCACGCCTATTCCCTGGGGCTTCCCGACAACCCTAGCCTCCCACAGGATATCAGAGGCATCACTGTCGTCTCGCCTCTGCCAGAAACGTTCAGGACATTCCTCGCGTAGGGCGCCAGATCCGCTCGTTTCCAGCCCCCGCGCCTTCTTCTGTGGTTTGCGCCAATACTGGCACAAGATGCCCAGGTTTTTCGAGCGGACGCAGCGAACCGGCATCCGAATTTCCGTTCAAAAGGAAATGCTGCCGCCCTGAGGTAGTCAGAATTGGCGTTGAATCTTTTTCGTATTTACAATACAATCTCATCGGGTGATCTCATTATGAAAAGCGAGGTGACAGCCACATGCGCAGATGCTTTCGGAAAACGCTCGTGACGGGGTTCCTTTCGCTCCTGGCACTGGCACTTTCATGCGGCGCCGCGCCAGCGAGCGTCTCGGAGAGGGAGGTGAGAAACGCCTGGGCAGACGTCTGCCGTATTGCAGGGATTAAGCCGCTCCCGCTGTCGATAGAGGAAAGCGATTCGCCAAACGCGTGGGTCACTGCCGGAAAATCTGTGACCGTGACCAGGGCGTTGATGAAAATCCTGGCTAGGGAGGAGGAGATCTTCGGCGTGCTCTCCCATGAAGCCGGCCACGCTGTCCTGAAGCACTATTCCGGCAGGGTCGGCAACGCTGCCGGCGTAGGGATAGCCAGCATTCTTTTGGGCAAGGCCTTAGGCGACAACACGATTGGCAAAGCGGCTGTCGGTGTCGCGGCCGAGCTTGCCACCGCTGGTTTCAGCAGGGAACAGGAGGTGGAGGCAGACGACTTCGCGGTAGACCTCGCGTTCAAGGGGGGCAGGGATCCGACAGGCCTGTACACGTCGCTGGAGCGCCTGGCGCT
The DNA here is from genome assembly GCA_031258255.1 of Synergistaceae bacterium. Classification (GTDB taxonomy): domain Bacteria; phylum Synergistota; class Synergistia; order Synergistales; family Synergistaceae; genus JAIRNC01. The sequence goes on from JAIRNC010000089.1 coordinate 8,760, forward strand.
CTTCGGCGGCAAGACAGAGCCGTCTGGCTTCAACTCGCATCCGCCGGACGAGCGGAGGCTCAGGCATATAAAGGAGCGGATACTGGCCAAGGATCCGAATATCGTCATCCCGGAGGTAAGAAAGACCGAAGCGCCCCGCTCAGGCGACGCGGTCAAATAATCGGCGGGACAGATTTCCCCCAGGGCGAGGGCATTTGCTTTTTGCGGCAGGGACGTATTATTTTCGCGGTCCGGTTCGCGAAGAGAGCCGAAAAGCCTGGGCATCTCCTTGATGAAACTGACAGTCGTAAAAGTAAATGCTGTCGCCCTGGGTTTTCCCGGTCAGCCCTTGCCGTCCCAGGTGAAGCCGATATAATGAGTCTGCGGCCGGAACCCGCAGTTTCATCCATGGTTAATGCTCGGTCTGGGGGGATAGGCGATGGGCATCAGGGTAGGGGTCTTTTTCGGCGGGAGGAGCGTGGAGCACGAGGTATCCATAATCTCGGCCATCCAGGCTATCAACGCCTTTGACGCGTCGAAGTACGACGTGACGCCGGTGTACTGCGCCCGCGACGGCAGCATGTACGTCGGGGAGAGGGTCGCTCGCATAGAGGAGTACAGGGACATACCGTTGCTCGTCAAGCGGAGCAAGAGGGTCGTCTGCGTCCGTGACGCCGGCCGCTTTACGCTGTCCTATTATCCGGCACGGCGGTTAGGGAGTTCCTTTCACGCCGAAATCGACGTGGCGTTCCCGATAGTCCACGGGACGAACGTCGAGGACGGCGCGTTGCAAGGCTTTTTTCGGACGCTCGGCGTCCCGTTCGTCGGGCCGGACGTCACGGCATCGGCGGTGGGGATGGATAAGTACGTCCAGAAGGTCGTGTTCCGGGACAACGGCATACCCGTCCTCGACTGTTGCCGCGTATTCGTGAAGGATTATTTCGCGGACGCGGACGCGGCGGTGGGGGAGATAGAGCGCGCTGTTGGCTACCCCGCGATAGTTAAGCCCGCCAACCTCGGCTCCAGTATCGGCATAAAGGTGGCGCAGGACGCCCGCGCGCTCAGGGAAGCGCTAGACTACGCGTTCCAGTATTCGGACACAGCTCTGGCGGAGCGCGCCGTTCAGAACCTCCGCGAGATCAACTGCGCCGTGCTGGGCGATCAGGAGTCTGCGGAGGCGTCTGAGTGCGAGGAGCCGATCAGCGCGGACGAGATGCTGACCTACGAGGACAAGTACGTGTCAGGCGAGAAGGGCGGCGCCAAGGGCATGGGTTCGGCAAGGAGGGTGCTGCCCGCCGACATCCCGCAGGAGACGAGGGAGAAGGTAAGGGGCCTGGCCCTGAAGGCGTTCCGTGCGCTCTGCTGCGCTGGGGTCGCCCGCCTGGATTTCCTGATGGATGCCTCAAGTGGCGAGGTCTGGCTGAACGAAATAAACACGATCCCAGGGTCGCTGTCGTTTTACCTCTGGGAACCGGTCGGATTGCCGTACCGGGATCTTCTGGACAGGCTGGTATCCCTGGCGCTCAAGAGGTCCCGGGAGGACGCCGCCATCGATTACTCATTCGAAACGAACATCTTGACCAACCTGAGGCCAGGCAACCTCAAGGCCGCGAAGAGATAGCCAGACAAAAAAAGACGCGAAGCCGACCTTCGCTTCGCGTCACTCTTTCTGCCGTCAAGAATTGGTTGCGGGGACAGGATTCGAACCTGTGACCTTCGGGTTATGAGCCCGACGAGCTACCGGACTGCTCCACCCCGCGATACCAACGGACACTGGTGGTGCCGAGAGCGGGAATCGAACCCGCACGGACTTGCGTCCACAGGATTTTAAGTCCCGTGCGTCTACCAATTCCGCCATCCCGGCGGCCAGCAGAGACAATTATACCAAGGATTTCTATCGCGTCAACAGCGAACGCGCAATTCAAAAAAAATCAAAAAGAATTCAAAAAAACAAAAATGACCGCTATTTATCGCGCATGTCCTTTATGGCTTGCGCCAGGCGCTCTGCGCCTGTATCCAGATCCTGCTGGCTGGCGAAGGTGAAACATGTCCTGATGCAGTCGCCCCCGCCCCCGTTCGGGAAAAAGGCCGGGCCGCCCACGAAGGCGACGCCCCGTTCCACGGCCTTCAGGAACAGATCCCTGGAGTCTATGCCCGGCGCTCGCAGCCAGAAGAAAAAACCGCCCTTTGGCACGGTGTACTCGACGTCGGGGGGGAGGTGCTTCGCGAACGCATCCGCCATGCCCTTGCATTTTTTGGAGTAGTGCTTGATTATCTTAGGGAGGAAGCTGCTCAGGTGCCCCTCCTCGCAGTATTGGGCCACCAGTGCCTGAGCGACTACGCTCGTGCAGAGGTCAGCCCCCTGCTTTACCAAAATCATCTTGCGGATTATCTGCGGGTCGCCGACCGTCCAGGCCACTCGCACGCCCGGCGCGAGTATTTTGGAAAATGAACAGGCGTAGACCACGCGGCCGGAGGCATCCATCGAGAAGATCGTCGGCTCGTCCTGGCCCTCGAACCGGAGATGTCCGTAAGGGTCGTCCTCGAAGATAAGAAGGTCGAACTCAGCGGCGATGTCCAGCAGCTTCTTCCTTCTTTGAGCGGAGAGCACGGCGCCGGACGGGTTCTGAAAGTTGACTATCGAGTATATGAATTTCACCGGCAAGCCGCCGTCGCGCGCCGCCTTCAATTTTTCCGGGAGCAGGTCCACGATCATCCCGTCGCCGTCGCAGGGGACGGTCAAAAGGCGCGCGCCCCGGTTGCGCATCGTGTGGATGGCCCCTGGGTACGTGGGCTCCTCGACAACGATGGCGTCCCCTGGGTTGATGAGGGCCGCGCACAAGAGATCCATCCCCTGCTGAGAGCCAGTTGTCACCAGAAGCTCGTCCGGCGCGGTGACGCGCCCCATGCGCGGCGCCATCCAGTTTGCGATGAACGTCTTAAGCGGCTCGTAGCCGTCTGTTGCGCCGTACTGGAGTACCTCCATGCCCTTCCGCCCCAGGATCACCGACGCGCCTGCGAACTCCGCGACGGGGAATATCAACGGATCCGGGTTGCCTCCCGCGAAAGAGATGACGCCGGGCTTTTTCGTGTAGGGCAATAGCTCGCGTATCGGCGAAGGTTTCATGGCCTTCGCCTGGTCGGAGAAGAGCCTGTCCCAGTTAAGTTCACTCATTTAAATCCATCCTCCTTAAATCAGTAAATTTTATCATTGGGACGTGGCGTCAGTCGTTCCCGGCAGCGCGCCCCATTTCGACGTATACGTCCTCCATTACCTGGTCGATCGATCCGGCCTCCTTGCCGAAGTAGTTGGTCGTGACGTCTTCGATGCTCGCCTGGCCCAGCTCCACGCACTCCACGCCGGCTAGCTTCCTCACCCCGGCGTATATGCGCGACACCACGATCTTCGAGCCGCCCTGCGGAGTGTCCGGGAGGAAGATCAACACTTCGTTGTCACGGAGCCTGTAACCTGAGTCGCAAGCCCTGAGAGAAACTGCCACCAGCTTGCCGAACTCCGCGAAAGCCCTTCTCACGGCCTCGTCGGTCGGCCTTATCGGCAACCTGTCGAATGAGAGCCTGAAGAGTACCACGGACAGCCTCCGTTCGTACCTCCTGCACGCCTCCACGTCGGCGTTTGCCCTGTACTTGAGGAAGAGCGGGGTAAAAAGGCCTGTCTCGCGGTCGATCGCGTCCATCGGCCCGGGAAGCTCTTCCTTTTGCTTTATGAGGGGCATGAGCATGAAAAGCGTTTGATTGCCCCTCGACGTGCGGTTCGGCGCCCATTCGGACCCGGAGAACTTAAAGAAAGCCGCCGTTTCGTTGCCGGGGATGACGCTGGAAAACGCCTTGCCGCTGACCTGCATGCTGTTCTTGCCCAGCATCGCTGCCATTCGCTCGTTTATCGCGACGACTACCTCATCCCCTCCTTCGTTCTTCAAAAAGGCGGCAGGGGAGGCCATGGCGTCGAGCAATTTTTTCACCTCCGGCGGCTTTATCGTCTCCGGCAGGAGGTTGTTCCCCGGCATCGCGAAGCGTTTCGTCGGCTGCGCCACTATCAGCGACATGGCCAGCAACATGCCCATGGAGATCAGGCCCGTGCCAGTCCATCCCCAAAATTCGCCGAGCTGCGTCTGAGACGAGAGGAACAGCAGCATGACGCCGCAGGAGACCAGCGATACGGCGCCGGCGGCCCTTTGCATCCCGTTCTTTCGAAGCGTCACGAAGAACACGAACAGGATCGCGTAGCTGATGAACATGGCGAATACGGCGGGCATGAACGTCGGCCCTCTGGAGCGGGTGCCGATTGCCATGGCCACCACGGCCACGACCGGGGCCAGCAGGAAGGCAGAAAACGCGAGGATCCCTAAAAAGGAGGTGTATTGTGATTTGTCGGTGGTGATTTTGCGCGAAGAGTCAGAGACGCCCATATCATTTGTCCTCCCAAGCCGAATTTGAAATGATCCGACGCGTGGCGATATTAAAACAGATGATCAGCCCCCACGCAATGTTTTAACCGATTAACGCGCTTTGACGAAAGAGGTAAATTACTGGTTGTTCGTCAAGTTCGCGGCAAAAAAGACGTCCTAGCCAGGCGCCCCCTTGTGTACCACGAGCTGGGGGAACGGGATCACTATGCCCTCCTTATCGAACTGCTCCTTTATGACGACGCGGAGCGCCCTCTCTATGCGCCACTGCGCGCCGGGGACCGTCTTGATCAGCACGCGGAGCTGCAAGTCGCTGGCGCCGAATGAGATTATTCCCTGCACTGAGGGCGGCTCCAGGACGTCGCGCCCGAAGGTCTCCGAGACCTCGTTCGCGGAGCGATCCAGCACGGCCATCGCTTTTTGGATATCGGTGGCGTAGTCCACTCCGACTTCAACTAAAGCCATTGAAAACTTTTTGGTGCTGTTGGCGACCTGTGATATCGTCCCGTTAGGGATGACTATCAGCCGTCCGTCCGTCGCGCGGAGGCTGGTCGCCCTCATGGTGAAGCGCTCTACAGTACCGGAAAAACCGCTTATAGAAACCCAGTCGCCCACGTTGAACTGATCCTCTATGATTATCAAAAGCCCGTTGATGAAGTCGCGCAGGATGTTCTGCGCCGCCAGCGAGATGCCCAGCCCGACCACGCCGACGCCGGCTAGGAGCGGTTTTAAGTCGATATCGAAACGGCCCAGGAACATGAACAGGAAGAATATGGCGTTGAGCGTCCTCAGGCACTGGACGAACAGCCCGCGAAACGTCTTCACCCGCTGCGCTATGAGCGCCTTTTTGGTCTTCTCGTAAGCGCCTGTCGTGAACACCCGCTCGACGAACTTGCTCTTTTTGTGGAGCTTGATCAGCAAACGGTCTATGGCGAACCAGGCGACGATTACGACGAGCGGCCCCGCGAGGAACGTAACCGCGTTGAGCCAGTCTATCTGAAGCTTGTTTAACAGAGAACCCACCGCGACACCTCCGACGCGCCACAAACACACGAGCGCCCCTTTTGGCGCGTTGGGATAGTATGGCACAAATTTTTGCCACGCTCAAGCCGTTTTTGGAATAAGCCAAGGAATCGCGAGAAGAAGAGCAGAAATACCCTTTTCGCGTAACAAAAAATTTACATGGGCGTAATCAGGGTTTTACGCGCGCCATTTATACTCAGGGCACACGGTAAAAATACGCTAGCTGAAGGAGAGAGGTTTTATGGTGCCAGACGCGCTGCTTGGCTTGCACAGACGGGGAGGGTCGCCGCTTTGAAGAGGACGACCTTTATCCCGGACGGCCGGTTTTACAAGGGGAACATACATTGCCACTCGACCAGGTCAGACGGACATCTCCCCCCTGAGAAGGTCGTCGAGGCTTATCACGGGAAAGGCTATCACTTCATCGCCTTTACTGATCACAACCTATACTCGGACTTTTCGGGGTTCAACGAGGACGGGTTCATCACCATACAGGGCGTGGAGGCAAACCCCGCCATGCCGGAGAAAGAGACCCGGGCCTATCACTTTATCGTGCTGCCAGGCGATTCAAGGCGGAGAGAGGCCGCGCCGCTCCCGATGTACCGGCACGGTGACGAAACTCCGTGCGAGCCGTTCTTTTCATTCGCCGATTTGCAGAATTTTATCGATAATTTCTATAATCGCGGATATATGGTGATGATAAGCCACCCGTTCTGGTCGAGGATAGAGTACGACCAGATATTGCCGCTCAAAAATCTGTCTGCCCTCGAAATTTACAACTTTTGCTCCGGAGTGATCGAAAACATGGCCGAATCGAACGTCTGCTACGACGCGCTGCTCAGAAACGGCATGAGGCTGTGGTGCGCGGCGGTGGACGACAACCACAACGAGTTCCCCCTCTCCGGCGCCAGGCGCGACAGCTTTGGAGGGTTCATATGGGTGAAAGCCGCGTCCCTTTGCGAGAGGGATATTTGCGACGCCATCTCACAGGGAAGTTTTTATTCCTCGACAGGGCCCGAAATATACGATTTTTATCTGGACGGCGACACAGTTCACTTTTCCTCGTCGCCCGCAGCCCGAATATATGTCCACGGGGACATCCGCCAAATATTCTCGGACGCGGCGGAGGATCCCGGGCGCCCGCTGACTGGCATCACGGGGAAAATTTCCGGAGACGAGAGGTACATTCGCGTGGAGTGCTATGACTTTAATGGGAAAAAAGCCTACACAAACCCCATATTTCTATAGGCTGGCGCAAATCGTGAAGGACATGCGCGGCGCGGGCGTCATGTGCCGGTCACGTTGCGCGCGGCGGCGGCACAGATGACCGGGATCGAGCTGCGCGGTGTCGAAAAGGCATACGGCGGGAATCAGCCCGTCATTGAAAACCTCGACCTGCAAATAGAAGAAGGCAGTTTCACCGTCCTCCTGGGGCCGTCTGGCTGCGGAAAATCTACCATCCTGCGGATGATCGCCGGGCTTGAGAAAGAAACAGCCGGGGAGATATTCATAAACGGGGAAGACATGCGCGGTACGAGCCCGGGTGCCAGGGGGATCGCGATGGTGTTCCAGAATTACGCGCTTTACCCGACCATGACAGTCAAGGAGAACATCGAATTCGGGCTGAAAAACATAAAGGTGCCGAAAGCGGAGCGCGAGGCACGGGTTGATGAGGTCGTCAGGATGGTCGGCCTCACGGAATACATAAACCGCAAACCGCAGTATCTTTCCGGCGGGCAGCGCCAGCGCGTGGCGCTCGCGCGGGCCATTGTGAAAAAACCCAGGGTATTTTTGATGGACGAGCCCCTCTCAAATCTCGACGCAAAGCTGAGGGCGCAGATAAGGACGGATCTGATCGAACTCCACAGGAAGCTGGGCGCGACTTTCGTTTACGTGACCCATGACCAGGTCGAGGCCATGAGCATGGGGACGGACATAGTCCTGCTGGAGGGCGGCAAAATCCGCCAGCAGGGTACGCCGCAGTCAATTTACTCCGCGCCTCGGAACCTGTTTACGGCCCAGTTCATAGGCGCCCCGCCCATGAATGTCATCAAGGCTGAAGATCTGGGCCCCGGCGCCGTATCCATATACAAATTGCCGCGCGGCACGGCCAGCCTGGGCTTCAGGCCCGAACATACCGTCATCGGGGACGGGACGGGTGTGCCGAAAGGGGTTGATTTGTTTCGCGGCGAGCTTGTAGCGCGCGAGATCCTGGGCGACCACGCCATATACAAATTTAAAACAGACCTGGGCATCGTCCACGCGAAGGTAATGTCGGGATCGATAGTCGAGTACGGCGAGTGGTTCGTCGGCGCTGAGAGGAAATATCTGTACTGCTTCGACGAAAAGGGCGATGCCATCATCTAGTTTGGAGGTCATACGCATGGGAAACAGAGAAATGGAAAAGGCCATGGACGCGTACGTGCCTTTGGAGTTGCCGATGCCCAAGGCAGTCGCGATCCAAAAACTCCTTCGCAGGGCGGCCCGTGCCGCGACTCCGTACATAATGGTCGCGCCCGCCATTCTGACGCTTTGCGTTTTCGTGGTTTATCCCATCCTGTACATGGTCTGGCTGAGCGCGTACAGGTGGGACATGATCGGCCCCATGGTTTACGTCGGGTTCGGGAATTTCGCCGAGCTGTTCTCGAACCCGGATTTTTACCTGGTGATGGGCAATACCTTCAAGTTCATGTTCCTGACCGTCTCCGTCTCAATCGTCCTGGCTCTGCTGCTCGCTGTTTACCTCAAGGCAAACACCAGGGTCAACGCGCTCCTGCGGAGTTTTATATTCGTCCCCTACGTGATATCCATGGTGTCAGTGGCTTTTATCTGGGCGTGGCTCATGAACAGCGAATACGGCCTCCTGAACTTCATGCTGGGCAAGGCTGGAATGAGCGGCGTGCGGTGGCTGGAGGATGCCGGCGTCGCGATGTACTCCATGATCATCGTCGCGGTCTGGAAAGGGCTCGGGTACAATGTCATAATACTGGTCTCCGCGATGCACGCCATACCGAATCAGCTATACGAGGCGGCGGCCCTCGACAATACCAGGCCGCTCAGGGCGTTCTTTCGCATAACCCTGCCGATGATCTCTCCGACGCTCTTTTTCCTGACTCTGATGAACATCATAGCGGCCTTCAAAGTTTTCGATCAGGTGGCCCTGATGACTGGCGGCGGACCGGTCAACGCTACCAATACCCTCGTCTTCGACATTTACCAGTTCGGCTTCAAGTTCTACCAGCTCGGCTACGCCTCCGCGCAGGGCGTCCTGCTGATGCTCCTGATAGCCGTCTGCACGGCAGCGTACTTCGGTGCCCTGTCGAGGCGCGTTCATTACGGGGGGGGAGCTTGATGCGGGTCCAGATGCCTGCTTTTCGGAGGGCCTCCGGGGGTGCGTGCCGGACGGCCGTCAACTTCCTGATCTTCGCTGTATTCTTCATCCCGTTTTACTGGATGTTTTTGACGGCCATCAAAAACCTCGGGCAGACATTGCAGACTCCCCCGACATTCTGGGTGGCAAGGGCGCACTGGGAGAACTTCAACAGGGTTTTCGAGGCTATCCCGTTCTTCTCCATGCTGAAAAACAACGCCATCATGACGTTCGGCATCATGATATGCCAGTTTTTCACGGTCATTCCGGCAGCCTACGCGTTTGCGCGCTTCAAGTTCAAAGGCGGCGGGTTCCTGTTCGGGCTGACGCTCGCCACGATGATGATCCCGGCTCAGCTCGTATTCCTTCCTCTGTTTCTGATGTTCAGCAAAATGGGGATGGTCAACAGCTACGCGTCTTTGATCCTTCCGTGGGCCACCAGCCCGTTCGCCATCTTCATGCTGCGCCAGGCTTTCAAGCAGGTTCCTCAGGAACTCATAGAGGCGGCGAAGCTCGACAACGCGAACGAATGGAAGATAATATTCAAGCTGATGCTTCCCATCGCGAGGCCGACTATCATAACGCTCGGCCTCATCACGTTCATCCTGAACTGGAACGACTACTTCTGGCCGTTCGTGCTCACCACCGATAACACGGTCAGGACGCTCCCGGTCGGGATCACGTCTCTCAATATAGTGGACGGCGGCGTCAAATATCACATCCTGATGGCGGGCAACCTGCTTCTGGTGGCGCCTGTGCTGGTCGTGTTCTTATTCGCGCAGAAACAGATAATAAAAGCGTTTACCTACATGGGGGGGAAGTAATCGGTGTCCGCCGTTCCTGTGGCCGGCGCGCGGAGAGGGGGGCAGGGCGGATAGCGGCGGCCGCGCTCCTCTTTGGGAAATAAAAAACAGACATTACGGAGGTGTACTTTTGTTATGAAGAAAGCATTCGTACTTCTCGCTCTGCTCGCTGTGATCGCGTCACCGGCTGTTTTGCCTGCTGCTGCGGCGGCGCCCGTCGATCTGACCTTCTGGTATTCATGGACGGACAAGATCCAGGAGAACAACATAAACCTGGCCAAGATGTTCAACGAAACGCGCGGCAAAGAGCTTGGCATCCGGGTTACCGCCGAGTATCAGGGAACCTATGACGAACTCCACCAGAAGCTGCAGGCGGCATACGTCGCCGGCAAGACCCCTTCGGTCACGGTCATGGAAATAGCCTCCGTAAGGAGGTTCGCGGAAAGCGGCGTGATCATGCCGTTGAGCCCTTACATCGAACGCGACAAAATCGACATGGACGACTTTTTCAAAGGTCTGCTGATAAACTGCAACGTCGGAGGAACATGGTACGGCCTGCCGTATCTGCGCAGCACCCCGATCCTGTACATGAACGCGACGCTGCTCAAACGTGCCGGCCTTGACCCCAGCGGCCCCAAGACATGGGACGAGCTTGCGGAGTACTGCAAGGCTATCAAGGAAAAGACCGGCGCTTACGGCATCACGCTGAATTCCGACATATGGATCTTCGAGGCGTTCATGCTTGAAAACGGCGCCACGACTCTGACGCCCGATGAGAGCAAGAGCAACATAAACTCGCCCGAATCCAGGCACGTGTTCGCGTTTTTCAAGGACCTGGTAGACAAAGGCTATGTGCGCTGCGTCGCCGGGGAGGACTACGGCAAGGTATTTGCCGACATAATGAATCAGAAGACGGCGATGTTTTTCGACTCGACGGCCGATCTTACGTATAACCTCGAACTGGCGAGAGAGAACGGTTATGAGATCAATACCTGCTTTATCCCGTCGAAGAAGACTTACGGTGTGCCGACGGGCGGTTGCAATCTCGTCCTGACTTCGCGTCAGACGGACAGGGAACGCGACGCTGCGTGGGAGTTCATCAAATGGATGACCGATTCGAAACAGGCGGCCTACGCCCACTCATACACCGGCTATGTCGCGACCCGCAGGAGCGTCGTGGAACTGCCCGAAATACGGACCCTCTACAAAGAGACGCCCCAGTTCAAAGTCGCTCTGGATCAGCTGGAGCAGTACGGCCACGGACGCCCCATGAATCCTGGCTACGCACAGGTCATGGTCGAGTGGACCGCAGCGATGGACGCGATATGGAGCAACGGGGCGGACATCGGCTCTACCCTGTCCGCCGCCGACGCCAAGATAACCAGGATGAATATGTTGGGCGCCAAGTAATTCCGATTCTAAATCAAACGAACTATAATTGATTTAGATATTGTCCCAGGAATTTTTCGAGGGCGGCCTGCGAGCGTTCCGCAAACATGAGCGAGCGATCCTGCTTGCTCAGTTTCTTGTGGCCTGGAGCCCTCTTTGTCCCACGGCCCTCCAGAGGTGGGAAGATGCCGAGGTTCACGTTCATCGGCTGGAAGGATTTCGGCTCTGCCGTCGATATGTAGCGCAGGAGAGCCCCTATCGCCGTCTCGGGCGGCCACTCTGGCATAGGGCGGCCAGCCAGCAGGGCGTGCATGTTGAGAGCGGCGACGAGGCCGGACGCGGTGCTCTCAACATAGCCCTCCACGCCCGTTATCTGGCCCGCGAGGAAGAGGTCGTCCCTCACTACGGCGTCGCCGCGGCGCGGGCGCATAAAACGATCCAGCACCCTCGGGGCGCAGACGAAGGCGTTTTCGTGCATGACCCCCTTGCGGACGAACTCCGCTCTTTCAAGGGCCGGTATCATGCGGAACACCCTCTCCTGCTCCGGCCATTTGAGGTTGGTCTGGAAGCCTACCATGTTGTACAGCGTCCCCTCGGCGTTGTCGCGCCTCAGCTGCGCTACGGCGTAGGGCGTCTCCCCCGTCGACGGGTCAGGCAAGCCGACAGGGCGCATGGGGCCGTATCGGAGCGTGTCCAGCCCGCGCTCTGCCATGACCTCGACGGGCAGACAGCCCTCGAAGTACCTTGGCTTCCGGCCGCCTTCCGCGTCGCCCGTGCCGTGCTGCAACGCCCTCTCGGCTGCGGCCAGCTCCCTCTGGAATGCCTCGTACTGCTCCTTGTCCAGCGGGCAGTTGATGTAGTCATCGCACTGCCCGTAACGGCCAGCGCGATACGCCCTGTTCATATCCACGGAATCGAGCGTCACTATCGGCGCGGCCGCGTCAAAAAAAGAGAGGCAGCCCTCTCCAACGATGTCCCTGATGCCTAAGGCTATGCCGCCGCTCATGAGTGGGCCGGCGGCTATTATGGCAGGCCCGTCCGGTATGCCGTGAACCTCCTGCCGTATCAGATCTATGTTGGGATTGCGCGTCACCGCTTCTGTCACGAGGGCCGAGAAGGCCCTCCCGTCCACGGCCAGCGCGCCACCGGCAGGGATCCTGGCCTCCGCGGCGCAACGCATCACCAAACTGTCCAGCCGGCGCAGCTCTTCCTTTAAAATCCCGGCGGGGCTGGTGGGCCTGTCTGCCCCCAGTGAGTTGCTGCACACCAGCTCGGCGAGATCCCCCGTCCTGTGCGCCGGCGGTTTTTTGCCTGGCCTCATCTCGAACAGTTTTACGCGGACGCCGCGCGACGCGAGCTGCCAGGCCGCCTCAGAGCCCGCCAGCCCTCCGCCCGCTATCGTCACGGCCTCATTCGAGGCCATGCTCCGCCTCCTCTTCGCCCTCGTCTGCCGCATTGCCGCTTTCCGGGGCTGTAGGCTTCTTCCAGCTCGCGTAATCGCACTCAGGGTAGCGGCTGCATCCGTAGAAGGAGCGCCCCTTGGCCTTGCCCTTGCCCGCCTTGCGCTGGATGAGCTCGCCCTGCCCGCACTTGGGGCAGACGACCCCGGTGGTCTTCACGATCCTCCTGGTGTATTTGCACTCTGGGTATCCGCTGCAGGCTATGAACTCGCCAAACCTGCCACGCTTTATGACGAGAGGCTTGCCGCATTCCGGGCACGGCTCGCCTATCTCCTCCGGGGCGATGCTCACCCGCTCCGCTGTGGCTGAAACGTCGTCTAAGACGGGCTTGAACCCGCCCCAGAAATCCCTCACGACGTCGATCCAGTTTACGTGCCCGGCCTCGACGGAGTCGAGCTGGTTCTCCATCCCGGCTGTGAACTCCATGTTGATCAGCTTCGGAAAGTGCTTCACCAGGAACGTGTTCACGATCCGCCCAAGTTTGGTAGGGGCCAGCTTTTTGTCCTCTTCCCTGTTCACGTAGCCCCTGTCGGCGATCGTCTCGATGATCGACGCGTAGGTGGACGGGCGGCCTATGCCCTTCTCCTCCAGCACCTTGACGAGCCCTGCGTCCGTGTAGCGCGCCGGTGGCTGAGTGAACTTCTGCTCCCTCTTGATGTCGTCCAGGAAGAGCTGTTCGCCCGCCGTGGCGGGCGGTATCTCTACGTCCTTGACGCCAAGCGGCCAGACCTTGCCCCAGCCCTGGAATAAGACGACTATGCCCGCTTGCTTCAGCCCGTACTCCCCGGATGAGGCCTCGACGGTGGTCCGGCAGACGTTGGCCGGCGTCATCTGGCTTGCGATAAACCTCCGCCATATCATGTCGTACAGGCGGAACTGCTCAGGCCTCAGGTGTTCCTTGAGCGATTCCGGCGTGAGGAACGGATCCGTGGCGCGGATGGCCTCGTGGGCGTCCTGCGCCTTGCCCTTCGGCGTGTAGGAATTGGGCTTTTCCGGCAGATATTCGCTACCGATCATCTCTTTAATGTAATTGCGGGACGACTCGATGGCTTCCGGCGCCAGGCGGAGGCTGTCCGTCCTCATGTAAGTGATCAGCCCTACCGGTCCCCGGCCTGGGATTTCCACCCCCTCGTACAGCGACTGCGCTATGCGCATCGTCCTTCGCGGTGAGTAGCCGAGCCGCCTTGAGGCTTCCTGCTGCAAAACGCTCGTTTTGAATGGAGGGAGCGCGCCGCGCTTCGCCTCCTTCGTTTTGAAGCTCTCCACCTTTATCGGGTTGTTTTTTATGACGTTCTCTGCCTCGATGGACTGTTCGGCGCAGTCGGGCACGAACGGTTTTTTGTTTTTTTTCTCCACCCTCAGGGCGTACTTTCTGCCGTCCAGAGCCCTCGCCAGGACGTCGATAAGCCAATACTCCTGCGGGACGAAGGCTTCTATCTCGTCCTCCCTCTCGCACACGATGCGGAGCGCCACGGACTGGACCCGACCTGCGGAGAGCCCGCGGCTCACCTTGTACCACAAGAGTGGGCTCAGGTTATAGCCGACGAGCCTGTCCAGCACCCTCCTGGACTGCTGGGCGTCGACGAGATCCATGTCTATGTGGTCAGGGGACGACACGGCGTTTTTGACCCCCTGCGCCGTTATCTCCTGCATCCTGATCCTGCAATCTGTCGCTGGGTCTATCTCCAGGAGCGTGGCCAGATGCCACGCGATGGCCTCGCCCTCCCGGTCAGGGTCGGATGCCAAAAGCGTCTTGGCGCTCGCCTCGGACGCGGCCTTGAGCGTCTTGATCAGGTCAGCTTTCCCTCTGACGTTGATGTACTCCGGCGCGAAGTCGTTCTCGACGTCCACCGCGAGCCTTGCCTTGGGGAGGTCTCGGACGTGGCCTATGCTCGCCTCGACGTGATACGAGCGGCCCAGGATCTTTTCGAGCGTCTTCGCCTTCGCTGGCGACTCCACGATGACCAGCGTCTTTCCGGCCGACGCCGCAGCCGCTGCCGCGGCTGACTTGGCTGTCTTGGACGTTTTCGGCTTTTTGGCGGCGGCCGTCCCTTTCGCGGGAGTTGCCTGGCTAGATGCCTTCGCGGGCTTGCCCTTTACGGTGCTGGCCTTTGCCGCCTTGGCGGATTTAGGTTTTTTCGTGCTTCCGTCGTCTTTTGTGGTTTTTGCGCTCTTCGCGCGAGTCTCCGTGATATCGGTTTTGGCCTGAGCCTTTGCTTTCGCCAATATCTCCGCCCCTTTCAGCAGTATCTGACCGTCGTGTCTTCCGCGTCGTTGTCTGGGTAGAAGAGCGGGACGCCCTCATACTCCGATACCCTCTCCATGATGAAGGAGATGGTGCTCGCGTCCACCCGGTACTGGTTCATCCCCGCTAAGATGACGGCCTGGAGAAGCACCTTTTCGATAATTTCCGCTGGGCAGTACTGGCCATGGATGAACTTATAGACGAACCCCACTGCCTCCGGGGACAGAGCTTCGCGCTCCTCCCTGGACAAAACGCGGTTTCCCATGTGACTTCCCCCCCTATGACATTATCCCGTCAATCCGCGAGGCTGTAACGTCCTGACCCGGACGAAAAAACGACGCCTCTCAGCGACAGCATCGAAATCGCCTTGAAAACTTCGGCGGCGCTCATTTTAGCTTCACCAGCCAAGTTGTCAATAGTACGATCCCCGTGATTTGTCAATAGGGCCACCAGTATTTTCTCCGATTCGCTCGTCTCCCGCGCACGGTTTTTAGCCGCCATTGCCGCGCCAGCCTCGGAGATATCAGGGAGGGCGTCCTTTGAGAGGGGCGCCGTGCCGAAAAAAAATTCATAATCGACGACCGGCATCGCCCCGTCGAATATGAGACAGTTCGACCCCCAGCACCGCTCGTCGTCGATCCTGCCAGGGACGGCCCAGACGTCCCTCCCAGCCTCCGCCGCGTGGCGGGCTGTTATGAGCGCCCCGCTGCGGCGCGGCGCCTCTATTACTACTGTCCTGGATGAGAGGCCGGCGATTATCCTGTTCCGCCTAGGGAAGCGCCATCCGTTGCCGCCGCACCCTAGGCCGTACTCCGAGTACAGCGCCCCCGCCTCCATAATGGCGCCGAAGAGCTTTCGGTGCTCCGGAGGGAAGACGACATCGGCGCCTGTCCCCAGCACCGCCGCAGTCACGCCGCCTCCGTCCAGGCAGCCCGTGTGGGCCGCGCCGTCTATGCCCTTGGCGCCTCCGCTCACCACGCTCCACCCGTTGCTGGCCGCTAGCCCGCCCATCTCGCGGGCGACCTTTAGGCCGTAGGCGCTGCACCGTCTCGTGCCCACGATGCCGACGACGGTCCCTGGCAGCGTGAGTATCGCACCCCTGACGTACAGGAGCAACGGCGCGTCCTTAAGTTCCAGGAGCGGCGGCGGGTAGAGCGGATCCCTGCACGTGATCAGTTTGACCCCCAGCTTCGCGCAGGCGTCGATCTCGCGCTCCAGCCACCCGGAGCGCAGGTCGGCGCTCATCCGGGCCCTGTTCCGTTCGTTTATGCCCAGCGTCTCCCAGAACGACGGGCCGCCATCGATGAAGGCGCCCGCTTCCAGCCCTGTGTCCTCGAACCGCTCCCACGCGCGGATGTCGTAATACTGGCAGTTGTTGAGCAGCAGGAGAGGGCGTGTCAGCTCATCGCCAGGCATCGTTCAGCGCCTCGCCCTTTCGGTATGACAGGGACTCCGCCACGTGAGGCACGGCGATTTTCTCCGCGCCCTCCAGATCCGCTATCGTGCGCGCGACACGGAGCACCCGCGAGAAGCCGCGCCCAGAGAGGCGCAGGCCTTTGAGGGTCTGAGTCAGGAATGGCCTCACGTCCGCTTCCATCCCGAGGTTACGCCTCAGGACCCTCTCTGGTAGTTCGGCGTTGCATCCGTACCCCAGTTCGCGCCAGCGGTCCTGCTGCAACGTGCGCGCGTTCACTACCCTGGCGCGCACGGACTCGCTCGTCTCGCCCCGCGCCTCGTCGAGTGAGACCAGCTCCTCTGGCTTGAGCCTGGGCACTGCCACGTGCAGGTCTATCCTGTCCAGTATCGGCCCGGAGAGCTTGCGGCGGTACCGCTCGAGGGCGTGTTCCGTGCATCTGCACTGCTCCACAGGGTCGCCCAAGAAGCCGCATGGGCAGGGGTTGCATGCCGTGACCAGCAGCACGCGCGCCGGGTACGTGACGCTTCCGGCAGCCCTGTTGACGTTGATCGTGCCGTCTTCCAGCGGCTGTCTCAGACTCTCCAGCACGTCGCGGGAAAATTCCGGCACCTCATCCAAGAACAGGACGCCTCTATTGGCAACAAAGGGAGATTTCCCGGCGCGCTTTTTCGACGTGCGCGTGAGCCTGCCCATACCCCGAAGGGCAAGCTGGCTTATGCAAGTCATCAAGGAGAAATGACTCGTGCCATGTTGTCATGATCCGGCGGCGTAGGCGCTCTATAGCCAAGTGTCACACGAAATGCCTGGTTAGGCAATGGTGTCCTGCGCATTGGCGTCAGAAAGGTTGACCGGCATTTGAGTCGCTTTGCGGCTGTCGCCGATTCCATAAATTCCGGGCGCTTCAATCTCGTGTCAACGGCTTCAGCCATTACGACAAAGCGGATGTTTTCGACACCAACGACTGGGACTTGGGCCGCGATGGCTGGACGGGTGACTACGACGACCCGCAGACCAATCTCCTTCCGTGGATGGCGTATAGGGAAGGGCCCGACAAGGACGCCCGCTGGTACGACACGCCTAACGCAAAGGAGTTTGACCGGCTTATGAAAGCAGCGGAAAAGGAGACGGACAGCGAAAAACGCTTCAACCTCTTCAAGCAGGCCGAGTCCACCTTGCTGGACGACATGCCGATCATACCGCAGTTTCAGAGCATTGACACAATATTGATAAAGCCTGATGTCACTGGCGTCGTAAAAGCCAGCCTGGGGCATATCTACTTCCAATACGCCGATGTGAAGACGGATTAAACTAATTA
>JAIRNC010000091.1 GCA_031258255.1 Synergistaceae bacterium
GACGAGGCAAACTGCGGAACCGCTTTCAGGATCATGTAGAAACCGAGCAGGGCGCAGGCCATCGGCATGAGGAAGGAAAATATGCTCTCCGCGTTGTCGAGCTGGGTCTGTATCATCCCCGGCCAGCCGGACATGATGTTGCGCATTATCCCCAGACATAAACAGAGCATGAGCATCTTGACCCCGACCGCCGCCAAAGCCTTGACATAGCTCAAGAACATGTCCCTGAAATACTGGATGGTGAAGAACGACGCGGTGAGCAAGCCGCCGATGAGGATGAATATCGCCTCTATCTCTACGACCAGAACCGTGGAGGCTATCATGAAGAACAGGCAGTTTATCAGGA
Organism: Synergistaceae bacterium; assembly: GCA_031258255.1. GTDB lineage: Bacteria > Synergistota > Synergistia > Synergistales > Synergistaceae > JAIRNC01. Next base: position 347 of record JAIRNC010000091.1, read on the forward strand.
AGATGATGAACGTCATGCAGATTATTAGCCCTATGTCCGTCCATCCAAGACCCTTGGTGAACTCGACCAGGGGATTGACAACATCGGAGAAGAGGTCTATCAGCCCACCGAAGCTGATGTCCTGCCCGGATATCGTCGCGCCTATTTTCTTTATGGAGATGGTGATGAGCGCAAGCCTCTGCGGGGCGGCGAGAAGCCAGGCCATCAGGCCGACGATGAACGCGAAGCGGACGAGCAATGCCACGATTCCGTCCAAGGTGACATGCCCGGCCATCGCCAAATCCTTTACGCTTATGGCAAACCCTATGACGGCAGTGACCGCCAGAAGCTGTAACGCTATCTCCCCGGCCTTTTGAAGCCAGCCCTCGCAGGCGTTCATGATGCCGACGTAGAGTTCCGCCATAGCGACGTTCGCGAGCTGCGCGTCCGCGCGCGAGGCGGCGCAGAAGACAGCCAGGAGACAGGCGGCGACGGAAATAAAGAGCGTCGTTTTCCAGGTTTTAATCATCGTCCCACCCTCAATTGCCTATCCTGTCTATGAGGCTCTCGTCCGGGATATAAGCGTCGTCTTCGTTCCCCCGCTTGAAAAACGACTCGATACGCTTATTGCTCAAATCACTCCTGGCGCGTTCGGCCTCGTAAGCCGCACCTGCCATCTGTGCCTGCATCATCTGCAACTGCCGCAGCTTCATCGCGTCCTCGGCCATGAAGCCGAGCAATTGATTGGTGGCCTGTATAAGCTCGTTGCGGCCATTTGCGGAACTTGCTTTGGATTGCAATTCCTTCAAAGCGGAGGCGTCGTCGTTCACCAGTTCCTCGAACGAAACCCCTATCGCCTCCATCGTCGAGCGAACGGTCTCCATCTGCGTGTCAACGATGTCGCGGTATTCGCTCACGAAGCCGCTCGCCGTCGATATGTTGCTCATGTCGGCGTAGCTCTTGAACCGCCGCTTGAGTTCCTCGTCCATGTTGGAGAGGTTGTAGGCGAGCCCCTTCGTGGTGTCTATGATCCCCTTCACTTTGCCGTAAATCTGCTTCACGTCCCGGAACAACTGATCCGGTATCGTCAGGGTGTTGTATATCAAATCCTGGATCATCGTTATCTGGTTCTGAATCTGCTCCGCGAGCTGCGCGACCTGTGCGACGAGTTCGGAGTTGTTCATGAGCTGAGTAATCTCCGTCGCCCCTCCGGTCAGGCCGCCGCCGGCGAAGGCGGCGTTGGCCGCAAAACAGCACAAAACACATAGCGCGGCGATCTTCTTCAAATTTTTCCACCCTTTCAGCCTCGTCATTTCGTTTCCCCCTTTTCAAGTTCAGTTTTTTCAGCTCTCCCCGTTTCGCGTTCTTTATATTTCTCAAGCCACAAATCCCCCCAATCCGGCAGCCCCCTGAATTTCAGCCAATGCACGGGCCATTCCGCGCCCCATTCGCCTTGCAGTTCCCGTATCTTCTTCAAGTCATCCCTGTTTGAAGCCCCCGTGAAAGAGAGCGCCACCGGAGCCAGGCCCAAATCGAACAGGCGGTAATTCCTGCTGTTCGGCGCGGCATAGTAATAGTGCCGCTTCATGATGGAAGCGGCGATAAGCCGCACCTGAGCGCGGTTCAGGCCCAGATGCCCCATGTAAAGCTCCTTCAAATCGTCGTTCATCGCGGAAGGGTTCGGGAGAAGTATTCTGGTGAAACAGCTCTCCAGAATCGTCTGCCGAATCGGGGAATTGACCACATCGGACAGGTTCTGCGTGGCGAGAACCACCGCGCAGTTCTTTTTTCTCAGCACCAGCAGCCATTCCTTGATTTTCCTCTGAAACATCTCGTGCGACAGGGCCAGCCACGCTTCGTCGATGATGATCAGCGACGGCGGGTTGTGTCTGCCCTCGATTGTGGCGTCAAGCCGCTTCTCTATCTCCCTGAACAAAAACAGGAATATCGGCATGACCAGCTTTACATCCATCTGAAACACGTGATCCAATTCAAAGCACGTGAACCGCCGGTATCGGATGTCGTTGGAATCCCCGTCGAGCAGTAGCCCTCCGGGGCTGTCGCCGGTGTAGTAATCGAGGTATTTCCTCAAATCCAACCCCTGAACGGTATGCGTGAAATTGGTCAGCGTCCGCATGGAAGCCTCGCCCTCGGATGTCGTCCCCGCCATCGTAGAAAGAGCGTCGCTTATGAGCGCCCGCTCGTCCGGCGTCGGAGGGGAACCTTTGCTCAAAACAATCGCCGCCTCAAGCCATTCCTGCGCGTCAAGGCGTTCCGTGGGCGTGTCTATCGCCGCAAGCGGGCAGAAGCGCAGCGGGGAGCCGTCCGCGCCGATGTCGTAATGAGCGGCGTCGAGACAGGAGGATACGAGCGGGAACATGGAATATCCCTTGTCGAAGACAAAGATTCTGGCGCCCTCGTACCGCTCGAACTGAGAGGCGATTGTGGACAGAAGCGTTGACTTTCCTGAACCAGTCGGCCCCAATATCAGGGTATGCCCCACGTCGCCGTCGTGAAGGTTGAGCCGGAACGGAGTGCTGCCCACGGACGCCGCTTGCAGTAACGCCGGGCTTTTCGCGGGGAAATGAGACGACGGGCAAAATTCCTCGCCCGTCCAATCGGTAGTAGTCGGGATGATGTCGGCGTAGTTGAGGCTGGAAATCATCGGTCTGCGCACGTTTTCATACCCGTGACCGGGAAGCGATCCGAGAAACGCCTCCATGCCGTTGCGTTTTTCTATCCTCGCGGAAAATCCCCTGAACTCGAACGCTTTCACGACTTCCCGCGCCCGTTCCTCCAGTTCTTCCAAATCCGAGCCGCGTACCAGGACAACGCAGGTATGATTCCCGTAACAGATATCCCCGGCGTCCAGGGGTATGCTCGCCTCGTCGATGTCCGCGACCATATTTGCCGCGTCGAGATTGACCGGCGCGTCAGTGCGGCCGAGTATCTGAGAGACAAAACTCCGTGTCTTCTGCGCCCATCGCTTGCGCAGCGAGGTGAGATGCCCGGAAGCGTTGAGGAAATCCGTGAATATGAAACGGTTCGAGACGCGCAACTCGAACGGCAAAAGCGAGAGGGAGTGCAGAATCCCCGGATAGCTGCCCTGCGGATATCCCATGATGGATACGCACATAACATGGCTGTCGTCGTAAATGAGCGGGTCGCCGACAAGCATGTCGCGGGCCAGTATGGTATCGAGATACGCCGGCGCTGGCGTAGGGACGCGGACAGGGTGCCAGCGCCCGTTTATGACATAGTTGAGGGCTTGCAGGAGTTCGGAGTTCATAATGACCTCGCCGCCGCTATACCCCGAATCGCCGAGTTTTACAGGCTCCACTCCCATCCGCTTGAGCTTAATCTGACGGCTGGCGGTTAAAGCCGTTTCAAGTTCGTCCAGCTTGTCGGAGAAATATTTCTGATTTTTCTCACTCGCGTCCCTGTAATCCTCCCCGCTCTCGCCGAGCATGAACCCGGCTATCTTTTTCGCCCTGCCGGACTGTTCGAGAATCGGAGGTAGATACGTGAAGAACAGGGCGATCTTCGTCTCGAAGTGCCGCCCCTCCTGCCGATGAAAGTAGTGCCGCTCCATGTCGATGAGAAAATTCGTCGGCTCCGCGAAATATCCATCCGGGTATCCCTCGGCGGGTTTTCTCACCATCTCCGCGTGCAGCATCCAGCCGCGCCCCAACCTCATGAGCGACCTGCTGATGTATGCTGAAAGGGCCTCCACTTCCTCTTTTGTCGCCGATTCGAGATCAGGCCCGGTGTACCAGAACCCTGCCAGCAGCGAACCGTTCTTCATCTCAATGACCGATTCCGTCATTAAGGTCTGATACAGCAGTAAATCCGCAAACCCAGGCTCATGCTTTGTTTTCATGCCGTTCTGTACGCTCAAATTCACCACCTCTTTGCTTTCTCAGCTTTTGT
>JAIRNC010000107.1 GCA_031258255.1 Synergistaceae bacterium
TATGGATTTCTCGACACCGGTATCACTGTCCACGAACACCGCGCGTATGAGATAGGTCCCCGCCGTATCGGCCCCGCTCTGGATCGCCGGCGGCAGCTGCGCCCTCTCGTCGGGAGTCAGACCTGGGGCCAGGTCAGTGCTGGCGTACTCCATGTCAAAGATATAAAGCGTCAAGTCGCCTCTGGCGCCTCCCGCCCCGGCTGTTATATGGGTAACCTGCGGATTGTCAATCTCCTTAAGGTTTATAAGGAGATCGTTGGGAGAGCCTATTTTTGATCCTTCGGCTTTCCCGTCTTTCCATTTCATGGGACGCTTATCAGGATTACTTGCTTCAAATGCGGTTGGATCAATCGCGAGAATCTTATCCCTCACGTAAGCCTTGCCGCGCTCCGTTGCCTCCTGGAGAAGGTTGTACTCGAAGGAGTCGGACGTGACCTGCCTGGACGCGCCTGAGAACGAGTTGAACGTGTACAGGATGCCGCCCACCAGCGCCATCCCTGCAAGCGCTATCACAAGCACGGCTATCAGCGAAAACGCCCGCCGTCCGCGGGGCTTGATTACACAGAGATGTTTCATGACAGCATCACTCCTAAAGGACTCGCGCTACCGAATAAGGTTGCGCGGCCTGAATACCCTGGAGAACTCCTCGTAGAACACGCCATCCTCGAGCGTGAGACCGCGTGAACCCCATTTGCTCTTTAACGCCGCCATGGACGAGGCATCCCGGCCCTCGTCCATGGTGTCCCCCTCAGCTAAAACCTCCACGCTGACATACCTCCACCTGTCACCCACCGCTGATGCCGTCTCAAACCATATCCCGGCTATGCCCTCGATCATGAAGCCTGAAAAAGCGTTGTCTGACGGGGACAGAGGATTCGCGGCGTTCTTGTTATAGGCGTTGAGGAAGCAGAATACGCTGTCGCCGCCTATTTTGTCAACGTATGCCCACGCTCCGCGCAGCAGGAAGATGTCGTGGTTCGGCCTTATCTTGTTGGCCCTTTTGCTGCGGTTACCGTCTTCAGGTTCTACTTTGTGCGCTGCCTCATTGGCGTTCAGCGGCGGATAGTAGTGCAGCGGCTGGGTGTAAAATTTCACCACGCCGGATGGGCCCATCTCGTCTACCGCAGCAGGCATCATGTCGGTGCCCGGGAAAACCACGAGGGCAGACGAGATCCCCTCGACAGGGCTAGTGCCGGAGACGTCGACCGCAGTTATGTCATACGGGTCGATTTTCGGTGTACCTGTAATTTTAGAAAACCCCTTGTTCCCTATCTGTCTCGCGGTGTTTAGCCGCGCTGTTGGCTCGAGCTTGACGACGGAACCATGTTTTATGTCAGCCCGAGGTTCCACGCCAAGATCTATCTCTTCATCAGCAACATATTTAAGGCCGGTGGGGATCCCGTAGATGACGCGCAGATAGTCGCCGGACGTCGTATCAGTATCAGGGGAGATAAAGACGGGGGCGTTCCAGCCGCTCATCGCGAATTCAACCTTCTTGCCGTCTATTTCGTCGAACGTGAACGGGATCTTCATGTCGCCTGACGGTATGCCTATCCCCGCGCCCTGTATCGGGACCGACAGGATGTTGAATACAGCCTGTGCGCGCATACGAGCCGAACTCTGATCGCCGGTCGCCTGGAACATGTTGTAAAAGCCGCCCAAAAGCGAACCCGTCACCCCGAGCACGATGCCCATCACCAGCACCACGATCAGCACCTCTATGAGGGAAAACCCTCTGGCTCCGCGGGCGCGGGGCCAGCGCTCACTCACCGACGCTCTGCCATCCACTGGCGCTCACCTGCCTGCTCATCGTTATGCGGCGCGTCCCGAACACGCCCTTGTTCCACTCGACCTCCACCTCTATATCAGCGAAATCAGCTAAATCCGCGGACGCGGCGGAAAGGGAATCGTTGAACACGGGTCTCTTGACGGTTACGTCGTAAAGACCTTCTTTTAAAGGAACGTCACTAGTGGGGAGAGAGGCAAACGGCATCGCCTCATACCTCTCCAGCGTACGCAGCGCTATCTCGGTGGCGCGCTCGCGCTCCTTGTAGACCAGCGTCCCCTGGGTGATCACTATGCCCGCCATCATGCCGAGGAGCACTATCGCCAGCACGTACAGCGCCACGACCATCTCGGCCAGCGACGCACCCCTTCTCCTCTTCCCGAGCATTGAAATCATCATCTCGCAGCACGACCTCGCGTAAATGTCATTAATAAAGTCATTAAAGCAAACATCCCTCCGAAGCCTATCGAACTAATTTTATAGCATAATATACCTTTTTGCAATGAGACCAAAGTCCCTAGTGGGTGCCTCGCGCAAGCCACGCCTCATATGCCGTTCTCCTTGAGGAAAAACCTCAGTATCTCGTCGAGCTGGTCGAAGTCGATAAGGAAGGCGTCGTGCCCGTAGTCGCTGCCTATCTCCTCGTACAGCGCCCTGGCGCTGACAGCCTTACCACACTCTCAGCATGAGTTTGTTATCGCCGAACGATGTGCCGCCATCTCCGTTCGTGAGTCGATAGCTGGTGCCGAAGGGGCCGTTGAGTATGTTCAGCGTTTCGTTTTTCTTGCGGGCGTCCCCGCCGAAGCCGCCAGTGCCGTCAAACCCCAGGAATATGTGCGAGTAGTACTCCGTGACAGGGACGGTCTCTATCATTATGTTGCCGTAGCGGCTCACGTCATCCGCGAGGCCCGCCTTGTCGGCGTAGAGATCCAGGCTGTTCAGGAGCGCGTCATGATCCGTAATTTCGGGTACGCCAAGGAAAACGTGCCGGTCGGCCATGTACGCGATCCACGCGCTGCGGACGCCGTGCACGGAACGGACGTAGCGCATGGCCTCAGTTTGCGCGTCGATGCTTTCGGACGTGGACATGTTGAGGAGGATCAGAGCGCCCACAATGCCCATGATCACCACAACGAGCAAAAGCTCTACGAGAGAAAACGCCCCTCTTTTAACAACGCGCATCGCACCACCGCCCTTCCTTATGGGGTTTCACAAGCACGTGACCCCAACCTCATCTCTTCCCATATTTTACGATATTGTTGTCCTAGTTTAAAGAGCCTTAAGCCCCATCTTTAATCGAACCAAAAGCGTCAGGCAGATTCGCCCGTCCTCGCTTTCACCACGGAGGAGACGAAGGCCATGGGGCTTTTTATTCCCCTGAAACGGATAATGCGGCTCGCGTCCCTGAGTTCGACCCGGCCCATCCCGAGCCTCGCGCCGACGCTGCTCTCCCCGGCGCTTGCCTCGAAAATGTCACAGAGCTGGATCCCCACTACGTTCTGCCCGAAAATCCCGTCGCGGGCCAAGACCCTCCTATTCGTGACAACGTAGTCGCACGCCTTTGCCTGAATGAGGGGTGGGATGAGGAGTATAAGAGATATGCCGTATGTCGGGATGGAGAGGAGGAGAGCGATCAGGGCGAAGGGGAGGATGGACGCGGGGTGATGGCCCGTCCTGTAAAAAACTCGCTCCCCCTCATCGAGGAGCGACGAGACTGGCGTGATGAGCGCCCTAAGCCAGCTCATCGCGGCGCCAGCTCCACCACGCGCATCACGTTTTCAGCGTCAGTCGTGATGGCGCACCTCGGCTTCGTCGTGACGAAGGTCTCCGACGTGACGGAGTTGTAGGCCGAGACGCGGGACCCGCTCACCATGTCCTCGACCCTCACGACCTCCTCGCCGCCACCCACGCCGACCCACAGGACGGCGTCGCTCGCCTTCACGACGCCCTTCGGCGTGGCTATGCTGACGCCGTCGGCGTTCCTGAGCCCGATCCCGCCCGTGCGCACCATGGCGCCGCCAGTCGTCAGGGCGACGGCGAACCGGGACGCTTCCGGCGTGTGCGTGACCTCCAGGACGGAAAGCTCGCTGTACGGCGAAAGGTCGACTGCGGTGCCGTCGATGAACTTCAGCGTGACGGCGCCACCGTCCCCCGTCTGTACGGAATCGAAAGCACGGATCCCAGCCCCCTCGCTGAGATCGAACCGTTTGCCGTTTCTCATCACCCAGGCAGACGGCTTTATCTTTTCGACGGTCGCCTTCACAGGAGGGTCATACCCGTCGAAGGGCGCTCCCGACGCGCCGTGAAGCGGAAAGGCGCCACGCCCGGCAAATCCTCCCAGGCAAAACGACAGTAAAATAACCGCAAGCAATTTCATGCGCTGTGCTAACATCTCAGCATCATCCCTCCAGGAACGACATGGCCCAGACATTATAACAAATAAAGTAAGCGCAGATCAACGCGCATTTATGGGTCCTTCTTAGTTAACCAAACACCCCAAAACATCCGATACTAATAATACTAAATTCGGTTTCTCCTATCGCACACACATCACATCTCCCCCACAGAGAGGGGCAGCCGCATCGCCCCTCCCCTTCCAAATAATCAAAGGGGCGCGCGTTTGGCGCGTATTCGCCGGCACTGCTTCACGCTTGCCGCGCTCGCGGCGTTTGGCGCGGATTCGCGGACACTGCTTCACGCTTGCCGCGTTCGCTGTCCTCAGCGTACCGTAAGTACGCTTCCGGGCGCTCGCGCGGCAATCCCTTGCATTGCCGACGAATACGCGCCAAACGCATGTTTGTCGGTGCGGGGACGCGAGATAACGCGAAAGAGGGGCCGGATGACCGGCCCCTCTTTCGCGTGGTGAATAAATCGCTTACTGCTTTGCCGCTATCGGTTTAGCCCTTCCTGCGGAGGAGCGCCACGGCGCCGGTCGCCGCCAGGAGGCC
>JAIRNC010000014.1 GCA_031258255.1 Synergistaceae bacterium
GGTGAGCGGATATTCTCCCAGCTTCAAGACACCCTCTTTTTGGTTTATCCAATACCTCATTCGCCAGACTTTTTTGCCGGTGGGGAGAATCTCAAGATACAATCCGTGCTCGTCTTTCAACGATACGGCTTCGAGTTCGGTTTCGCGTTTTTTATCGCGGATTCTGTCAGGGACATTCATATCACACCGTATAGATTTTCTTTGCGGTCGCCATTCTATACGGTATTCATTACGGTGTCCAATCGATTTCTATACGGTTATATAACTTTAAGCGAAAATTAAAAAGCTCTAAATCCTTGGTATTTCTGGATTCAGAGCTTTTTTAAAGTGTTGTAAAGTCTGTAATGGTGGAGGCGCGGAGAATCGAACTCCGGTCCAACAGGGGATCATTTGGTAGCGCTACGAGCGTAGTCCGTGTTTTGATTTCGAGTTTCGGGCTCCCAAGGACAGGATCCCGGTCATCTATTCTTCCCTAGAGTCTCGAACCGCAATCAGAAGAAGCTACTGCGATTCCAGCCGTCTTTTTGACGCCCTTCCGGGTTCCAACGACCGAGCCCCCGGAGGGCGTGGATGCTTAATTAAGCAGCCAGTGCGAAATCTTCGTTGGCAATTATTGTTTTAGGGCCGGATTTACGAGGGTTCCCCATCCTCGGCTCGCGCTTCTAAACCTTCCATCCTGCTGTCGAAACCTGTCGCCCCCCTTTTTTGCTTCAATAATCGCGCTTGCCGCGCTCCTTGACGCTTCTGGCTATCTCGCGTTCGGCGTCCCTTTCGGCCATCGAATCCCGCTTGTCGTGCTGCTGCTTGCCCTTTGCTATCGCAAGCTCTATCTTGGCGCGCTTTCCCTCTTTTAGATACATCTTGAGGGGGATTAGCGTAAGCCCCTTCTCCCTGATCTTCACGTTGAGCTTCAGCAACTGCTTTTTATGCACGAGAAGCTTTCTCGGGCGAAGCGGATCCTTGTTGTAGTACGTCCCTTTTTCATATGGCGAGATATGTACGTTGTAAAGCCACAATTCACCTTTATCGACCCTTGCGAAACCATCCTTCAGGTTAACGTTCCCCGCGCGGACAGACTTGATCTCGGTACCAGAAAGGACGATGCCTGCCTCCATCGACTCCAAGACAAAATACTCATGCCGGGCGCGCCGGTTGCTCGATACCGTCTTGTCCTCTCCCCGTTGAAGCTGCCGTTCCTGCATGGACACGTCCCCTCTTCGCTATGATATATCAATAGTGAAGGTTAGTCAATAAGCCGAAATATAAAAAGACCCTGGTAAGAGCCAGGATCTTCCTGAATCACTATGGTCGGGGCGAGAAGATTTGAACTTCCGACCTCCTGGTCCCGAACCAGGCGCGCTAACCAGGCTGCGCTACGCCCCGAATGACGGCAATTGTACACTCCCTGCCCAGATTCGTCAAATCGATCGACGACCTAAAAATCTCGCTAAAAACCTCGTATCCGCGATACGCTAGGCCTCTCACGCGCCGCGACCCCACGTATTGACAAACGAATGGCAAGGATACATAATTTTTTTTAGTCCAATTTTCGTAGCAGTTAAACAGCGTCACGGGGTGGTTCAGCGCTTCTCTGATCGCCTATGCCTCGCTTTTGCTCATAACGTCGGCTTCCATGGCCGTCAGCCTGGGCCGTTCTAATTTAAGGAACGCTGATTAGGGGCCGTTATCCTGCGGCGCTCTGTGATGAGCTCCGTCAAATATGCCTCCCCCTGGTGGGTTATCTTCCAGAATGCGTGCTTCGCCGCTTTCTGGAAGATAGAGTGCTGCGGGCGGGAGGTGGCGATGTACCCGAGGGATTCGAGGCGTGAGATGATCGCCTTGAATGACTCATCCTTGATCGACGGGTTCGCCAAAATTTTGTAGGCGAGCCCGTTCCTCAGATTAGCGTCGCGCTCGCGGCACAGATCGAGGATCATGCGCCTGATGAAATGCTCGTCCTGCGGCTGCCTGAGGTTAGGCGCCGTGGCCTTGTACAGGTCGTCCCAAAGGATCCTCACGGCGACGGTCTCCTGCTTCTTGGCGCTCACTGCGGCAAGGCTTATCTCGCAGTAGTCCCCCATGCCCCACTTTTCCGCCGCGCGCGTTCCGGCCGAGGCATCGTCGGAAAGGCCTGAAAGCTCCGCCCCGGCGTAATCCAGTTTGTCGAGCGCCAGATCGCCGCCTCCTGATATCTGGCGCCTCATCACGGCTATCATGCCAGCTAGCGCTGACGGCACGGCTGAACCGCGTTTCAGCTCCAGCCCACAGAAGGTCGCTGCCTCTTTGCAGACGCTGGTAATCTGGACGGGCGCGTTTTGATCCTTCACCTGCAGGTGTCTGCATCCGCCGAGGTGCGGCGGCAGGTCGCGAAAATCGGCGCCGTCCAGATAAAACAGAATTATCTTCTTCCCGAGGGCCCATGCCGCGCCGAGCTCGAACAGCACCCAGTCCGTCGTTATGCCGGATGGCGTCACTATGGCGAATACCACGTCGCTGGCGTCGATGGCCGATTTCAGCCATTCGGAAGCGGCAGCGCCGTCAAACCTGTTCGGGTAATAGGACCAGGAGGATAAAATTTTATCCGGCGCGATATCGACCAACACCGACAGAAAGCCCTTCAGGGCTTCCGCGAATTGCAGATCTTCCAATGAGTGGCTTATGAATATCATTGAAAAGGTCTTCCTTTCAATCGGCGCATATCGTTACCGTGATGGAGGTGCCTTCGCCAGGGGCGGAAGACAGCTCGAACTTCCCGCCCAGGATCTCAGCCCTCTGCCTCATCCCGTTCAGCCCGCGCTTCCCGCTCAAGCGCAGCGCGTCCATAGAGACCCCGCCTTGGTCGAAACCGCTCCCGTCGTCGCTCACCCGGAAGGCTACCCCGCCAGCGCCTAGCCGCCTTGCCTCCACCTCGACCCGCGTGGCGTTGCCGTGCCTGACGGCGTTGGAGACGGCCTCCTGAAAAATCCGGAAGAACGCCAGCGTCTGCTCCATCGGTATGTCGAGCGTCTGGTCGATGTCCGTGCGGATCTCGATCGCGTACTGCGACTCGAAGCGGCTCGCTGACTCCTCCAGGCATGAGACTGCCCCCAGGGACACCCAGGGCGGGACGAGCGAATCGCAGATCCCCCTCAGGTCGCGCACGAGGTCATGAGCCGCCCCCTCGGCGGTGAGCAGCTGGCGGCGCACTTCGTCGCCCGAGTCCTCGGACATTATGCCGGCGATCTGTACGCGCTGGATGAGGGCAGAGGCCACCTGTATCGGGCCGTCGTGTATGTCCTGGGCTATCCTGCCCCGCTCGTTCTCCTGTGCCTTCAAGATGTCCATCATGTAGCGCTTCTCCAGCTCCTCTTTATCAATCATCCTGCCCGCGAGCTTGAAAATAGCCTTTTTGAGCGACGATATCTCCTCAACCTGCATTGCGGTGCCGCCCGCCCGCTCATCCGGCATTTCCTTCCCCCAATCGAGGGTCTCGACGCCAGACGAGAGATCCTGCAACGGAAGTATGACAGAGCGTCTCAGCAGGAGCAGGGCCAGAAGGCAGAGGAGCATCGATATCGTGCCCGCCGCCGAGAGCCTTATGAGGCTGAAATCGTTCATCCCCATCCAGCTTAACATGGTTACGGCCGCCACGGCGTACACCCTGGGGTCGTTCGTGGGCGCGACGTGGGCCACGTAGGAAATGTCCTCGCGCCCGACCCTGAACTTGCTCATGATGCTCCCTTCCCTTGACAGCCCTCTGCCGGTAGCCGCTATGGGCGCGCCGGCGAATATATTTACGAGGATTGCCGCGTTCTGGGAGCAGGAAATGAGCTGCCCGCCGTCAGTCACGTAAGCCACCATCCCGGGTATGAATTTCTCGCGCAGCGTACGGACGCTGAGATTTGGCTGGCCCTGCGGCCCGCTCTCGCCGCCTATCGAGATGAGCCCGTCATAGCCGCGATCCGCTACCAGTGACAAAAAAGCCGCTATCCGCTCGGCGTTGCCCTCGTTCCATCTGTCCACCGCGTAGGCGGAGAGGTTCCTGACGTAGGTACCGGAAATATCCGCCATCGCGTTTCTCTGCGAGACGAAAGCCCTTGCGGATTCCACAAATGTGATCACTACGGGGAGGAGGATGCAGATGAACAGTATCGTCAGGAGCTTCCTCCGGATCACGGCATGGACGCCTCGTCCAGCGACGTTCCGTCGAGCAGTTCTTCCAGGGTTATTATCCCGTACCTGAGCGCCACTAAAAGGGCTTCCCCCTTGCCCCGGCAGCCGAATTTCGAATACACGGAGGTCAGGTGCGCCTGGACGGTCCTCTCCGTTATGTTGAGCTTCGCCGCTATCTCCTTGATCGAAAAGCCCTTCGAGGTCACCAGCAACACCTCTCGTTCCCTGGCGGAAAGGGCCTCTGGCGTCTCGTCCCTGTCGCCAAGGGCGGACGCGACGTGCGAGTCGAGGTAGAACCCGCCGTTCATCACCTGCTTTATCGCCACCTCCAGCTCGCGCACGGCCGTCGTCTTGAGGACAAAACCAGTTGCGCCTGCGCGGAGCGATGCCATCACGTAGGGCTGCGCGTTAAACGACGTGAGCATGATGGGCCGCGTCGGCAGCCCTGCGTCCTTTATCCTCTGCGCCACCGCAATGCCGTTTTCGCCCGGCATCTGTATGTCCAGGAGCGCTATGTCGGGGCGCTCGGACTCGATGACCGCCCACGCGGACTTCCCGTCCTCCACCTCGGCGGTGAGGACGAAACCGGGGTTTCTCTTTATCCACTCCGCAAGCCCTGATCTCGTGAGCGGGTGGTCGTCCGCTATGACGATGCTTACTGGCATGGCCGTCTCCGAATCATCGCGCGTCCGTCTCCGGCTTTGGCGGAAAGATCTCGAAAGAAACGGTTTGCCGGCTCCTAAGTAACTCGTCAATCCTCACGCCTATCCCACCCAATCATTCAAATGACACTCTTTCGCAGGGTATTATACCAGTTCGGGCGACGGCAGACACAGGACATTATAAATTGTAATCGGTTGAACAAGCCCCTAATTATGCTATATTATGCCCGCTGTATCCGATCTGCGGATAGGTGGGGGTGAGGTATTGTCCGGTTTCCCGGGAAAGTCGGAGGCGACAGATAAGAGCGGCGGGGCGGAGCGTCCGAGGAGATCCAGGCGGAGCGACTGGGACGACCCTATCGTGAGGGTTGCGCGCGGCACAAGGCCGCCGATGCCTAACCTCAAGCTCGTGGTCATCCTTACCGACGGAGTGCGAAGCCACATCAACCAGAGCAGGGGCGTTGCCGTGTGGCTCTCACGCCGCACCGGCGCGGAGGTGCTGGAGCTTGAAATCCCGGAGCTGAAGGGCGTCAGGCGGCGCAAGGCGTACTCTGCCGTCGCAAGGCTCCTGGAGGGCAACCGCAGGAAGGCGCGCGACTGGCTGGCCCTCGCGGAGGGCGAGAACGTCATCCGCACACTCGGCCACTGGCTTTTGGAGAGGGACATAAGGGAGGGCGACGCCTCGTCGCTGATCCTGCTCTCCGCGGGCTCGCTGCCGTCGTTTTACAACGTCGCCCTGGGCTATATTTGGCGCTGCACCTGTGCCGCCATAATGACGCCCAGCGTCATCGGGACGGAGCCGTTCGATTTCGCCATCGTGCCTGAATACGACTACCCCCTTGACCTGTCCAACATACTGACCACTGTCGGCACTCCGAACCTCATCGTCCGGGAGGAGCTGGGCGCCGTGTCGGCGTCCCTGCTGCGGCAGTTCCCGCCTAAGAGCGAGCGCAGATGGGGCATACTGCTCGGCGGCGACAACAGGGACTACAGGATAACGGCTGAATGGGTTCAAAAATGGCTGGGCAAGGTCTTTCACGAGGCGCAGCGCAGCAACGTGGATCTATACATAGCGACGAACGAGAGGACGTCGAAGGACGCGGAGGGCGCGATCCGCAGGCTCGCGGCGAACAGCGACAGGGTACGCTTTTTGCTGATAGCGTCCGCTGACCCGCTGAACCCCGTCCCAGCCATACTAGGGGCGTGCGACGAGGCGTTCGTCACCGACGACTCCGTCAACATGGTATCGGAGGCGGCGACGGCTGGGCACAGGGTCGTGCTGCTGCGCGCCGAGCGGGTCGGGGCCGTTAAGCGCAAGCTGCAACGGCTGACATCAGGGATGGTGACGGCAGGCCTCCTCCCGAAGAGGATGTTGTGGGGCACGCCGCGGTTCGACCAGACGTTTCGGAGTTTCGAAAAGATGGGCCTTTTGATAGAGTTCAAGGACTGGATGAAGGAGCGCAGACGCGACGACATGACGCCGTTCGCCCCCCTTGACGATGACGCGGACATAGGGCCTGAGGGTTTCAACGAAGCGCGCCGCGCCGCAGACTGGATACTCGAAAACCTGGGCGACGTAGTGCACCCGTCGGAGGACGAACGAACGGGCGATAGGGAGTGACGGCTTCGTAAGCCTTCGTCGCTCGTCCGACGTCCTGCCCGACGCCGGTTCGCTGCGTTCGCTCGAAAGCCCGGGCATCTCGCTGGAACTTGACAGGCATATTTAGCAAAAAGTAAAAAAAGTAAATGCTGTCGCCCATACAATGACAACGCGTACACGTTGACATCGATCAATTGTTAAGTTAGACTAAGCCATTATACGCATCGGTAAATAAGTAGTTTTGTCCCGTGTCGGTGAATTAAGTAATTTTGCCTGAAAGGAGTGTGAAATATAGTGGTTTTTACGGATGCGCTGAACGCGCAAGCCTTTACAATTAGCCAGCCAGCCAGCCAGCCAGCCAGCCAGCCAGCCAGATAACGCTCACTTTTCGGGACGTTGCTACTTCATCTCTATTAAGCGATCATCCAAATTTTATTCCAGTCTTCATCGTTGCGTCTGTCTTATTTTTAACGTATTTTGCGAGCGCCTTTCCTCATGGGAACGGTCTCGTCTTTTTTGTGCTTTAAATCGACGAACATAAATTAATTTTTTACAAACATAACCAATAAATGCCTGTCCTATATGAACGAGAGGGGTGGTTGTCTGATTGTTTTCATTGGTTCGATGCGCTCGGTTGTTTTAATGTGTTTTCATGAAAATTAATTAATATTCTCTAGGAGGGCAAGAGATTAATGAAAAAGACAATTCTGGTTCTCAGCACGGTAGCTTTTCTCGTAATCTGTGGTTCAGCCGCCTTTGCCGCGACAGACGCGGGGCATGTTCCTGCGGCTGTTACAGTGAAGCCTGTCGAGACAGGCAAAGTGGTTGATATTCCGGATGATGTACGTGCGGATTTAATTGAAAAAATCATGAGTGAATTTGAGACGGTCGTCGATGTGACTGTGCTGAGTGCGCCGGATCCATTGATTGATGATGGCCATAAGGAAGCGCTGGAGGATTATATTGAAAAGGATCTCAAGCCGGAAGTGCAAGACGCCGGAGGAGGCAAAGTCGATATTATCCCGGTACTCTTTCCGCCAGTAGAGGGCAACGTGAATTTTGTTGACGGAATAGGCGCAGTCGCGTTTGGCGTCGAGCGGGCGCATCTGTTCGACACGTTGAGTCTTGATGAAGAAAAAAAGTTAATTGAGCATGATCTTCTTCATCACGTAATAACAACAGAAAATGGGTTGTCAGATGAAATCGAAGAAGTATTTGTCGATGAAGATGCAAATCGGGCGCACGTTTACATAGCGCTCGTTTTAGAGAAAGAAAGGCACTTGGGCAGGAGTGCTGGACGCGCCGCAACTGAAGAGGTAGCGGTTTCTTTCAGCCCCGTTATCGTCCATGTTAATAGGCAGTCCAGTGGAGACGGCGGCGGCGGCGGCGGATGCAATTTCGGTTTTGCCGGCATGGCGGCTATCTTGGCGCTCGTCGGCGGGACGTGTTTGAGCAGGAAAGCCAGAGGCTAGCGATAGCGTGCTTGAGAGAGCCCTGCGCTTTCTTTCGTCTGCCTCGCGCAACGGATTGGATTTTATGAGCAGATCCCTCTCTCTTGCGCTTTTTATAGCGGTGTTTTTGCTTAACTATCCCTTTGCCTCGTGCGCGCCCTGCCTCGCGGCGGACGGCTCGGCGGCGAACCAGGGTTATGTCGGCCTTTGGGAGTACCCTACGGCGGAGATGCCGGATGATGGCTGGGGACATCTGGGTTATACTGGCGCTTCTCCGTATGCTTACTATTACGCGGACTTTGCCTGGCTGCCTTGGCTTGAGATAAATTCACGGCTGACCACTTTTGACAATATCTTCGTCTCGCCCGGGGGTCCGCTCAACGACACCGGTTTTGGGCGGCGCTACATGGACAAGGCGATAGACCTCAAGGTCATGCTTCATCGCTCCGGCAACGGACACGTCCCCTCGATCGCTCTGGGAATAACTGATCTTATGGGAACGGAGCTGATGAAGGCGTCATACGGGGTCGCTACCTGGCGATTCAATGACGTCGCCCTTTCGGCCGGATACGGCACTGACCGGATGAACGGTTTTTTTGCCGGGGCGTCGTGGCGTTTGGCCGATTGGGTGGAATTGAAGGCAGAGTATAGCCCTATGGACTACTCGAGCGACAGGGCGGGGAACTTTCAGCCACACCCTGGCAAGGCAGAGTCTAAATATAACTTTGGAGCGGTGTTCACTGCGCCCTGGGGGATGCAAGGCGCCGCGAGCTGGCAGAGGGGAGACGAGTTTGTTTTTTCCATCTCCCAGAGCTTTAGCATGGAAGGCCCGTTTTTCAAGGGCAGCGGGAAACCTGCCGGCAGGCATTACGACGCTCCTGGCTCAGTCCGGGTCGCCGAGTGGGAGGACACTAGCCCGGAACGCATCTCCGAGGCCGTCATCGACGCCCTGTCGCGGCACGTCAAGGTACGCGACGTGGAGGTGGCTGTGGGCGACAGGAAAATCCTTGTGGCATACGAGAATTACGGGCACTCGTCACAAGCGGAGGCTATGGTTCGGGTGCTGGTCGTAATGGCTGCGATTTCGCCCCACATGGACGAGTTGCGGCTGGTTCCAAGGGTTCGTGGCGTCCCGGTCGTGGCGGCGTCGTTTCCAGGGGAAACGTTGTACGGCATTCGCGTAAGGGACCTGGAGCAGCAGCGGCCGCTTGATTCGGCGGCGTTTGCGTGGGCAGGGCGAAATTATTTGGATGACCTCGGCGGCGAATGGACGTTTCGCAGCGAGAGGTCGCTGCAAGAGCGGGCGAACCAGGATATCAAGGCCATGCTCGTATATGAGCCTCGCATAGACCAGACGCTGGACGACGACTACCAGAGCAGATGGAGCGTGGATTTGATCTACGAGAGGCGCTCGTCGAACGGGTGGGCCGCGTTCTCTGACATACGCGTGCCGATTTTCAACGACGTGGACATATGGTGGGAGCCGGACGTAAACGACCGCGTCCGTCTGCATCAGGCTGTAGTAAGCTACTTGGCCAAACTGGATGGCGCAAAGGTAAACAGCGCCGGTCTCTGGTCTTTGAGCGAGGCTGGCTGGCTGGATCAGAACTGGTTTGGCTTAAATCAGTGGGCAAGGGCCTATTCAAAGAACGGCCGTTTTTGGGGCGGCGCGAGAGTTGGAATAGTGAGGGACAGGGATCCTCTCTCCTTTGCGGGGCTCCCAGACGGGCGCGTGGAGTACGACTACGGCTGGCACTACCAGGATGACGCCGATCCGTGGCAGCCTGTGGGGTGGTTGCAGGCAGGGTATGTTTTTGCTGACTTGAACCTCGACGTTCAAGTCGACTATGGCCGCTTCATAGATACGGATACGGGCGCGAAGCTCTCTTTGGTTCGCAGGTGGGACGATTCCGCGGTAGGGTTTTGGGTGTCGAAGACGGATCGCCTTTCGCCGGGCAAGGATTTCACGGCAGCCGGCATCCATCTGGAGCTCCCTGCCGAACGATGGTTCGGAGGCTGGCTGGGAAACCCGAGCGCGCACATATGGGAGCAGGAAGTCCCTCTCCTTTCGACGTGGCGCATAGACGCCGGGCGCGAGCCTGGGAGCTGGAGAGGCCCGGACAGCCTGCTGTCGCAGTTCCGCCCCGTGGAACTCAAACAGAACGTGAAGGGGCTTTTGGCGGATTATTGCGCCTTTGAAATGGCCGAAACGAGCGAGCCTCGGGTACAGGGCCTCACGGATTACTTTATAAAGTAGGGGGCGCTGCGATTGCGCAGGTTTTTAGTCTTTGTGGCAGCATTGATATCGGCAATGAGCATTACTGCGAACGTCAGTTCGTATGCGGCAACGGATGCGCCGTCTTTGCAGGCGCCTTCGTCAGGCGGTGGCGATGCCGCCGCGGCCGAAGCCGTTTTAAGCCAACCGGAGGGGGAGGCTTCGCCGGCGCAGACAGCGGACGCGGCGCCGACAGAGGCGGCCGACGCAGAAGCGGACGTCGAGGACGCGGCCGATGTAAACGACTATTTCGACCAGATGCTGGACACGTCAAGGACGACCCGGAATCCGGTTGGCAGGATATTGCGCAGGCTTCCGCGCTATGGGATGTCTTTTTTCAGGCAGCCGCCCTCCACTTACGCGCCCGTCGACAGGGTGCCGGTCAGCTCGGGGTACATCCTGGGGCCGGACGACGAGCTAGTGATCAACCTCTGGGGGATGATGGAGGGGAACTACAGCGTAAAGATAAACCGTGACGGGCTAGCCGTCGTCCCGCACATCGGTTCGATCCGCCTCGCGGGGTATACGCTCGACGAGGCCAAAAGGGCGCTGGAGGCCGGGTTCAACCAATATTTCACCGATTACAAGATGAACGTTTCGATGGGGGCGCTGCGTTCCGTGACTATCTACGTGACGGGCGACGTAAGGAGGCCCGGGGCGTATACCGTGTCTTCGTTCGCGACGCTCGTAAACGCGCTGCTCGTCTCGGGTGGGCCATCTAACTCCGGCACGCTCCGCAACATCGAGCTCAAGCGCGGGGGCCGGACGATAACAACCCTTGACATGTATGACCTGCTTTTAAAGGGCGACAAGGCGAAGGACGTAAGGCTGCAAGCGGAAGACGTCGTGTTCGTCCCTCCCGTCGGGCCGCTCGTCGGCTTGGCTGGAGAGGTCCGCCGCCCTGGAGTTTACGAGCTGAAGGGCAGAGCCAAGGTGAGCGATTTGCTGAGCCTGGCTGGCGGCATGTCCGCCCAGACGTTCAAGGGTCGTATCCAGTATTACAAGATACAGGATTCTTACTATCGCTCCGTGTTCGAGGGCAACGTGTCGGAGCTGTCCGATTCGACCCTCGCCGACGGCGACGTGCTGCGTCTCTTCCCGGTCATAGACGTTCCGACTGTCGTCAGGGTATCCGGCCCCGTCGGCCGCCCAGGGACTTACGGCGTCGTTCCCGGAGTGACCAAGGTGAGCGAACTGATATCCCAGGCTGGCGGGCTGCTCGTGACGGCGTCTGACAGGGCCGAGCTGACGCGCGTCACGCCGACGCTGGATGGGCCTGTCACCACCAGGCTGCAGATTGACTTAAAAGCCGCGTTGAGGGGCGAGCCGACCGACGACATAGCTCTGGAACTCAACGACTACCTGATGGTGCACATCATCCCGGAGTGGGAGACACAGCGAATCGTCCGCGTGACGGGGGAGGTAATGTACCCTGGGGCCTACGCTGTCATGAAAGGCGAGCGGATCTCTGACCTTATTCGCCGCGCCGGGGGATTTACGCCGAAGGCGAGCGTGAGAGGGGCCGTGTTCACGCGTCGGCGTGTCGCCGCAGAGCAACGCCGCGAGCTGAATCGCACCGCCGATCAACTGGAGCGGGACTTGCTGGAGGCAGAGAACACGGCTGCGACCGACGAGACCGCGCGCGCGCAGCAAGCGGCGGAATACGCCAGGAGGCGCGAGTTGATAAACAGGCTGCGGGATATCGACGTGCTAGGGCGTATCGTCGTAAAGCTGGACGTCCCAGACGCGATGCGCGAGACGACGTGGGACTTGGAGCTGGAGGACGGAGACGCGCTGCGTGTGCCGGAGATGCCGTCCACGGTAGAAGTCATGGGGGCTGTCTATACAGCGTCGTCCCAGGTTTACAACCCCCGGATGGGGATAAATGACTACGTCAATACCGCCGGCGGCTATCTGCGCGTGGCCCACAAGAGGATGATCTACCTCCTGAAGAACGATGGCACCGTGGTGCGTCTCACGAGGGACACGGGCGCTCTTTCGAGCAAAAAATGGACGGCGCCAAGGGGCTTCTCCGCTACGGTGGAGCCAGGAGACACGATAGTGGCGCCGGTGAAGTACTCTAACAGGGAGTCAGCCGAGTCTCTCAAGGATGTCGTGGACACAATATATAAGGTCGCAGTCGCGGTAGGGGTCATATTGAGGTGACGCCTAAGAGGGGATTCGTTAACAGGCCGTATGCCGTATTTGCCCTTGCCGTGTTTTTGCTGTCGGCCTGCGCGTCGAAGTGTGCCTTGGCTTCGGAGACTACCATCCGGTACGAGTACAAGGTCTTGAGCTTAGGTTCGCTCTCCGCGCTTCAAAAGGACAGTGCCGCCGGCGCGAAGCTCTCTGAGATGGAGGCTGTTTTGAACGAGTCTGGGAGCGACGGATGGGAAATGGTGAGCATTTTCGCTGTGCGCACGACGTTTGACCCGAATGTGTTCTTTGCGGTATTGAAAAGGCAGATCCCAGACACGAAGAAGGAGGGCGAAAACCCTTGAAAGGCGACGGCTTAGGCAATCTCCAAGGCGCTACTTTCTTTGATGCGACGCTGGATTACACGTTAGAGACGGCGAAGAGGACGGCGACGCGGATTTCGCAGATTGCCGTGGATCTGCTGGTTTATTGGGTCTGCCTTGAGTTGGCGTTAAGGCTGTGGGTGTCATCCCAGGCTAGCTTTTTGCTGGAGCTTAGATTATTTTTCTGCGGGGTAATATTCGTATGTTTTTACTTTCACGGGCTGTATCAGCTCAGGAGCTGGATGTTCTGGGACGAGATGCGTGAGGTTTTGAGCGCGACCGGCGCGTCCATGCTCATTATAGTCCTGTTTCTCTTCGCCATGAAGCTGCAACTTTCAAGGCTGGCCATAGGGGTGAGTTTTATGCTCTTTCTGCCCAGCTGTCTCGTCGCTCGTTACCTTTTCAGGCGGCTTCTTTTTGGGTTAGGCATTCAAAAGACGCGTGTTCTGGTCATCGGCGCTGGCAAGACAGGCGAGCTTTACGCCCAAAAGGTAAAGCAGCATCCGTTTATGGGCTGCGAGATACAGGGTTTTCTGGACGACGACGCGTCAAGAATAGGGTCCTTTGTCGCGGGCATCCCCATCTTGGGCGTGGTCGCCGATTTCCCGAGAGTCCAAAGCGAACTCAACGTAAGCGAGGCAGTAGTGGCCATACCGTCAGCCACGCGTGACTTGTTCGTCAGGGTGTTGGAGACGGTCGAGATGAGGGTCAGGAGCGTGTCGTACATACCGGACATGTACATGCTGACGACCTTCTCGGCGACGATCCGCGAAGTAGACGGCGTGCCGCTGATCTCTGCCCCGCAGGGGTTGTTGAACCCGTGGAACAGAATTATGAAGGGCGTCATGGACTACGTGGGCGCCGTGCTGGCGCTGATAGTTTTCTCGCCCGTCTTTTTGTACGCCGCATGGAAGATAA
>JAIRNC010000022.1 GCA_031258255.1 Synergistaceae bacterium
TGGCACCTTCAAGGGCGGCCAGCCGGCGACCCGTTACGAAATGGCGTCCGTCCTCGCCCGCAGCCTCGCGAAGCTCGACCTCGAGAAGGCCAGCAAGCAGGATGTGGAGATGATGAGGAAGCTCGTCATCGAGTTCTCCGACGAGCTGACGGCCCTGGGAGTCAAGCTGGAGCAGCTCGACGAGCGCGTCGCGGTCCTTGAGACGGATATCGGCGGCTGGAGCATCGCTGGTCAGTTCCAGTTCGACCTGAAGTTCACTGGTGACAACGAGGTAAACGGCTTCTATGCGGATGACGCCGATATAGTCGGTAAAAACGAGTTCGACCTGAACCAGTATCGTCTGTGGCTTCGCAAGCGCGTCGACGAGAACACGACGTTTGAGGCCCGCTTTGGCCGCCCTACTGGTGGCAATGCCGGTGCTAGACTGGTGCAGTGGGATCGCTACTTCATCACGACGAGGCTCCCGTACGACATCACGCTCACGGCGGGCCGTCAGCTATTTGCCCCCGAGGATGATTTGGGATTAATCCAGGACAACGATACATGGACGTTTGACAACGCCTTTGATGCCATGAAGTTCACGAAGAGTTGGGGCGTTGCTGATATCCTTCTCGCCGTCGCGCGGCAGAACGATGCTGCCTGGGGTACTGCTGGTCACGTTGACCTAGTTGGTGGCCGCTATGATCCAACGGCCAATCGGATACTCTTAGCGGATACGACAGAGAGCTTCTTGATCGCGGTCAATATCAACGCCAACTTCAGCGAGAGGTTCCGCGCCGGTCTGCTCGGTTTCTGGCGCCTGACCGATGAAGAAGTCGATACCGATGCTGTTCCCGGAAACGACACCGACCACGATGTCTCCCAGTACGGCGTGTACGCCGGCTTCAAGTTCACGCCCGATATCGAGCTGAAGGGCGTCTACTACGCGCAGAAAGTGGGCCACAGCGTTGGAAACTATGCTCCTGCGGGAATGTTTGGGAATGTCAATGCCGAGGACAGCTCTTCGGCGTGGAAGGCTATATTGGATGTAAACCAGGAGGCGCTGAAGTTCACCTCCCTCTGGCTGGAGTACGGCCAGATGGATAACAACTACGCGATACTGGGCGGCTTAAATCCGTACGCCTACTACGGCGCGGAGATTCTCTCGGCGAGGCCGTTTAACCTCAACACCACGAAGATTCTGTTGGTGCGCGCCGGCCAGCAGTGGAACGACAAGTGGGACACGCTGCTCCGTTACGTGCGGGCTGATTTTGATACGACTGGCACCCCAGACGCGAGCAACTGGACGTTCGAGGTTGGCTATCAGTACTCGCCGGCCGTCAAGTTCACGCTCGGCTACGACAACATCGACTACGGCAACTATCCTGCTCCTCTGGGCAAGCAGGACGATCACATGATCAGGTTCCGCACGTTCGTGGCGTTCTAAGCAGATCCGCACCATCGGAGGGCCGCAAGGCCCTCCTTTTTCATGCCCGCCGATTCCCCTCCCGCGCTGTCGCGCGTTCAATCATGCATGTCCCCGCTAAATTCCGGGCGCCCATGCTGTACAATATAGCGCGGGAGTCCGGCCATACCTATAAGGGAGTGTGATCGCCATCAAACGCACGTTCAGAAGACCCATCATCGCCCTACTCGTGATCGCGGCGCTGTGCGCCGCAAGCCGCGCGGCGTCGGCCGCTTCGCCGCGGAGGATACTGTCGCTCGCCCCGGCCGCCACGGAGATGCTCTTCGACCTCGGCATGGGGGACAGGGTCGTCGGCGTCACCGAGTACTGCGACTGGCCGCCGGAGGCGAAGTCGAAGACGAACGTCGGCGACATGATGCACGTGAACATGGAGACGGTCGTCTCGTTGGCGCCGGACATCGTGTTCATCTCAGGCATGAACGCCCACATAGAGGGGCAGCTCAGGGCGCTGGGATATCCCGTCGTAGTGGTGGGCCAGGACAGCTTCGAAGAGGTGTGCGACTCCATGCTGCGCGCGGGCGAGGCCTGCGGCATCGCGGACGCCGCTCGGGACCGCGTGGAGGCGCTCCGGTGGGTAGTGGACGGCATCTCGGCAAAGCCGGGCGGCAAGGACGGCGGGAAGCCGCCGCGCGTCCTGGTGGTCGTTGGCAGGGACACGGACGACGCGTCCTTCAAGAAGACCTACGTCGCGGGCCCGCGCTCGTTCTACGAGGACCTGCTGAACAGGTCGGGCGCTGTGAACGCCTACCCGGACGACGTGCCATACGCAAGCGTCTCGCAGGAGGGTCTCCTGCGCATGGACCCTGACCTGATAATAGAGCTCGTCGGCGATCACGGGGCGGCGAACATAGACACCGCGACCCTCATCGCCCAGTGGAAGGGCGTGAAGGACCTCCGCGCCGCCCAGTCCGGCGACGTGGCGGTCATCCGCGGCGACGCCGCGTTCCGCGCTGGCCCGAGGTATCCCCTGGTGCTGGAGTCATTCAAGAAAGCGATCCTCCACGGCGCGCGCGACATAAAGGAGTGAGCGTCAGCGCAGCCGCCGACCGGTGTGGCGGTGCCGCCGTCTGCTTGGTATAATGCAAGGACGAGGGAGGCGGTTGTCATTTTGAAAATTTGGGATTGCATCGGGCGGCACCGCAAATGACCGCGAAGCCGCATAAGTGGAGGGACGTCGCGTGGAAACGCGCTATTGTCGACGGAGCGCAGGACGCCATAGCGTATTTCATGCCAGACCTCGCCGCCGGCATGGACGCGTCGAGGGAAGTCACAGGCATAACCGGCATGGAGCTGCCGGTGAAAGACTCGGATTCAGACAAGGGGATGCTCGTTTCGGACGTCTTTCTGAACGTCCCCGTCATCGGCGGGGAAGATTGGAACGTCGCTTGCCTGGTTGAGCAGCAGCATGAGCCCGACAAGGACTTTGCCGGACGGATCTTCGGCTCGTGGATTCGTCTCAGGGCGTCCCGCCCGGCCTGGAGGGCGACTGCTTTTGCCATATACACCGGCGATTCGGAAGACGTGAATTTTTACACGGAAACGTGTTTCGGCTTTGAGGCTTCGATCAAATTCAGGACGTTCCACGTCCTCGGTTACAGCGCCCTGGAACTGCGGGAGGACAGGCGTCCTTTCGCGCGAGTGATGTACGCCGGGCGGCTGTCGCTCGAGAGCGGTGACGACTTGGCGCTCCGTGAAAAATATGCGTGGGAGCTCTTGAACGCGACGGGCAAAGAGAGTTATGATAAGAGGCAGAGAAAATTCATACTTGAGTTTGTAGGCAGGATATTCCGGCTGGGCGATCCCGGGATAAGCGAGGGAGTTAAGGAGGCGTACAAAATGCAGACCATATCGCTTGAACAGTACGTTGCTGAAATCGACAAAGCGGAAGCCAGGATGGAAGGCAAAGCGGAAGGCAAAGCGGAAGGCAAAGCGGAAGGCAGGTTGGAAGGCAAAGCGGAAGGCAAAGCGGAGGGCAGAGCGGAAGGCAAGTTTGAGGTCGCTCGGAATTTTCTGAAAATGGGATTGCCGCTTGACCAGATAGCGCAAGGGACTGGCCTTTCGGTTGAGGAAGTCAGCGGCCTCCGGCAATAATCAGCAATTCAATTATGCCGGTTAAAACCATGTAAACTGCGCAGCCGCGCCGGCTGCCTGACGACCGCAACTCT
>JAIRNC010000005.1 GCA_031258255.1 Synergistaceae bacterium
TTCGTGAACGTCATCATCTCCTTCGCCATGTCCGCGTCGCGGATACGGCTCTCGGACGACTTCATGTTGGTGGACGCCGTCGTCAGGTTGTTGATCGTGTGCTCCAGGCGGTTCTGGTAGGCGCCCAGCTTCGCCCGCTGCGTGGACACGCGACTTATGGCGTTGTCGATTACCGTGATGCTGCGGGCCGCCGTCTCGCGGCTCACGACCAGGAGGCTGGAGACGCCCAGGGCCTTCGCTGACATGTCGCCGATGTTGATGCCCATGTCCTCGCCCTCGTTCGCCCCGATCTGGAAGACCGTCGTGTTGTCCGCCAGGTGGACGAAGATGGCTGCTGGCGCTGACGACGTTTGCGCGCTGAATACGAACTTTCCTGTGCTCGAATATTTTACTTTAATATCGAGCATCGAGCCGAACTCCACGTCGATGTTGCCGTGTATCCCGCCGTACAGCACGTTGCCCGTGATGCTGTGCTCGCTGAGAGCAGTGGGCGTGCCGGTGGCGTGGGCGTCGTACACCTTGACGGTGAACTGATTCTCCTTCGCCTCGTCTACGACGTTGAGCGAGAGGGCCTTGATGATGTCCTCGTCGCCGGAGAAGGTAAGTTTGCCCGCCGCGCCGGCCACGGCCGTCCTGATCAGTATCGTGCCGGCGACGGTTTTCATGTCGGTTCCGGTAGCGGCGGTAGCGGCATCGACATACTCGGCGTGGTCAAGGTCGTCGATGTCATCCTGCCCTAGCCCGCCCTTTGCGACCTTTTTGCCGATCGCGTCTTTCAGCTTATTAACGACATCGGTGATCGTGTCCGTCCTGTACAGCGTGAAGCTCGTCTGTTTCCCGTCTCCCTGGGTTATCGTGATGGTCTTCGCGTCCTCCAGCAGAAACTTGCCGTTAGCGTCCCAGAACTTGTCGATGTCGTACAATTGGGTGCCGCCAGCCGCGACGGTTCCGGCTGCGACGTTTGTGATGCCGTTCAATTGGTTAGAGTGCTTGATCTTGAAGATGTCGGTCTTCAGGATCTCGCCTTTGCCGGCTACGGTAGCCGCGACGGAGAGGTAGTAGTTGCCCTCCTTGACCGCCTTCTGGCCGAACTGGTCGATCTCGCGGAGGCCGCCGCGCACGTATACCTTCGTCGCGAGGTCGCCCGTCGACCATAGCACTGCGGCGCTTCCGTCCAGCAGCTGCTTCTTGTTGAACTGCGTCGTCGTGGAGATGCGGTCGATCTCCTCCTTGAGCTGGTCGACCTCCAGCTGGATGTAGCCGCGGTCCTCCTGCGTCAGCGTGTCGTTGGCCGCCTGGACGGCAAGCTCCCTCATGCGCTGGAGTATGGAGTGCGTCTCGTTCAAGGCGCCCTCAGCCGTCTGGATCATCGAAATGCCGTCCTGCGCGTTGGCCGTGGCCTGATCGAGGCCCTTGTACTGGGCCCGCATCTTCTCGGAGATGGCGAGACCCGCCGCGTCGTCCGCCGCGCTGTTGATGCGCAAGCCAGTGGACAGGCGCTCGATGGACTTCTGAAGCGACTTGTTCGTCGCGTTCAGAGCGTTGTAGGACATCAGAGCCGGTACGTTCGTGTTGATGCGCATTGTTACAACCTCCCTGTCAGTCGTGTGACTGTGCTTTCCCCAATACGGCGGGCTTCCGTGCCGCCGTGTCCGATTTGAACAGTGTCCGCGCCTTGCGCTCTCCCTGTGCCTTTTGCCCGGCCCTCACCCCCTTTCATCAATTAAATAGGCCACCTGGGCTGGCCGTCAGCCGGCGCCCACGTCATCCTGCCATCCGGGCTGAAACCTGAGAACTCGTAAAAAGCGTTGGTCCTTATCGCGCGCCTCTCGTCCAGAGGGATCACCTCGCCGGCCGGTTTTATGAACATGTCCGGCGCGCGGCCTATCCCAGCGATGTCCGCGTTGATGTCGGATATGTCCCAGCCCTTTTCCCTCCCGAGGCAGACCGCCCTGTAGAGCGCCATCTGATCGAGGCCCCAGAGCGGCCCTTCCCTCGCCATGTCCTCGAGCAGAAATTCCCGCGCCGCGCCCAGAAACGCGTATGTATCCGGCGCCGGGCGCAAGCCCAGCATCCCGCCGCATATTCGCAGGAGCGGGAAGAGGCTCCCGTTGTCGCAGACTGAGAGAGGTTTGCGGGCCACTATCGAGAGGGCTTCCGCGCTCCCCTCGCGGAAATCCGAGTCCACGTCGAGGAAGACAGCCGGGCCGCCGATCCCGTCCAAGATCTCGCCAGCCAGCATGAACCTGACCGATACGCAGAACTCGAACGTCCACGGGCCGCCGTACCGCGTAGCGGCGACCGTGACGCCGTCGAATTCACTGGCGGAGACTATAGTCTCATCGTCTGGGTCCACGAGCAGGAGGAATACGCTTATGTTGCCGCAGGCCCTCCGCAGCCCGTCAATGAAGCTCCTAGCGTAGTGACTGAAATACCTCTTGTCGCATATCGTCACGCAGGTGTAGGGCGAACCGCTGAACGCGCCCCGGCGCAGGATCTCGAGCCTCGGCGCCGGGAAGCGCTTTGCCTGCGGCCACAGGACGCTCTCCAGCAGGAAGGCGTTCTGAATCAGAAACCCCATGTCGGCCATGCGCCCGCCGCCCCGGCGGGCGAGCGTCGCGCGACAGCGCGGGATGGCAAGGCCAAGGAGCCTGGCGCCGGGGACGATCTCGAACCGCTTGAAGCACGAGAGGGCCTCTCCAGCCGTGTAAACGCCCCAGATCGGGTCCCCCTCCCCAGACGCCTGAAAGAGGCCCTGCACTACGTCGTCCCGCCCGGCTTTGAGGAGGTCCGCCACGGTGAAGTACGCCAGCTCCATGGCGTTTATGCCCAGTGAGTAGCACTTCGCGAAAAAATCCGTCACGGCGCGCGCGTCGGCTGAGGCCGCGAACTTCGCCGCGTCCCTGACTGATTTCCCAAAGTCAGCCCTGTCGCTGGTGAGGTAGTTTAAAAGCCCCTTTGCCTTAAGCATCCGAAAACCCTTTCCCTCTAATTCCGATTCCAAATCCCGGACCAGCCCCCACCAGGGAGGGCTGATCTGGGGTGAAACGTCAATGCCGCGCGTACGCAGCCGCTACCTTAAGAGCGACAGCACGTTCTGCGGGAGCTGGTTTGCCTGGGCCAGCATGGCGTTGCCGGCCTGGGACAGCACGTTCAGCTTCGTGAACGTCATCATCTCCTTCGCCATGTCCGCGTCGCGGAT
>JAIRNC010000052.1 GCA_031258255.1 Synergistaceae bacterium
CCGTGGGCCGTGTAGACGACCTTTAAGCCTGACGCGCGCTCGCGCCGGAGCGCCAGGCGCGTCACGAACGCGGCCACCGGGGTGTGCACGTGGACGATGTCGTATGAGCCGCGCGCCACTGCTTCCCTGATGGGGGCGCACTCGCGGAGGTTCGCCGGGTCTAGCGGGTTCCTGCGCCATCTTACGTCGATGATCTCGTCGAAATGCCCCGCGAGTTCCGGCAGCGACGCCGCCTCGCTCGTCATCGCGCCGACGCGCCAGCCCTTTTGCCTGAAAAAGTCCGCGTATGGCAGCAGAAAGGCCCTGATGGTCACCGCTACCGTCGTCGCTATCAGGAGCCTGGGCATGGAGGCGCCGTGTCCTTCTTTTGTCTGACGCGTATGGTGACGCTCCCTCGCGCCTTTGCGCCGGCGGGACGGCTGTACTGTATCCCGCCGCTTTCCGTGCGGCCCGTCATCGTGTAGCCCATTTTCTCCCAGAAGTCGCGGACGGCCTCGTTTTTGGGCGTCGGCTGATAGAGGGACTCTATTTCGGAAACGCCCGCTTCGCGCAAGTCCCGCTCAACCGCGTCCAAAAAGGCGCTTTCGACGCCGCGCCCCATGACCCTGCAGCTCATCAGGAACGCCTCTATCGAGGCAGTCCGCTCCCCTTTGCCCCGCTCGTCTTTGAGCTTGGCTATGCAGAGGGCTATGTTCCCGTATTCCCCGAAGCGGTCGCGCAGAAGGCCGACGTAAAACCTAACGGACGGGTCTCGGGCCGCCTCCCTTACCTGCGCCTCCGTGTATCTCACGGACGTGAGGTTGAACTGGTTCGTCTTCTGGGTGAGCTGCGACGCGCGGGATATGTTACCCTGAGACAGTCCCTCGACCGAGAGCGTCATGTCCAGCGAAGCGAGATATTCGTCCAGGCTGGCGAAGTCGCTCATCTGTTCCAGTCTGTCCGCTTCCGCCCGGTACTGTTCGGTCTTCGCCCTGTCCTTGTCCGTCGCCCTGAACTGGAGGAAGTAGTCCCGCGCCACCTGGATCAAGAAGCCCTCGAGCTGCGCCGAGTCGGGGGGGAAGTCGGGGACTGCCACCCCTGGCAGCTCTATCTGCATGGCCTCGCGCTCGACTGGGTTGTCGTCGATGAAGACGAATGAATCGGTTCCGATGTTGAGTTCTTTCGCTATGGAGCGGAGGTTTTCCGATTTTGGCGCCCAGTTGGCCCTGATAGCGGCAAAATCGCCCTCCTTGAGCAGCATGGCCGGGTGCTCCCTTATCCCGGACATCGCGTCCTCCATGTTATTCTTGGATATTACGGCGAGCAGGACGCCGCTCTCCTTCAAGTCCAGCACCCTGCGCTGGAAGTCCCGGAACCGCGAGCCGGAGCCGGTCAGATCCAGGTGGACGCCCTCGACGCCGAGTTCGCCGATGGCCCCTCCCCAGAGCGTCCCGTCGAGATCGAGGGCGAGACATTTTTTCCTGGCCCCCGTGATCGCCCTCTGGATCCTCACCATCTCGGCCGCTATGGCCTCCTCGCCGCTCTTTGAAAACGGGAGAGAGCCCATGTACCACACCCTGTTGTTGTAAAACTGCCCCCTGCCCATGGAGGCTGCCATCTCCGCCAGCTCCACGAGCGGTATGCCGCGCCTCTCCATCTCATCGCGCCAGAACGCGCAAGCGTGTTGCTCGAAGGAGCGGGAGACGAGA
Source organism: Synergistaceae bacterium (assembly GCA_031258255.1). Taxonomy (GTDB): domain Bacteria; phylum Synergistota; class Synergistia; order Synergistales; family Synergistaceae; genus JAIRNC01. The sequence continues at coordinate 1,689 of JAIRNC010000052.1, forward strand.
GGGCGGATTTTCTTTATGGGGATGTCGAGTGTGGAGGCGACGAATACCGTGTTTTCATGGCTCGTGGCGGCCTGCCCTATCGCGTCTGCCATCGGGGCGAGCTTGGCCGCTGCTTCCTCCTGCGACGACGCCCCGTCATCCCCCAAAAGCGACGCCCCGTGAAGGATTATGAATACGATCCCAGGGTTGTTCGCGTAGAGCTGCGATTTCGGGTCCGTCAGCTCCTGTAGCCATGTGTCGTGGCCGGAGGGGCTGTATACCTCCTCGCGCGCGTCCTTGTTGAGCCTCATGGCCAGGGAGGTTACGGTGACGTTGGACAGGAGCGCTACGGTCATGATGTCCCCGCTCTCCCTATTCGCCCGCCATCGCCAGTATGTCCGCGACATAGCGAATTTCGGCAATCCTCTCGAACGGTATCGTGATGTTCTCCTCTATTCTGTCCTTCACGCGTCATCGCTCCTGTCCCCGCTGCCTGTAAAGCGCGGCATCGTAGCATCTCCCTGCGCGGAGATGCCCTCCCGCAAGAGGGCTTTCTTTATTGTAAGCAGGATTATCCTGACGTCAAGGGATATGCTCCTGTTATCCACGTACCAGACGTCAAGGGCGAACTTCTCCTGCCACGATATCGCGTTGCGGCCGTTGACCTGCGCCCACCCCGTTATCCCGGGCAGCGCATCGAGCCGTCTGCGCTCCATCTCGCTGTAGAGCGGCACGTACTCCATGAGGAGCGGGCGGGGGCCGACGATGCTCATGTCGCCCTTGATCACGTTCCAAAGCTGCGGGAGTTCGTCGATGCTCGTCCGCCTCAGCCATTTGCCAAGATCAGTGAGGCGTCTCTCGTCCGGGAGGAGCTGCCCGGACGCGTCGCGCTCGTCCGTCATGGACCTGAACTTGTACAGGCGAAACGCCGCGCCGTCCTTCCCGGCCCTAACTTGCGAGAAGATGGCCGGAGACGACATCCTCCGCCTTATCATGACTGCAGCCCATATCATCACCCCGGACAGCAGGAGCAGCCCAAACGAGGCGCAGAAGAGGTCCATCAGCCTTTTGACCGCCCTGTAGGACATCCGCCTACCGAAAAGCGCCTCGGACCAGCCGTATGACGAGCGACTGCTCCTCTTGGGACAGATTGGACCCCGACGGCAGGCAGAGGCCGGTTTCGAACAGGCGGCGGCTCTCGTCGCCGTCGTGCCTGTAATACTTGGCGTCCGCGAACACGGGCTGCATGTGCATCGGTTTCCAGACTGGGCGAGACTCGATGTTTTCAGCGGCGAGCGCGTCGATCACATCCAGATTCGTCGTGCCGGAGACGCCAGGGTCTATCGTGAGCGTGGAAAGCCAGCGGTTGGAGCGGCTGTTTGGCGCTTCCGGCATGAACGATACCCCAGGCAGGTCGCCCAGAGCCTCCCTGTACCGCGCGAAGACGTCCCTGCGCTTCGCTACCCTGTCATCGAGCAGCTCCAGCTGGGCCCTGCCGACGCCGGCAAGGATGTTGCTCATGCGGAAGTTGTAGCCCAGCTCCGAGTGCTGATACCAGGGCGCTTCGTCACGTGCCTGCGTTGAACGGAAGCGGGCCTTGGCGATGGATTCCTCGTCGTCTGAGAGGAGCATCCCGCCGCCGGACGTCGTTATGATTTTGTTGCCGTTGAAGGAGTAGACGCCGAATTTGCCGAACGACCCGGTGGCCCTGCCTCCGTACAGGGAGCCCACGGATTCCGCCGCGTCCTCGATCACGGGGACGCCGCGCCTTTGGCAGAGCGGCAGCAGCCGGCCCATGTCGCAGGGCTGTCCGTAAAGGTTGACCAGTATGACCGCCTTCGGCTTCCGTCCCGATGCCTCGGCGTCCCGGAGCGCGCGCTCCAGGGCAAGCGGGGACATGTTCCACGTGTCAGGGTCCGAGTCTATGAACACTGGGACGCCGCCCATCTGCGCCAGCGGGGCGAGCGACGCTATGAATGTCAGAGAGGAGCAGAAAAACGTGTCCCCTGGCATTACGTCGAGGGATCTCGCGGCAAGGCAGATGGCGGCGGTGCCGGAGGTGAGCGCGAGCGCGGCCCTTACGCCGGCAGCTTCGGCGCACTCGCGCTCGAACGCGTCGACGTGCGGCCCCAGGGGCGCGATCCAGTTTGTGTCGAACGCCTCCTGTATGTACTCCATCTCCCTGCCGCCCATGTGCGGCGGGGAGAGGTAAATCCTCTTCCTCTCCGTCATTTTCTCGTCCCCCTCCGTGCGCTGCGTTTCCCGATTTTTCGTTTTTGGGGTTGCGCAAAAAAATAGTTCACCTTTGCTTGACTAAAAATGGCAAGCTGGTATCTTTAGTCCTGTTTCTGTATATTTAATTCAGCTGAAAGAGGTGGCGCTTCCAAGTCATGATCTTCTTTGCTCGATCCCCCACACCAAAACTGGCGAAATTATACATCCTTTTTAGCGTTATTCTCGCTGCGGCGTTGCAGTTTTTTGTCCCCGCCCGCCCCGCGTCTGGCTCCGTCTACCTCAAAGAGAGCCCGGAGCTGCTCATGTTCACGATCCACGTGCCTATGGCGCTTGGCGAGCAGGCGAAGGTGATATTTCCGGACGGCGAGTCCGTCGATGTCGGAAAAGTGCGGGCCGTGCCGGCCAAGAGCAGGTATCCCGGTTTCACGGCCAGCAAGTACGGCATAGGCGGGCAGGTGATCGCGACCGCCGCGAACGCGCACCACATACAGGTGTCGGTGGAGAACGGCGAGGGGCGGACGATCAGCCTCATCCCCTCCGAGACCTTCGTGGCCGCCTCCGGCATGGGTACTTCCTTCGTCGTGGAGGGCGTCGGCGGCGCCGGGCTGTGGGGCAAGTACGCGCCCTTTGTCAGCAGCCCTGTTTATATACTCAATCAGGTGGGCGTGCCCGTCCTCTTCAACAGCATGGAGCTGTTCAAGTACGCCAAGGCGCTGGAGATTCGCGTGTACAGGCCCAGCGACGAGATCGATTACATCGAAATCGAGAACAGGGAGGGAGGGTTGGCGTGGTATCACGACGAGAAGGGCGACCACCAGTTTGCCGTCGTTGAGAGCGGCGTTACCGGCACGGGGCGCTTTGAGGGGAGCCTTTACCAGAGCCGCGGCAGGGTCCGCGCGAACCACCCTGGCGTCATCTGCGTCTCCACCACGGATAAATTCGACATCGGCGGCTTTCAGATCATCCCCCTCACCCACACGTACTCGAAGGAGATGCAGAAGACCCGCAGGATGAAGCAATACATCGTGCTGAGGGGCGTGGACTTCGAGGATCTTACCGGACACGAACCCTTCTTCCGGGGATTCATCCGCCCCGGCGATTCCGAGGGCGATTTGGGCAGAGCTGGGAGCGTGGTGTGCATGATCGGCGGGCAGTGGGGCGAATTGCCGCTCGTCTCTGGCCTGACCGAAAACAGCCTGGCCGAAATAGAGGCGTTCAGGATCTTTCTCCGATGAGGGGGAGCGATGTGACTTGAGCTAAGTTTTTGTCTTTTTTTTCTGAGAAAAATGGGCGGCAGTTCGGTTATTGCGACATATAGTAGTTTTTGTGATAGTATTCCAGAGGTAAAACACATAACGCCTACACAGAGGGGGATTATAGTATGTCGTGGTTTAGGAATATGAGGACTCTCGGCAAGATTATGTCATGCGTGGCATTGATGCTTATCCTTCTGGCAGTAATTTCATACTTGTCTTACCGATCGGGCGCGAATATGGAGAGTTCCATGGCGATCCTTTACGACGATTTCGCCTCGCCGGCTATTTACATGAGCCAGGCTCAGTCAGACGCGCACGAGGCCAGGTACGTCATCCTGTCGGCCGTCATAGTGACCGACGAAAACTTGTTGAGGACGTACCAGGCCCAGATAACTGAAAGGAGAAAGGAAGTAGCCGACGCGATAGCCAGGTATAAAAAGACCCACATGAGCGACGAGGAGAAGGCAATCTTGTCCCGCCTGGAGACGGCAAGGGAAAAGATCGGCCCGGTTCAGGACCAGGCGCTCAGGCTGGGAGTGGAGAACAGGAACCAGGAGGGTTTCGAGCTGCTTTCGACGCCGGACATGGCTGCCTTGGAGAAAGAGTACTTCGGCTGCTACGGGGAGCTGACGAGTCTTTTGATGAAGCGGGCTGACAGCACGAAGAACTCGTCGATCGCTGAGGCGAAGGCTTCAGTCAGGCTGACGCTGATCATTTCGGTGATCGCCATCGTAGCGGGGGCTTTGGTCGGTCTCCTGATAGCGAGGATGATAACGATCCCTCTGAAGGCGCTGGGCGAGGGCGTGAGAAAGTTCTCCCACGGCGACCTCACCGTGTCCCTCAAGAGCGACGGCAAGGACGAGATCGCGCAGGTCGGCTCTGAACTCCAGAACATGTCATCAGCGCTGAACCGGGTGATCGGCGCCGTGAACGACGGGAGCCGCAATATCTCCGAGACCGCGCAGGATTTTTCCGCGACGGCCCAGGAGACGAATGCCTCCGTCGAGGAGTTCAGGGCGAACGTCGAGGATATGGGTACGAACCTGGACAAGCTCGCCGCCTCCGGCGAGGAGGTAAACGCTTCGGTGGAGGAGGTCGCGGCCGGTGCCCAGGCGACAGCCGAAAAGGGCACGAACATCGCCCGCAGGGTCGACGAGGCCATAACGGCCGGCGACTCCGGGGTGGATGCTGTAAGGCGTGTCGTCGGGAGCATCAGCGAGGTCGCGGAGTCATCGACTGCGACCACGACGGCAGTGTTGGAGCTTGGCAACAGGGCGCGCCAGATACAGGGCTTCGTCTCCCAGATCGGGGGCATCGCCGATCAGACCAACCTCCTCGCGCTGAACGCGGCTATCGAGGCCGCCCGCGCGGGCGACGCCGGGCGCGGTTTCGCGGTGGTGGCCGAGGAGGTCCGCAAGCTGGCTGAGGAGAGCAACGTGGCGGCCAAGAACATCGCCGAGCTTGCCTCCAAGATAACCGGCGAGCTTGATTCCATCGTCAACTTCTCCCAGGCGAACGCCGAGAAATCGACGAAGGCGAAGGAACTGTCGGCGGACACCGAATCGGCGATCAACAAGATGATAGAGTATCTGAGGGATATAGCGGGTTCGACGCAGGATCTGGCGGCTGTCGCGCAGGAGCAGGCTGCTTCCAGCGAGGAGATAGCCGAGACGATACAGAACATGTCCCTGAGGATAAGCGATGCCGCGAGGGCAGGCGACAATATCCGGACGAGCGTCTCGGACGTGGCTTCGGCAGCGGAGCGCATCGCTATGGGGGCAGAGGGTCTCACGACGCTTTCTGCCGAGCTGGCTGAGGAACTCTCGTTCTTCACCATCGCCGAGAGGAACGAGAACAAAAAACCCCGCGCTGACCGGCTGAGGGCGCTTCCAGGCTAACAGGGGCATCGGATTTGGCTGTGGGCTAGGGACGTTGCGGGCAGTGACGCGCGGCGCAAGGCGCTAATTACTCGTTTTTTATTGCGTATTTTGCCCTATTGATTACAAAACAGTGGATTATCATGAACTTGGGGCGCTTAAAATCAACCGGACGCGGCTAATTTTTATTCGCTTTTTGTAAAACTTGCCTGAATTGGCTTATAATAGGCGCGGCGGCATTCAAGACAATTTTGTGAAGGGAGGTGGCACGGTTGGCTGAGAGCATGGCTAGCGAAATCAGGGCGAAGGAGGCCGAGGCCAAGGAGTTCATAGCGTCCGCAAAACTGGAGGCCGCTAAGATATTGGCTACGGCGCGCACCGCCGTTGAACTGTCCGTCAAGGAAGCTAGGCAGAAATCGCACAGGGATTTCCGTGAGCAGGTCAGGCAAGCGGAAGCTGAGGCGGAAGCCAAGGCCGTCGAAATCGCGGAAAGAGGGCGAGCGTCGGCGGACGAGTTTTACTCCAGCAGCAAACACAAAGTCGCCGGCGCGGCAGACTGGCTCGTAAATGAGGTGATGTCTGGATATGGCAATTGAGTCAATGCAAAAGGCGCGCATCGCCATCCATAAGTCCGTATCCGACGACCTTATCGACAAGGTTCAGGCGCTCGGATGCTGTCAGTTCGTCCCCTGCGACCGGGAGGGCGCGGATGGTCCCTCCGCAGCCCATCTCAAACAGCGGCTGAGGGGGATCGACGACCTGCTCGCGGACGCCCGCTTCGTGACGCGCTTTCTCGACCCGTTCGCGACGAAAAAGGGCGGCGGCATGGCGGTCGCCATGGGCGACGCCCCGGAGTACACGATGGGGCAGCTCGCCCTTATGGCCTCCGGCGATGAGTTCCCAAAGACGGTCAAGGCTGTCAGGTCACTGGAGAAAAGGCTCTCCGACGCGCGGTCCGGCCTGTCCAGGGCATCAGGGCTCATAGCCCAGCTCACGCCGCTCGCGGATCTCCCGTACTCCCTGGATTTCTACAACAGGGGCACCGAAAGGATAGCGGGCGCGTTGATGTCTGTTCATGTGGCTGGCGTCGGTCAGCTCAAATTGGCCTGTGAGAGGGCCTTCGGCGACCAGGTGGAGTTTTTTGCCCTGCCTCCGGCGGCTAAGAGCGATATGCGGGCGGTCTCGGTGCTTTACCCCAGAAAGATGGCGGACGCCTTTCAGGAGTCGCTGGCGAGCCTTTCCGGCCAGGGGGGGCATCAGACATCGAGGATCGACGTGCCGTCCCACCTCACGCGCACCCCTAGGGAGGAGTTAGCCGCATTGGCCAGCGAAGCGGAGGCTTTCAGGGCTCAGGAGGCTGCGGTGACGGAGGAGATAGCCTCCGTGGCGAACGGGGCCTATGCCCTCTGCCAGTGCTGCACGGACTACTGGAGTATCCGCAAGGCCAAGCTGGAGTCGCTGTTGTCCGGGGAGCAGACTGAACAGATCACGGTTTTGTCCTTCTGGATTCCCAAGAGCGCCCTGAACGGCTTCAAGGAGGCCGCGTCCCCTTACGAGAGCCTGGTGGAGATCGTTTACGACGAGCCGGACGAGGGAGAGTCGCCGCCGACACTTCTGCGCAACAGAGGCCTGGCTGGCCCGATGGAACCGCTGATTACGATGTACGGCACCCCCACATACGGTAAGATCGATCCCACGGCGGTCACGGCGCCGTTTTTCTACATGTTTTTTGGCATCTGCTACGGCGACGCTGGTTACGGTCTCCTGATCGTGGCGGGCCTGCTGTTCCTCATGATGCGCAAGCACGTCACCGGGATGCTCGCAAAATTCCTCAAGGTGCTGATAATCGGCAATATCGGGGCTGTGATATTCGGCGCCATCACGTTCTCATGGTTCGGTGACAGTATAACGAGCTTCTCGTTCCTGCGTTCTTTAATGCCCCTTGCGAAATTGAAGATATTGGATCCGATGAACGACCCCATGACGATGCTCGGCGTCTCCATGGCGCTCGGCTTCATCCAGATAATGCTGGGGCTGGGGCTGGCGTTCGTGGAGAACGTCCGCAAGGGCGACCGTTTTGCCGCCTTCGCGGATCAGGGGGCTTGGATCGTTTTCCTCTGTGGGCTGGTCCTGGGCGGGCTCGCCACCGGGGGGGCTGTCGGGCTGCCGCCTAAGGTCGGCTGGGTCATGGCGGCTGCCGGGGCCATAGCGCTGGTCCTGACTCAGGGCAGGGACAAGCCCAGCCTCTTTGGCAAGGCGTTCTCCGGGGTGCTGAGTCTTTACAACGTCACCGCCTACCTAGGCGACGTCCTGAGTTACAGCAGACTCTTGGCCCTCGGCTTAGGATCCGCCGCTATCGGGATGGTCGTGAACCTCCTGACGCACATGGTGTCGGACGCAATACCTGTGGTCGGCTTTGTCTTCGGGCTTCTGATATTCGTGATCGGACACGTCTTCGGCATGGCGATAAACATACTGGGCGCCTTTATCCATTCGCTCAGGCTCCAGTACGTCGAGTTCTTCGGCAAGTTTTACGAGCCTTCTGGGGAGGAGTTCTCGCCCCTTGGCATTTCAACACAATACGTGAGGGTCAAGGTTTAAGCATTGGCCGTTGTCGTGGTTACCGAACGGGGCCTCTGCCCCGAAAAAATTAAACAGTGTTGGAGGTAGGATAACATGGAAGACATAATCGCAACGATGGCAGGACAGTTGGGGCCGGCGCTGGTCGTACTGGGCGCGGCCCTGGCCGTTGGGTTCGCTGGTTCCGGCTCCGCCTGGGGCATAGGCATAGCGAACGAGGCGGCAGCCGGAATCCTGACCGAGGATCCCAAGAAGTTCATCTACGCGCTGATTTTGCTTGCGCTGCCCGGCACACAGGGCATATACGGCTTTTTGACGGCGCTCTTGGCCATCAACAAGATCGGCCTTCTGTCCACTGCTGTGCCCATCACGATCTGGCAGGGCCTGGGCATCTTCGGCGCTTGCGTTCCTATCGCGATAGTCGGCTTTTATTCTGCTATTTGGCAAGGCAAGTCCTCCGCCGCCAGCATCCTTTTGGTGTCGAAGCGCCCCGATCAGATGGGCAAGGCCGTCATACTCCCCGCCATGTGCGAGACATACGCCGTCTTGGGGCTTCTGATGAGCATTTTCCTGCTGAACGGCATAAAAGTAGGCTGATTGTAGAGCACCCGGACAAGGGGGGATACCATGTCGCTGGCCCAGATAACGGAAAAAATTGAGCAAGACGCCCGCGCTGAGGCGGAAAGTATCATATCAGCCGCGAGAGTGCGGGAAAAAGAGATAAAGCGCGACGCCGAAAGGGAGATAAAGCATATCGAGGAGACCGCTCAGGCGCGCTTCGAGAGGGAGCGCCCGGAGATATTCAAGAGGCGCGAGATCGTGGCGAAGCTGGATGTCGAGAAGCTGCACTTAGGCGTCAAGCGCAAGCTGATCCAGGACGTTTTCGATGAAGGCCTCGAACGCCTAAAGGGTTTGAAGAAGGACGAATATCTCAGGTTCTGCGAGGGCCTTCTCAAGGCAGCCGTGAGCTCCGGCAGCGAGGTGATGGAGATCTCGCGCGGGGAGCAGCTCATAGGGCCTGAGTGGATCGCCGCCTTCAATGCGGGCAACGGGAAAAAAATAACCATCTCCCCGGACCGCCAGGATTTCGCAGGAGGGTTCATCCTCAACGACGGGCGGGTCTCTGTAAACTGCTCGTGGGAGATGCTGGTGAGGGCTGCTCAGGAAAAGCTGGAGCCAGAGGTGGTAAAGCGGCTCTTCCCGGCTACGCCCTGATGGAGGTGATCTGATGTCCCGCAGCGATGATTACGGCTACGCTGTGGCGCGCATCCGCGCTATGGAACCCTTGCTGCTCGACGCCGGCGTCATGCAGAGGCTGTTGGAGGCTGACGACGCGGCAGGGGCGCTCAAGATCCTGGGTGAGACCTGCTACGCGAGGAACCTGACGGAAAAGGGTGGCCAGGAGCGCTACGACGCGGCGCTTGAGGCGGAGCTTTTTGCGTCCATCATGGAACTGCGGGCCTTCGTCCCCGACAAAGAGCTGGTGGACTTGTTTCGGATCCAGTACGACTTTCACAACGTGAAGGTTTTGCTCAAGAGCGTTTTCATGGCTAAACGCGGGGGCAAAAAGCGCTGGGATCTGATGACCAGCCTTGGGACGATCCCAACGGACAGCCTCGTCGTGAGCGTCGAGTCCGAGGATTACAACCTCCTTCCGTATGGACTGCCGTCCATCATTCCGGCCGCCCTCTCGCTCTGGGAACAGACGCGCGATATCGTGGAGGTGGAGAAGCTTCTGGACTCCGGCCTCTTCGCGGCCATGTTGAAGACGGCGGAGGGTTTTGGGGCGCCTGGCGTCTTGAAGTGGGTGAAGGCCAGGATAGACTCCGAGAACCTAAGGAACCTCCTCCGCCTGAAGCGGTTTGGGATAGGCGCGCAGAAGGCGGCCGCGTTCCTCCACGCCGGTGGTACGGTGTCCGTGGACGCCTTAGCCCAGCTGCTCCCTGAGCCATTCGAGAGCTGGGGCCGCGCGTTGTCACACTTCGACGTTGGCGCTGCTATCTCAAGGGTGCAGGAGGAGGGGGGTTTTGACCGGCAGATCGTGTCGCTGGAAAAGGCGCTCGACGACTACTGCCGGGACGTAGTCTCGCTCGCGCGCTACAGCCCGAACGCGCCGGAGAACGTTCTGGCGTTCCTCTGGGGCAAGGAGATGGAGGTAAAGAACATCCGCACCGTCCTGGTGTCGAAGGGATCCCCGGCCGGCAGGGACGAAACGAGGAGGATGCTGAGAAATGGCTATTAGCGGAAAAGAATCCCCGATGGCAGCCATGGGCAGTTACGACAGCGTCCTGCCGTTTCAGGCCATAGGCGTCGAGGCCGTCATAATAAACGATGAAAATAAAAGCTCCGCGGCGAACCTCGTGATGAAACTGGTGAAGGACGGCTACGCCGTGCTGTTCATGGAGGAGTCCCTCTTTCTGGATTTGGCCTGTGACGTGGACAAGATAAACGAGACCGAACAGCTCAGTATCATACCGATCCCTAGCGGGGCCGGTTCTCTGGGCGTCGGGGTGGCATCGATCAGGAAGAGCGCGGAGCGGGCCGTCGGAATGGATATATTCAATGTGGGGTGAGGCCGGAGCGCCCGTGCCGCTGGCAAGGCGCCGGGGCTTTGGCAGCAAGTCAGTCTTCTCAAGAGAAAATGGAGGCGATGTGAGTGGCCGAGGGTAAGAAGATACAGGGGACCATCGCGAAGATATCTGGCCCTCTCGTAGTGGCGAAGGGCATGCTGGGCGCCCGCATGTTCGACGTGGTTCGCGTGGGCGCGGCCGGGCTTGTCGGGGAGATCATAGAGCTCCGCGACGACACGGCGTCTGTGCAGGTGTACGAGGAGACCTCCGGCCTGAAGCCGGGGGAGATCGTGGTGGACACGGACGCGGCGCTGAGCGTCGAGCTGGGCCCGGGGCTGATAGAGCAGTTCTACGACGGGATCCAGAGACCCCTTGAGAGCATAGAGTCTGTGGCGAACAGCCCGTACATAACGAGGGGCATCTCCGTCCCGGCCATCAGCCGCACGAAGAAATGGGATTTCGTCCCGTCCGTCGGGACAGGCGTTTCTGTCGAAAGCGGCGATATCTTGGGGACGGTGAGGGAGACAGTCTTGGTCGAGCACCGCATCATGGTCCCGCCGGGGCTATCTGGCACGGTGGAGTCGATACGCGGCGGCAGCTTCACCGTCGAGGAGACCGTAGCCGTTGTGAAGGACGCGAAGGGAGCGAAACACGAGATCGCCCTCATGTCGCGCTGGCCCGTTAGAAAGCCGCGCCCTGTCGCAAAGCGCCTCCCCCCCGTCGTCCCTCTCTCGACGGGGCAGAGGGTGGTAGACCTCTTCTTTCCCATAGCGCGCGGCGGCACGGCCTGCGTCCCTGGGCCGTTCGGCTCTGGCAAGACCGTCATACAGCACCAGCTGGCGAAGTGGGCGGACGCTGAGATCGTCGTATACATAGGCTGCGGCGAGCGCGGCAACGAGATGACGGATGTCCTCCTGGAGTTCCCGGAGCTGGAGGACCCGCGCTCCGGCCAGCCGCTGATGAAGCGCACCCTGCTCATAGCGAACACGTCGAACATGCCGGTGGCGGCGCGGGAGGCGTCCATATACACGGGGATCACGATAGCTGAGTACTTCCGCGACATGGGCTATTCAGTCGCCCTCATGGCGGACTCGACGAGCCGCTGGGCGGAGGCGCTGCGTGAGATGTCCGGGCGGTTGGAGGAGATGCCTGGCGAGGAGGGCTATCCCGCCTACCTCGGCACCAGGATGGCGTCGTTCTACGAGCGGGCTGGGCGCGCGATATGTCTCGGCAAGGACGGGCGCGAGGGCGCGGTCTCCGTCATTGGCGCGGTCTCGCCCCCTGGAGGCGACCTCTCAGAGCCGGTCACGCAGAACACGCTGCGCGTGGCTAAGGTGTTCTGGGGGCTGGACGCGCAGCTGGCGTACCAGCGTCACTTCCCCGCGATAAACTGGCTCACGAGCTACTCGCTGTACGCGGAGACGCTGGGCGAGTACTGGGACAACGAGTACGACGGCGAGTGGAGCGAGATGAGGGTTCAGGCCATGTCGCTCCTGGAGGAGGAGGACCAGTTGAAGGAGATTGTCCGTCTCGTGGGCATCGACGCCCTCTCGAAGGAAGAGCGCGTCGTCATGGAGACGTCTAAGTCCATCCGCGAGGACTTCCTTCACCAGAATTCCTTCCACGAGATAGACACATACGCGTCGATGGACAAGCAGGTGAAGATGCTGCGCAACATCCTCGCGTTCCACAGGCACGGTATGCAGGCGTTGGAGCGCGGCGCGTTGCTGCGGGATCTCATCGCGTCTCCGATCCGCGAGGAGATAGCCCGTATGCGCTACGTGGAGGAGTCGAACCTCTCCCAGCTGGACGAGCTGGAGACGAGGATAGGCGAGGAGCTTGGCAGACTGGCGGCAGCCGGAGGTGAAGAAGATGTTGCCTAAGGAGTACAGTACCATCTCAAACCTTTCGGGTCCGCTGATGGTGGTGGACAAGATAACGGACGTGCGCTACGACGAGCTTGCGGAGATCCGTCTCATGTCCGGCGAGCGTAGGCGTGGAAGGGTTTTGGAGATTACCGAGGATCGGGCGCTGGTGCAGGTCTACGAGGGAAGCACCGGGATCGACGCGGATACCACGAAGATCCGCTTTCTGGGCGACGTCCTCACCCTGCCCGTATCGAAGGGTATGCTGGGCCGCATCTTCAACGGGCGCGGCGTGCCGATAGACGGCGGAGCTGACATCATACCGGACGATCGCCTGGACGTGAACGGCAACCCGATGAACCCGTTCTCGCGGGACTACCCGTCCGAGTTCATCCAGACGGGCATCTCGACGATAGACGGCATGAACCCGCTCGTGCGCGGCCAGAAGCTGCCCATATTCTCCGGCAGCGGTATGCCGCACAACCGCATGGCGGCTCAGATCGCGAGGCAGTCCACGGTCATAAGCGGTCACGCGGCCTTCGCCGTCGTGTTCGCGGCTATGGGCATCACCTTCGAGGAAGCCTCCTTCTTCATGGAGGATTTCCGCAAGACCGGCGCCCTCGAACGCACGGTCATGTTCGTGAACCTAGCGGACGACCCGGCGATCGAGCGCATAGCGACGCCTCGCCTTGCGCTGACCTGCGCCGAGTACCTGGCGTTCGAGCACGACATGCACGTCCTCGTAATATTGACGGACCTGACGAACTACTGCGAGGCGCTGCGCGAGATCTCCGCTGCCCGCAAGGAGGTGCCGGGGCGGCGCGGCTATCCCGGTTACCTCTACACTGACCTCGCGACGATGTACGAGAGGGCGGGCCGCCTTCGCGGCAAGAACGGCTCCATCACCCAGTTCCCAATACTGACCATGCCGGAGGACGACAAGACGCACCCGATCCCTGACCTCACAGGCTACATCACGGAGGGGCAGATCATATTGGGCCGCAGCCTACACCGCAAGGGCATTTACCCGCCCGTGGACGTCATGCCGTCGCTGTCCCGGCTGAAGGACAAGGGCATAGGCACCGGCAAGACGCGGGAGGATCACGCCGACCTGATGAACCAGCTCTTCGCGGCTTACTCCCACGGCAAGGAGGCGAAGGAGCTCGCCGTCATCCTGGGCGAGGGCGCCTTGAGCGAGGAGGACAAGGCCTTCGCCAAGTTCGCTGACCTTTTCGAGGACACATACGTCCGCCAGGGCGAGTACGAGAACAGGACGATAGAGGAGACGCTCCAGCTGGGGTGGGATCTTCTGACGATAGTCCCGGCGAAAGAACTTAAGCGCATAAGGGACGCTTACATCGAAAAATACCTCCAGCCGCTGCTGGCCAAAAAAGCGGAGGACGCGCTGGCGGCTGAGACCGCCGGGGAGTAAGGGGGTCGTCCTATGGCGAAGGCTCTTAACGTAAACCCGAACCGGATGGAGCTGTCACGCCTGAAAAAGCGCGTCATCGTCGCGAAGAGGGGACATAAGCTCTTGAAGGACAAGCAGGACGCGCTCATAAAGGAATTCTTGCAGAAGGCCCGCGAGGTGAAGGCGCTGAGGGAGGACGTGGAGCGCGATTTAGCGCTATGCTACGGCAGTTTCAGGATGGCTCGCGCGCAGACCCTCCCCTCGATGATAGAGCAGTCGCTCCTGTTGGCCGGCGGCGCGGCGAACGTGCGCGTCAGCCACCAGAACGTCATGAGCGTGAACATACCGAAGTTCATACTGCCGGAGCGGCCCGCGCAACTGAGCTACGGGCTGGCTTCCTCGCCTGGCAGCCTGGACGTGGCCCTTGAGCGCTTTTCGCTCGTCATCCGCCGCCTGGTGGACCTGGCTGCCGCAGAAAAGGGCCTAAAGCTGATGGCGCTTGAGATCGAGCGCACCCGCAGGCGCGTCAACGCCCTGGAGCACGTCATGATCCCGTCGTTCACGGACGCCATCCGCAGCATCT
>JAIRNC010000121.1 GCA_031258255.1 Synergistaceae bacterium
CTCAAGGCCTCATCCCCCCTCGCTCACGAAGCGCGGCGGCAGAGAGCGTCGCCGCATTCCCACTCGGAAACCCTACTTTCAAGCCAGCCGGACATCGGGTGATGGCCGAGCGCCATAAATGAAGCCGCTTGAAGGTGCAGGCACTTGACGGCTATCGGATCGCGGGAGTACGCGGCACCTCCCGCCCCACGCGCGCAGACCGCGCGGTAAATCGGCCTCCTCCTGCTCCGCAGGTATGCCCGCTGAGAGGTTGGCAGCATCGAAAGCCTCAAGAGCGCGTGAAGCAGGTGATACTCCCTCCACTCGCGGGCAGATCCGAGCGATTCTCTTTTCAGCTCCGCGACGCCGCCGCAGGACTCGACCGTCCCGACCGAGCGGAGAAGGAAAGGGCATACGAGCCAGAAAGAAGTCGGGAAGGGCTTCATGCGCCGCAGGGGTTGGCATACCAGGACCTGCGGAAATCCCCAGCAGCAGCGGCGCGCCACCCCGCTCATTTTTTGCCCGGCCGTCTCTTGACCCCCCTGGAGTCCTTCACCTTGTTGTTCAGATCAGCGATTCTTTCATCGCTCTGCTTCATAAAGGAGGTCAGCTTCTTTTCGAAGTCCTCTTCCCTGCGAACCGGCCGCTGCTCCCTCATCTGCAAAGCCTTTATCGAAAGGTCGATCCGCCCCTTCTCGTCGATCTTGATGACCTTCGCAGTTATCTCCTGGGACGGGGCCAGGACATCCTCGACCTTCTTGACGAAGTTATAGGACAGCTCCGATATGTGAATCATCGCCTTCTGTCCGCCCTCCAGCCTTATGAAGGCACCATAAGGGGCGATATGCTCCACTGTCCCGGTGAGAACGTCGCCCACCCCTACGACGGGCGCCGCCGTCTTTTCATCTGCCATTGGTACTTAATACCTCCAGTTGTTTTTTTAAAATCCTCAATTGCTCTTATTGACAGGCAGCCAGACCCACTTTAACGGCTCATCCCCCCCAAAGACCCTCAAGAGCAGCAAGTGAAACCTCTCCCCCGCTCTCCTGCGGTCATTATCATACCAAAAAAGCAAGTTTCCGCTACCCTTATCCAGCGCGCTTTTCACGACTTTTTCCTGAAAAATGGGAGAATACAGCGCAAGGGCGCTGGCGCGCTCAAATTTTGGAAGGGATTTGACGAAATGGATCCTGTTCTGCCTGGTGGCCGGGATGCGGGCGATCCCTTTCACGCCGCGCCGCGCCGCCGCCCTGTCGCTTATGTTGAACCTGTATCTCCGGACGTCCTTCTTGCGGGAGATCGCCAGGCGCACGGACCTGACCCTGGATTTTTTCCCCTGCGGGCTTCCCAGGAGGCTGCCAGCGCTCACGGCCCTCGAACTCCTCCACTTGACGAAGAGCGCAGCGCGAACCCTGGGCTCTGCCCTCATGGGGTTTATCCTGACCTCGTGAGAGTGCGTCATTATCCTGACTGGTTCGGACCTGCGCATCTCGCCCAGGCCGCGCACGACGATGCGGCCCAAGAACAATCGCGACAGCTTCCTGCCTATCTCGGAGAGGATATCGGCCATGTGCGCCTCATTACTCTGACTCTGACACCGCCTCGAAAGCCTTGGCGATGCGGGCGAAGGGTTCCATCAGCTCCATGTCCTGAGCGGCTGTGGCCAGGGACTCGGCGATCTGCGCTATCTTGGAGACGTTCTCCTGCGACACGGACAGCCTGAGCGGCGAGCTTATGTTGTCAGCCTGAAATATGAAGCCCCCGTCCGGCGCCGGCTCGCACTTGCCGCTCGTCTCCAGCGGCTGCCTCCCGGTCGTCTCTATGGCCACAGCCTGGAGCTTTGTGAGCTTCTGGACGGGCCCTATCAGCTCGTCGCTGTCCACGAGCCACAGGGACGGGCTCACCTCCACCGCGCCCAGGAGGTTGCCCATGATCACTTCCTCCCGCAGGTATATGTCGAGGGCGCCGCCGTAAAGTATGCGCTCCAGCTTAGTCGGCCTGACCGGCTCCGTATACCGGAAGTCGAGCGGTATGCCACGCGCGTCTGTGACGAGGGCTGCCCCCCTGAAAAAATTCTCCCGCGCCTCAATAGTCAGATACCCCAAAAGGAGCTTTTTCTCAGCCACTTCCCATCATCTCCGCTGCTTTTTACGATTCACGCCAAAAAATCCAGCCTGCCCGAAGGCGCGGCCTCCGCTCCCCCGTCGTCTTCCGGCGCGCCTGACGAGGGCCTGGGGTTTCGCTTTTTCCCGCCCCGTTCCTCCTGCTTCCTTCTCTCATCCTTGCGATCCCGGACCCTCACGTCCTCGTCCGATCTGTCCGCAGGCAGCACGGACTGTCTCTCGTGCTCTATCCTCTTCGATATTTCGGTCTGCTGGAGTGTCTGAACGTGATGCGCGCTAGGATCCTTTGGCTGCACGGCCCTCTGCTCGCTGTTCAGGACAGAGATGTTGGAATCTATCGGCCTCAACACGAAAATCGCCCCCTTTCAAAACAGCGGTCCCGCATGACCCCTATGACGGAGCGAGGCTCAAGCCCGGAGACAGTGCCGGCGCGCCGTCATTCGAAGGATTTTATCTTTATCTCCCCGTCCTCATACACGAACTTCACAAACCGCAGCTTCTCCTTGACCATGTACCGTATGCCCCTTATCGTGATCAGCACGCCGGGGTAGCAGACGTTCTTCACGCGCACACAGCCGTCCAGCCGGCTCTCGTTCGCGTCCTTCTCCAGCTGTTCCATGCGGTCGCGCTGGTTGGTGTACTGGGCCTTGATCTGGAACTTGGCCTTAGTTATCTTGGCTAAGAGCGCCTGCTTGTCCGGCTTGAGGTCGCCGTTTTTCTGGAGGTCCTTCAGAAAATCGATGTTAGCGTCTATCTTCTCTATCTGATCCTCGTACTGCTTCAGGCTCTCCTGAATCTGTCTGCGCTCCTCTATGATCTCAGGCAGCTGACCCACGGTCACGTCGGTCTTCGGCTCCATCTCGCTCCCAAGTATCTCGCAGACGACCTCGCTCCCGGCGACGATCTTCCCCCCGACGATCTGCCCCTTCTTTCCGCCGCCCACAACGACGTCAAACCTGGCGCCCACGTCGCTGTTCAAGATAACGTCGGCCACCTTCACGCTGCGCCCGGCGCGCACGAAAGCCTGGTCGATGTAGCTGATTATCACGTTGCCGGCCTTTGACTCGAGCCGCGCCTTCCCATTGCCCCGGACGCCGGTCCTTATCACCATGTCGTCCTCGGAGAGGAGCGTGGCCCCCTCCACGACGCCGTTTATGTGAAGCTCGTTCCCTGATGCCACCTCGAAGCCGTCCCGGACGCTGCCCATCACGGTGACAGGGCCGATGAAATCGATGTTGCCGACGCTGTAGTCCACGTCTCCGTTCACCTCGAACGTGGGGTTGACCGCCAGCTTCTGGTCCTTTATGTACAGGTTTCCGTCGCAGTCCGCGAAGAGCTGCATCTTGTCCTCTGAGAGGAGCGTGCCCTTGCCGGCAGGCAGGTTCTTGTCCTTGCCCGTGTACACGTTTATCTTCCTGCCCAGGACGCTGGTGCCCTCCTTGCCCTTGAAGGCCGGTATCTTCTCCGCCACGAGCTGCCCCTTCGTGACGTTGATCACGGCGCCCAGCTCCTTCATGTCAACCTTGTCGCCGACTGCCTTGGGTTTCAGTATGTTGAGGTCTACCTTGTAGTCAATCTTCGCGTCCCTGCCGTTTTCAGGCGGTTCGCCCTTTGCCGTGACCACCCACTGCCTGGCGATCGGGGTTTCGATCATTTTCTTTATCGCTTCCTCGTCATGGCCGAATACTACGCCCTTGGAATTCATCTCCCCCTTTACGCGCTCGATCGTCGGGACGGGGGCATCGCCCTCCGGGGGGATGTATAGCATCTCGCACGCCAAGGCGTCGTCCGATATTTTCAAGCGGAATACAGCCTCTTTCGATTCGCTTTGTTCATCGTTTGTCTCTGAACTTTGATCCATGCCGCGTCCTTCTTTCTTCTGAATAATATCTAATATTATCTAATATCGAAATTTTATTCGCACGCAAGGGCCTTCATCTGCGCCCTCAGCAGCGAGATCGCCCTGCCGTGCAGCTGCGACACCCGTGACTCCGTCACCCCCAGGACCTGCCCTATCTCCTTCAATGTCAGCCCCTCGTAATAGTAGAGCGACAGCAACAGCCGCTCCCTCTCAGGAAGCCGCTTCAGCGAGGAGGCGACCTGTTCTGCCTCCTCGGTCTGCTCCATGAGGTCGAGCGCGCTCGGGCTCTCGTCCTCCAGCGTGTCCTCGCGCTGCATGTCGCTGTCTCCCAGCGCCAGGACGTCGTCCAAGGAGACGACGTAGGAACGGCTCGCTATTTCGAGCAGGTCCTTATATGACTTTTCGTCCATATCCATCGCCTTCATGAGCGACGCGTCGTCGGCGCTGCCCCGGGTCTTCGCCACGTTTTCGAGCGTCCGCTCGAATTTTTGCAGCTTCTCCCTGCCGCTCCGCGAAATCCAGTCGAAGCGGCGGAGCTCGTCCAATATCGCGCCTCTTATCCTGGGCACGGCGAACGTCTGGAAGCAGAAGCCGCGGTCTGGCTCGAAGCGCTCGATAGCGTCCAGCAGCCCTAGCGCGCCGAAGCTCAGGATATCCTCGAAATCAAGGCCCGAGGGGAACTTGACGGACATCCTGGACGCGACGTAACGCACGAGAGGGAGGAAACGCTTTACTATTTCGTCTTTCAGGCGTGGTTCCGGAGAGCGTATATATGCTTCCCACAATTTGTCATTCTCCAGCTCCACAAAGCTACCCCCATTCGAAAAGGCTTCGCCCGGTCTTCCGCCTAAAGCTCCTTAGTGCCTGACCCCAGCGTCTTCACGGTAAACTTCATCGTCTCCGAGTCGAACTCGACGCTGCGCCCCTTGCTGCCGCCGGTGTCCTGGGCCACTAGGCGCACGTTCTCAGACGCGAGCATCTTGAGCGTGGCCTCCACGTTGCGGGCGCCCACCGCGAAAATCGCGCTGGTCTTTCCAGGCATCGAGAACATCTGGGCGCCGCCCGCCATCTTCGCCCGCAGCTGTGACCTGTTCACCCCTAGCTTTATCAGCTCGTCGACGAGAAGGGGTACGGCCGTGTCGGCGAATTTCCCCGGCTTCGGGATATCCTTGGCCTCCCTGCTGTCCGGCAGCATGATGTGCACCATCCCCACCGTTTTGGAGAGTTGATCGTAAATCACGAGGCCGATGCAGGAGCCCAGCCCCAGCGTCACGAGGTGCGCGGGGTGCTTCGAGACCACCAAGTCGGCCATCCCTACATGAACTGGCTGAGGCAACGTCAAAGCACCCCCAATTTAGAGAGCAGCGTCTCCAGCGACCCTGGGTCCGGTATCATGATGACCGTGCCGCCCAGATCCTGGCCCAGGTCCTTCACGATGAGGTTCGTCCGGACAAGCAGCGCCGATTCGCCTATGACGCCGAACATCGACGCTGCCAAGTCCATGATGGAGCCGAGCATGTCCCTCGCGACGGCCGGGGTAGTCGTGGGCAGCACCCAGCCCGTTATCATCGAAAGGGCGTTCAGAAAGGCGCCCAGGATTATGTTGCCCTGCTCCGAGAGGGCGCTGTCCCGTATCTGCCGCCTGGTTTCCAGATCCATGCCGGACAGATCCATCGGGATGATGAGGTCTGCCAGCGTCTCGGCCTTGTCCTCCTCTATCATGAAGATGAGGCTGCAAGAAAAGTTCTCTTCGGCGCGGACCAGCACGGCGCACACAGGCGTCTCGGGAGAGCCGTAGCGCGCCGGGACCTCATATATAGGGACGAGCTCGGCCACAGGCACATCCATCTCCACGACGCGTCCTATGAGGCGGGACAGGGCGGTCGCGGCGTTGCCGGTCCCGATATTCCCGACCTCTTTTATAGCGTCCATGTGAATACTCGTAAACCCAGAAACGGGATCCATGGCATCCAACAGCCTTTCGTATTTAATTTGAGAAGTAACCTTAAAGCGACGCGGCGTCCAAAATCAAAGCGACGTTGCCGTCACCCAGTATCGTCGCGCCCGCTATCCCCTTCACCTTCAACAGGAGCTTGCCAAGTGGCTTGATGACTATTTCCTGCTGCCCGACGAAGGCGTCGACCATAAAGCCGACCCTGGAGCGGTCGCGCCCGACCCTCACCACCACTACCGGGTTTTCGTCCACGTCTGGCCTCTCGCCCGGCGTCCCGATGATCGCCGAGAGGTCCGACAGCGGGAGTATCTCGCCCCGGACCGTCGTCACAGGCGTCCCGTGAACGTACTTGATGTCCTTTTTGTGCACGAGGAGCGTCTCCTCCACGTTTTCAAGCGAGACGGCGTAGGTCTCGTCCCCGACCTTTATGAGCAGGGCGAGCACTATCGCCAGCGTGAGCGGCAGCCTGATTACGACGCGCGTCCCGCCGCCAAACTTCGAGTACATCATGAACTGCCCGCCCAAGGACTCCACCTTATTCTTTACCGCGTCGGTGCCCACCCCGCGCCCCGATATCTCGGTGATGCTGTCGTTAGTGCTGAAACCGGGCAGCATGACCAGCTGGACGGCCTCGTTCTCCGTCATGACGGCTGCCTGCTCGTGGGTTATGAGGTCGCGCTCCAGCGCCTTTCGCTTGACCTTTTCCGTGTCGACCCCGGCGCCGTCGTCGCGGACCTCTATGATAACGCCGTTGCCCTCCTGATAGGCCGCGACCGTTATGGTCCCCTGGCGTGGCTTTCCGGCCCGCTCCCTCTCGTCCGGCGACTCTATCCCATGGTCGAGCGAGTTCCGAAGTATGTGGACCATCGGGTCTCCTATCTCGTCTATCACGGTGCGGTCGAGTTCCGTCTCAGCGCCCTCGACCATGAGCTGGATGTCCTTGCCCATCTGGCGCGAAAGATCCCTGACCAGCCTCGGGAGCCTGTCAAAGACCATCGAAACCGGAACCATGCGCAGCTTGGTCACGAGCTCCTGAATGTCGCCGGAGATCCTGCCCAGCTGTGACAGCGGCTCCTGGAAAGCCTTGAGCCTGGATTCCTGGACGAGCCTCTCTATGCGCGCCCGGCCTATCACCAGCTCACCGACCAAATTCATCAGCTTGTCGAGCCGCCCTATGTCGACCCTCACCGTCCTGCTCCCCACCTGGTGCCCCTGCTGCTTGTGATCGGCGGTCTGCATCTGCTTCGTAGCTTCCTTGGGCGCCTTCGGCCCCGCCTCCGCCGCGCCCTTCTCCTGCGTCTGGCTCGCCCCCGCCGGAGAAGCCCCCGCCTGGGCCGTCTCTTCCGGGAGGTTGATCTCGGCCGCCGTGACCTCCGCGACCTCCCCTATCTTCAATATCTGCTCGGTGAAGGTCTCGATGGGGTTGCTGGAGGCGACGTAAAGCACAAACGTCCTCTCGAAGGCTTCCTTCTCAAGGTCCTCCACGCTCGGCTCCGATTTGATGATGTCTCCGTTATCCCCCACCGCAGTGACGACCATGAAGGCCCTGGCGGCGCGCAGCATACAGCTCTCGTCTAGCGTGACCTTCAGCTCGTAGACCTGCATCCCCGCGTCGTTAGCGGAGGTTATCCAGTCTCGCTCCTGATCCGTGAGGTTCGCTATGTAATCGCCCGCGTCGCCAGGCACCTGCCCTGTGGCGGGAACGCCGTCGCCAGCGATGGACAGGGCCTTCTCGGAGACAGGCTCCTCGTTGGGGTTGTCCCTCCGCGCGTGAAGGATCCCGATCAGCTCGTCGGACGGGACGTCCTGGTCCGCGCCGCCGCGCCTGATGGAGTCCACCATCGCCGTCAGCGTGTCCAGGCACTTGAACAGCACGTCCACGTCGTCAGACGTGAGGCGCAGCGTCCCGGACCGGACGAGCCCAAGGAGGTCCTCCATCGAGTGCGTGAGGGTAGCCATGGTCTGGAAACCCATGGTGGCAGACATCCCCTTGAACGTATGCGCCACCCGGAATATCTCGTTGATTATGTCCATGTCGCTCTGGTTCTGCTCCGCCGAAAGGAGCAGCTCGTTCAGGTGCGCGAGGTTGTCACCGGCCTCGTCCAAAAAAGCACCCATGTACTGGTTCATATCCATATCGGCCATCTTGCATACCTCCTTGCCCAGGCATATCTATAGTTCAACCAAAAGAGGATTTCGATGATAAAGTCGAGAGAGACTGACCCAGCGCTCTCTCAATTTTTAATGAAACGCTCCACACCGGCCGCTATCGAGTACAGCGGCAGCACCTCGTCGGCCAGGCCCGCTTCCGCAATCGCGCCTGGCATCCCGTATATCACGCAGGTCTCCCTCGACTCGGCTATCACGTAAGCGCCCTTGGCCCGGAGCAGACGCGTCCCGTCGAGGCCGTCCTTGCCCATGCCAGTCAGGACGACCACCACCACCGGCGCGCCCACCACGTCCGCCACGCTCGCGAAGAGCACGTCCGCCGCCGGGCGGACGGAGCGCACGGGCGGGGTCTCCGACAGACGGCAGACCAATTCAGCGCCCCTGCGGTCGACGAGCATGTGGTAGCCGCCCGGCGCCACGACCGCGACGCCCTTCCTGACCGGCATCCCGTCGCAGCCCTCCATCACAGCGAGCTGGCTCCGCTCGTTGAGCCGGAGCGCGAACGACGACGTAAAGCCCGGCGGCATGTGCTGGACGATCAGCACCGGCAAGGGGAAATCCTTCCGCAGGGCAGGTATGAACTCCTGCAGGGCGTTAGGGCCGCCCGTCGACGCCGCTACCACCAGCAGCTCCGGCCTGCGCGCCGGCCCGGACGGCATACAAGCAGCCGGCCTCCTTTGCGCTGGCGCCTGCGCGTGGAATCTCCCATGCCCCGTCGTGACGCCGCGCAAGGACGCGTTGTGGACGGACGCGCGGCTGGCCGCCAGAACCTTCTGCAGGAGCTCGCCGCCGACTTTCTCCATATCCAGCGGCACCGCGCCGGACGGCTTCGTCACAAAGTCCACCGCGCCAGCGTCCAAGGCCTGCATCGTGATGTCTGCCCCGTCCTTCGTGAGGCTGCTGACCATGACGACCGGGACTGGCTTTATGGCGATTATCTCCTTCAGCACCTCCAGCCCGTTCTTGCCTGGCATCTCCACGTCAAGGGTGATTACGTCCGGATCCGTTTCCGCTAGGCGCCGCAGCGCGTCATCGCCGTTCTTGGCCTTCCCGACCACCTCTACGGCCGGGGCGCTTGACAGTATATCGCCAATCACCTTACGCATAAACGCTGAATCATCTACGATCAGTACGCGTATTTTCTTATTTTTTATCATCTGCGCTACTCCCGGAACATAACTTCCTGCTGCCGTATGTACTCGAACAGCTTTTTTTCAACGCTCGCAGGAAGGGCGTCGAAACCGACGCCTATCTCCAGGTTGTCACCCCTGCGGACTATCCTCGTTATCCTCCCGGTCTGCATCTGCTCGGCGGACGCGAGGTCGAACCGCACCAACATGCTGTCGCCCAGCTCGAAGATGCTGTTGCCCACAAGACCGCGATTGACGACGAACCTGTAGCCACCGATGCTGATATCTATGGCCTTCGCCGGGAGCCAGGCGGTGGACATCGGACACATCCCCTCGCTTTCAAGGTGAAAGACCGTTATGTCCCACAGGCATGAGATCCTGAGGAACTGCCTGCGCTGTATCCTCTCCGGGGGGCCTTTCACATTGGCCCACATCGTAGGCGGCCCCGATTGCGTCTCCACCCTGCGGACAGACATGTCGAAAACGTAGAGCGCGCCTCCGTCCTCCAGCGTGAGCTTGAAGTTCATTTCCCGGTAGGCCGGCAGGAGCGCGCCCTTCATGATCGGGTGGGCCAGGGCCACGGCGTCTTGCGTCACGTCCTCCACATGGGTGGAGTAGCGGCCCTTGTAAATGCCGGCGTTGATCGCTATTTCGCCTTTTTTCCCTATTTGGAGCTTTGAAAGGTAATCGAGGGCAGCGGCGTCCATATCGTCTCCCTGCACGTCAATCAGCCTTCTTTCTCGTCATCTGGTTTATCAGCCGCCGCAGGAAGGAGGTCCCGCCTACCTCAAGCGGCGCCTCTACGGCCTCCGGCCGCGGCTCGAAGACCTTGCCGGCCAGATCCTTGAAGCACTGCACCGAAACGGCGCGCTCATTGCTCAAAAGCAACGGACGCCTCTTCTTCACGGAATCCCTGATCGCCGCGTCCCACAGTATGCAGCCGAGATAACGCGCCCTGCATCCAAGGAACTGCTCCGCCGCCGAAAGTATCCTGTACGACACCGACTCGGCCTCGTCCTTGTCCTGCGCCATGTTGACGACGAGCCCGATGTTGGCGTTCCCCCCCGTCGACTGCCAGAGCGACTTGAGCACGCTGTACGAATCCCGGATCGCCGTGGGCTCTGGCGTCGTCACCAGCACGGAAAGGTCTGACGCCATCGCGAACGCGAGCACGTTCCTGTGCAAGCCGGCGCTGGTGTCGAAGATTAGGACGTCCGTGTCGTTCTCCAGGAAGGACAGCCTGTCGATCATCCACGCCTGTCTCTCGCTGTCGATGTCCGCGAGCTCCCTGAGCCCTGAGCCTCCGGGCACGATGGTCAGCCGCTCGCCCACTCGGAAGAGGATGTCCGAAAGCTCCTTTTCACCGCGCAGCACGTGCCCCAGGTTGAACTTCGGCACCACGCCAAAGAGGATGTCTATGTTGGCGAGCCCCAGGTCGGCGTCAAGCAGCGTCACGTTCATGCCCTGGTTCGCTATGGCAAGGGCCATGTTCACGGCGAGATTGCTCTTGCCGACCCCGCCCTTGCCGCTCAGTATCGACACGGAGCGCACGCCGGTTATCTTGCTTCTGCCGGCGGACGCGTCCTTCCTGTCGAGCACGAGCTCGCGGAGCCTCGTGGCCTGGTCGATCGCAGGGGGGGGCATAATAACCGGATTCATCTTTCTGGCTTCCTAAACGACGGCCTGTTGCCGAACAAAAGATCCACAAATTTATCCCCTTGCGCGATCTCGATGTCGTTAGGGACGTTTTGCCCCACGGTAAAAAACGACACCGGAAGATCCAAGTCATGCAAAACATTGAAGATTGTACCATAACTCGCGGTCTCATCCAGCTTTGTGAATAAAAGCGCCGAAAGCGGCACCACGCCCATGCGCTCTATCACGTCGAGCATGTCACGGTAGTTGATGTTGGCGGCCATGACGAGGTGCACGGAGTCCGGCGCGTAAGCGTCGTAAAGCGCGCGGAGCTCGTCGATCCTCGTCCCGTCATAGTGGCTGCGACCCGCCGTGTCCAGCAGTATGAGATCCGCGTCCTTGTGCTTTTTTACGGCCGATTGCGTCTCCTTCGGATCCGACGCTATCTCTATCGGGATGCCCAAAATCTTCGCGTAGGTGCGGAGCTGCTCAACTGCCGCGATCCTGTAGGTGTCCGACGTCATGAGGACTACCTTCTTGTTCCCCCACAGTGACTGGATCGCCGCTATCTTCGCGATGGTCGTCGTCTTGCCTACCCCGGTCGGGCCGGCGAACAGGACCCTGCGGCCGCCAAGCGCCGTATAGCCGTCCAGCCCCATCACAGGTATCCTGTCCGCCAGCCACTTCTCGAACTCCCGCGCCTGGCCGGAGGCGCGGAACTCCATGGCCGTGTAGTTCGCGATCTCCACGTTGACGCCGACGTTGACCAGCATCCTCGAATACTCGTCCGTGGACTGGGAGGCCGCGTCGTCCTCCGTGCCGCCGAGCCTCTCCAGGACGCCGGCGAGTATGCGCTTTATCTCGTCCACGTCCTTGGACTGAGAGCCCGTCTCAATGCCCTTTACGGAGATGACGGCCCTCGGAGAGGAGTTGGCCTCGTATGCCTGGGCCACGGCCGCCGTCGGCACAGGGCCTCCGGCTGGGGATGAGAACGCTGTGGTGACCATCGGCTCGTCCGCGGGCAGCGCGCAGACGGCTTGCGCCACCTCGGCCACGCCCCCGACTGCCTTTCTCACGTCCAGCAAGTGCTGGAACGCCACCATCCGCTCCTTAGACTCGCGGAGAAGGTCGTCCTGATCCGGGACAAGGATGCCTGCCGTCACCCAGAGCGCGTCCCTCTTGAAGAGGCCCAGGACGCCGCCCAGCTTCACGGGCCGCGAGGACAGTATCACCGCTTCCCTCCCCAGGCGGTCTCTGGCCACCTGGATCGCTTCGGCGTCGCTTTTGGCTTCATACTCTATCTGCTGTTCAACCCTCACCTATTCCACCGTCCCCAAAGATTTAAGCTGCGCGCCAGGAGCTATCTCATTATAGGATATGACGTAAAGTTGCGGTAGACTCCCCTCTAAAATTTTTCTGACTATGAGCCGCAAATCAGGGTGGACGAGCAGGATGGGCGTGAGCCCCGCCATAGCCATCTGCTCCGCCGCAGTGGCGGCGGACTTTATTACCTGCTGGACGTCAGAAGGCGACAGGCCGAGCTGCCAGCCCTGGTTCAGATCGCCGGTCACTGACTCCTTTATCTTCTGTTCGAGGCGCGGGGACATGGCAAACACCGAAATCACCCCTGTGTCGTCCTGTAGGCGGACGGTTATCACCCGCGACAGCGCCTCGCGCACGCGCTCCGTGAGATAGTCGACGCCCTTGGTGAAGCGTCCGTAATCCGAGAGGGTCTCGAAGATCGTCACGAGGTCGCGGATGGGGACCTGCTCCTTCGCCAGGTTCTGGAGCACCTTCTGCACGTCGCCCAGGCTCAGGGCGGACGTGAGCTCCCCCGTGACAGCCGGGTTGTTCTCGCCCACCATGTCCACGAGTTTCTGGATCTCCTGCCTGGTCAGAAGGTCGGCGCCGTACCGCTTGATCACCTCGGAGAGGTGCGTCGCCAGGACGGAGGGGCAGTCGACCACGGTGTACCCCATCGCCTCCGCCTGGTCGCGGACCTCCGGCGATATCCAGACGGCCGGGAGACCGAAGGACGGCTCCGTGGTAGGGATGCCCACCAGCGTGTCGTCGCTCTGATCCACGCTCATGCTGAGGTAGTGATCCGGGAGCAGCTCGCCACGGCCAACCTCCGCGCCCTTCACCCGTATCACGTACTCCGTGGGCTTGAGCTGGATGTTGTCACGGATCCTGATCGGCGGCACCACTAGGCCGAGATCCATCGCCATCTGGCGGCGTATCGTCCCGATCCGGTCCAGCATGTCGCCGCCCTGGCCGGGATCCACCATCGATATGAGCGCGTACCCTATCTCCACCTCCATCGGATCCACCGTCAGAAGGGGCAGGACGTTCTCCGGGCTGCCCGGCGCGGCGCCCCCGCCGTGGGCCCCTGTCACAGTGGTGCCGCCGGATTGCTGCGTCGGAGCGCCGCCCTGACGCTTGCTGTCGAGCTGGGCGAGCTGAGAGGCGCCCTCCCTTGCGACGCTCCGGGCCAGGAACGCCATCACGAACCCCAGGACGCCGAAGGGCACCGTTGGCAGCCCGGGGATGAGCGCCAGGGCAAACAGCAGCCCCGCGCCGATGTAAAGAGGCCTGTGATTGCCGGTGAGGGAGGAGACTATGTCGACGCCCATGTTGCCCTCCCCGGCGGATCTCGTCACTATGATGCCCGTGGCCGTCGAGAAGAGCAGGGCCGGTATCTGCGAGACGAGCCCGTCGCCGATCGTGAGCAGGCTGTAAGTCTGGAGCGCCCCCCAGACATCCATTCCCTTTTGCAGGATGCCGATGGAGAGCCCGCCGATGATGTTGAGGAGCGTGATGATGAGGCCGGCCACGGCGTCCCCCTTGACGAATTTCGATGCGCCGTCCATCGCCCCGTAGAAGTCTGCCTCGCGTTGGATGTCACGCCTCCTCTTGCGGGCCTCTGCCTCGTCGATCATGCCGGCGTTCAGGTCCGCGTCTATGGCCATCTGCTTGCCGGGCATGGCGTCAAGGGTGAACCTGGCCGCTACCTCCGCAACCCGCTCAGAGCCCTTGGTTATGACCATGAACTGTATGACCACCAGGATGAGGAATATGACGGCGCCGACCACGTAGTTCCCTCCGACGACGAAGTAGCCGAACGCCTGTATGACCTCGCCCCCGAACGCGTTCAGCAGGATCTGCCTCGTCGTGGATATGTTGAGGGCGAGCCTGAACAGGGTCGCGATGAGTATTATCGTCGGGAACGCCGCTATCTCAAGGGCGCTCGTCACGTAGAACGTGGCTAGCAGCACCACCACGCCGCTGGTCACGTTGATCGCCAGCAGCAGGTCCAGCGCGGGGGTGGGGACGGGGATGACCATCATGACGACGATCAGGACGAGCAGGATGGCCAGGGCCACGTCCGCGTATTTCGTTATGAAACTGCCTTCGACGGAAACAGCGTTTTCTGCCATGGCTCACTCTCCTGGACGATGCTGTGATAGTTGATAGCGATTACCGTGATACGGGCATAATTTTTATCGCCATTTTTATTATACGCCATATTCGCCCAGCGCGCGACTACGGGCGGGCGACGGGAACGCCTGCCGGGCGCGAGGCGCCCTTTGCCTGCCTGTTCTCCTTTAGCCGGTAGATGAACGCCAGCACCTCCGCCACGGACCTGTAGAGCTCCTGCGGCACCGTCTCGCCGACCTCGACCTGCGCCATGAGCGCCCTCGCCAGCGGCTTGTTCTCGATCACGGGGATCTTGTTCTCCTCCGCCAGGTCCCGGATCCTCTGCGCGATGAGCCCCTGCCCCTTGGCTATGACCACGGGCGCTATCATGCTCTTTTGGTCATACTGGACAGCCACGGCGATATGGGTGGGGTTCGTCACGACCACGTCCGCCTTCGGCACGTCGGACATCATCCGGCCCCTGGCGAGCTCCCTCTGCTTCTGCCTGATGCGGCGCTTTATCGCCGGATCCCCTTCCATCTGCTTGTACTCGTCCTTTATCTCTTGCTTGCTCATGCGTATCGACTTTTCGAAGGACCATCTCTGGTACGCGTGGTCTATCAAGCCGATGAGCAGGAGGAAGAGCGACATCTT
Source organism: Synergistaceae bacterium (assembly GCA_031258255.1). Lineage (GTDB taxonomy): Bacteria > Synergistota > Synergistia > Synergistales > Synergistaceae > JAIRNC01. The sequence goes on from JAIRNC010000121.1 coordinate 14,923, forward strand.
GAGCGCGAGCCACCAGATCTTCCCCATGACAGCCGCGGCGCCATGGGCGAGATCGTAGTTCATGAGCGCGAGGAAGAAGTCCCGTTCGTCCCGTATGGCAGCGTACAACACCCACAGCAGGACGAGGGCCTTTGATAACCCCTTTCCCAGCTCCACCAAGGACCTGGGTGAAATGATCTTTTTAAGCCCGGAGACGGGGTTGAACCTGTCGAATTTCGGCACGAAGGGCTTTGTGATGACCTTGAGGCCGACCTGGCGCACGAGGATGATGACAGCCGCCGCCGCGCAGATCAGACCGATAGGCAGCCACGCTGAGAAAAACGCCCTCATGGCGGCGTACAGCGGGACGCGCCACCAGTCGTCCCCGGCCATCGTCTCCGACGACAGGTGCGAGAGCGTGTCGCGGAGCATGGAGGCCACGCTTTCGTAAAAGAAGCCGGACAGCAGGTAAAGGCTCAGGAGGCCGGAGATGATCACCGTAGCGGCGGTGAGGTCCTGGCTTTTGGCCATCTGTCCCTCCTCGCGCGCCTTTCCGCGCCGCCTGGGCGTGGCCGGCTCCGTGCGCTCGCCGGCGAAAAATTGCAGATCGAACGCCCGGACGGATCCCGCTCCCCTGATCGCCGCCCCGCTCATCGCCAGTAATAGATGCCAGACAGGGCGTACTCCACAGCCCGCTCCACCTCGGCGTGCATCACGTCTACGGCTGACGGGATGATCGCCAGGAGGACCAGGAACCCGACGCATATCTTGAGCGGGATCCCCAGCACGAAGACGTTCATCTGAGGGACAGTCCTCGCCACGAAGCCGAGCCCCACGTCTGCCAGTATGACAGCGCCCAGCACGGGGAGGCTGAGGCTCATGGCCATGAGGAAGAGGCGCTGGAGCCAGTCCAGCCACGGGACGCCCCCAGCCCCAGGCCACGCGCCCGGCCCGGGCGGCACCAGCGTCAGGCTCTCCGCCAGCGCCCGCACGAGTAGGATGTGTCCGTTCCAGCGCATGAAAAACCAGATCGCCAGGAAGTACTTGACCTGGGCCAAGACCGACGACTGCTGCGAGGAGAGCGGGTCGAACATGTTCATCATGTTGAACCCCATGACCATGCCCTCCACGTAGCCGGACGCCTGGAGGGCGTAAAGCGGCAGGCTCGATATGAAGCCGATGGACGCGCCGATCAAAAATTCCCTCGCCGTCATGAGCAAAACGTAAACCCAGTCGCCCAGAAGTGCGGTCGGGATCGAGACATCGGCCAGGGGCGTGACTATGACCGACAGCATGACGGACACCCAGAGCTTCGCCTGGTTGGGGAACGAGGGCAGCATGAATACCGACGCGGTGAAGATGAGCGCCAGGAACCTCACGCTGACCATAAAATATATCACCATCAGGCTCACGAGCGCCTGGTCACCCGCTAACGGGAGTACCTGTGGCATCTCGCCTACCCGACGTACTTGTACATGTTCGTGAAGAGGTTGACCGCGAGATCCCGCACGAGGGAGAAGATCCACGGGCCGAGCAGCACCAGCGCCAGGAGGACTGCCAATATCTTAGGGATGAAGGCGAGCGTCTGCTCCTGAATCGACGTCGCCGTCTGCAGTATGCCAACGATCAGCCCCACCGCCATTGCGATCAGGAGGATCGGCATACCGGCCAGCACCGTCACCATCATTGCGCTCGTCATCGCGTCCGCTATGCTCAGGGATTCCATGGCGCCCCCAGCTCCATCGCGGCGTCAGTTGAAGCTCGTCACAAGGCTAGCGACGACCAGGTTCCAGCCGTCGGCCATCACGAAGAGCAGTATTTTGAAGGGCAGCGATATCATCGACGGCGGCAGCATCATCATCCCCATGCTCATGAGGATGCTGGCCACCACCATGTCCACCACGATGAACGGTATGTAGATGACTATTCCCATCTGAAAGGCGGTCTTGAGCTCGCTCAGTACGAACGCCGGTATCAGCGTCATCGAAGGGACGTCGTCCTGGTTTGCCGGCTGCCCGCCGCCCGAAAGGCGGACCATGAGCGAGAGCTCCCTCTCCCTCGTCTGCTTGAACATGAACTGGCGGATAGGGGCCATAGCGCGCTCAAGCGCCGTCTGAACCGGTATCTCCTCCTGCATGTACGGCGTCACCGCGCCCGTGTACACCTCGTTCCAGACAGGGGTCATCGTGAAAACCGTGAGGAAGAGCGCCACAGACGCCACCACCTGGTTCGGAGGGGTCTGCTGGAGCCCTATGGCGCTCCTGATAAAGCCCAGCACTATCAGTATCCTCGTGAAGCTCGTCATCATCAGGAGTATGGCCGGCGCCATGCTCAGTACGGTGATGAGGGCGACGATCTGGATCGTGAGGGCCACGTCCTGCGGCCCCTCCGCTGCGCCAACGGCGAAGTTCAGGGCCGGTATGGGCAGCGTCGGCTGGTTAGGCGCTGGCGCCGCCGCCGCGCTCGATGCCCAGAGGGACGCCACGATCAAGGCCACCAGCGTGATATGCGTTTTAAAAAAACGCGAGACGCTTCTCACAGGGGATCAGCCTCCGTCCTTAGCCCGCGTGTCGGCGCGCTGGGGCGAGAGCGAGGCCTCGTAGTCCTCCCACTCGTCCAGGGGCCACCTGCCCAGCAGCGTAGCGCCGCCCTTGCCCACGAAGAGGGCTATCACGTCCGGGCCGGCCTGAAAGACGTACACAGCGTCACGCCCCAGGGAGAGGGCGCTTATCACGCGCAGGGCGCCCGAGTTCCCCGCCCGGAAGAACCTGGGCAGGTACTTGGCGGCAGCGTATCCCGCAACGCCAAAGAGCAGCAGCGCGAGCGACATCTTCCCCACGTACCCTGCCAGCGTATCCCCCATGCCCGGCACCGGCACGTCCACGTCTGCCGCTAATGCGGCGCAACCGGCGCGCTCACAAAAAAAGAGCGCCAAGGCAAACATCGAAATAAGCCTCAACGCCAGTTTTTTCACCAGTTGCCTCGTTATGTCCCTCATCAAGCCTGAAGCGTTAACGGGCGTTCTACAACAGCGCCTTGCCGAGTGCCTCCAGCACCCTGTCGGGTTGAAAGGGTTTTACGATAAAATCGGCGGCGCCGGAGCGTATCGCCTCTATGACCATGGCCTGCTGCCCCATGGCGCTCACCATCACGACCTTGGCGGCCGGGTCGGCCTCCTTGATCTTCTTGACCGCCGCGATCCCATCCATCTCCGGCATCGTGATGTCCATCGTAACCACGTCCGGCTTCAGCTCAGAGTACATCTGAACGGCGACCTTGCCATTGTCGGCCTCGCCTACAACCTCAAACCCGTTTTTTGCCAGGATGTCACGCAGCATCATCCTCATAAACGCCGCGTCGTCAACTATCAAAACCTTTGTTCCCATTTGAGTACCCTCCTTGGACGGCTATCGATTCAAAACCTAAAAGGTGAAGACTGAAACCCTTGCGGCGCCAGCCTCCCAAAACGGCGAAATGCAGTTCAGGCGAAATGACCAGCGACCTTTAAGCGAACCGCAGACACGGCCTCAAACACCCATGGAGCGTATCCGTTCCGCCTTGCTCACGACCTCTGTGACCCTTATGCCAAAACTTTCATCTATTACGACCACCTCGCCGCGAGCTATCAGCTTTCCATTGACCAATACGTCAACAGGCTCCCCTGCCATCTTGTTCAATTCTACCACAGATCCCGGCCCTAACGCCAACACTTCCCCGATTGTTTTTCGAGTCCTGCCCAATTCTACAGTAATTCGTACCGGGATGTCGACTATCAAATCGATATTTCCAGGAGAGCCAGCAAATTCTGAACCGCCGAGCTGCGCAAATTCCACAGGCCGCACGTCCACAGGCGGGGATTGCGGACGCGGCGGAAGCGATACGGGCTGAGCCGGCCTTGCGGCAGCGGCTGGCGCCTGTGGCCTCGGCGCCGCGGCCTGTGGCGCCGCCGCGGCTGGCGCGGGCTCCTCCGGCGTCATGGCCTCCCTCACTCTGGCGGCGAGGTCGGCCGCGTTCGCGCTGGGCATGACGATGCTGAGTGAAAAGGGCTCCACGCCGTCGACGGTGAGATCGACCCTGCCCGTCCACACGGGAGCGTCCTCCGCTTCGTCCGGGAACGGGCGCCAGCTATCGGTCTCGTCCAGGCTCGACGAGGTCGAATCCGCTGAAAGCCGCGCGCCGCCCATGATGCCGCTGAGGTTCGTCAGCACCGACCCGACCAGCTGGCTCAGGCCCTCCTGGGCGGCCGACAGGTACAGGTCGTTCGCCTCCGCCGGCAGCTCTTTGGCGTCGCCGCCCATCATCAAGTCCGCCAGGGCGAGCGCCCCGCTCTCGGTCGTGACGAGCCGCGCCGGCGCGGAGTCAAGCCCTGACAGCGAGAGCGAGTATGAGAAGACCTTCGATCCCGCGATCTTGCCCCCCACGGTGTTTTGCGGCAACTCCGCCTGTTCGCCTATGTTAGTCGTCACATCGCGACCCGCGAGCATACCTATGACGTTGCTCGCGGCGTTCGCCACTATGCCTGTGACCTCGTTCAGCACCGAGAAGTCATCCTGCGCCAGCGACGAGCCGCCAGTGCCTCCGTCTGAGCCCGGAGTCCCGGAGAGAAGGGCGTCTATCTCGTCCTGGTTAAGAAACTCGTCGACCATCGTTATTCCTCTCCTTCAGGTGTTGCGTCTTCCCCAAGTATTTCAGTGACCTGGGCGGCATAGTTCTTATCTCGGACGCCTGGGACGCACATAAACTTGACCCTATTGCCGACCCTCATGCCGAGGGGGTCCTTCGCCGTCCCGTCCAGCCTTATGACGTCCCCCGTCTGCAGCTGTATTACGTCGCCTAAGCTCACTATGCTGTGCCCGAGCTCGAGCGCCAGCGGGACGGACACGTCCTGGAGCCTGCCAGTCAGGGCCTCCAGCGCGCCCTCCGTGTCCTTGCGGCTCGTCGATGAGAACCACTGCTGTGAGCTGAGTTTGTCTATCAGAGGCTCTATCACGAAGTACGGGATGCAAAAGTTCATGATCCCCTGGATTTCGCCTATCTGTGTCTTCATGGTGACCAAGAGCACCATGTCGCTGCCGGGGCAGACCTGGACGAAGAAGGGGTTGTTCTCCATTGTCTCGAAGCGGAACCTGATGTCCACCACGGTGCTCCAGCTCTCCTCCAGGTGCTCCAGTATCTTCATCATAACGCGCTCCATCACCGTGCGCTCTATGTCCGTGAGGTCGCGCGGCTTGCGCAGCGGCTCGCCCTTGCCGCCCAAGAGGCGGTCGATGATGGCGAAGGTAAGCTGGTTGTTTACCTCCAGCAGGGCGTTGCCGCTCAAGGGGTACATCTCAAGGACGCCGATCACGGTAGGCTGCACGAGGGAGTTTATGAACTCATCGTAGGCGAGCTGGTCGACGGCCACGACCTCCACCGAGACCATGGAGCGGACCATAGTGGACAAGGACGTGGTCAGGCTGCGGCAGAAGGACTCGTGTATCATCTGGATGGCCCGCATCTGGTCTTTGCTGAACTTGTCGGGCCTTCTGAAGTCGTAGAGCTTTAGCGGCTTCTCCTCCGTGCCCTGCATCTTGGAGATGTCGTCGCCGCCGGATATAGCCTGCAACAGGGAATCTATTTCGTTTTGGGACATTACCTCTGGCGGAACCATCTTGAAACCCCCTTGTCAGGCTACTGCGTCATGTACTCGTCGAAGAGCACCTTTTTTATGAAGGCCTCCCCGTTTTCCCTCGGCAAAATAGCGTTGAGCCTCGCCTTCAGGTCCAGCTTCAGCTTTTCCATGCCCTCGGTGAAGCGCACCACGTCGTATCGCTGGTCCTTCAACGTCTTTATAACCTCGTCCTTTATCGTCACCGTCCAGCCGTCACCAGACGCGTCGATCCGCGCGAAAGCGGTCGGGCTGACCAGTTCCAGCGTTATTTTCAGCCTGATCACGTGTATCTCCTTGTCGGCCAGCGTCGAGGTGAACTGCCCCAACTCCAGCATTGGGCCGGGGTCCGGCACAAAGTCGACGGCCACGTCGTCGCCGCCAAAGTACCTGAGGCCCACGACCGCCCCGCCGATCACCCCCACTATGAGAACTACGACACCCACAATAGCGAAAATTAAAGTCTTCCTGGCCAATGCCATCCGGAACCGCCTCCTTGCGTCGTCCTTGATTCAGGCTTTATTGTATGCTGTGCTGGGACAGTATAACCATGTCCACCCTTCTGTTGAGCGCCATGTTCTTTTCGGAGTTGTTTGGCACCTCCGGCCTCGACGGCCCGAACCCGACCGCCTTGAGCCTCTTCTCCGAGATGCCCACCTCGCCGTTCAGGTACGAGACTACGGCCGCGGCCCTTGCCGATGAGAGCCCCCAGTTGTCGATGTAGATGCTGTCCCGCAGGATCGCCGAGTCCGTGTGTCCGCCCAGCTCGACCTCGTTTGGAACGGAGTTTATGATCGACCCGATCTTGTAAAGCATCCGGAGCGACACAGGCCGCAGCCGGGCGGAACCCTCCGCGAACAGGAGCTTTTCGGAGAACGAGATCACGATCCCCCGCTCGTCGATCTCTACTCTTATATCGTCACCCAGACCCTCCTGCTTTATAGCCTCCTGCACGAGGGCCAGGACGCGGTTCGCGTTGTTGACCTGATCGGACTGCGTGGGCCTGGCCGCGTCACCCGCGCCCTGGCCCAGCGAGCCTTCCATCACGGCCTGGGTGCTGGACGCGGCAGGGCCGCCCTGGAGGATGTTGAAGGCCTGCTGCATTGATTCGGCCATCGCGGTAAATTTTTGCTGGTCGAGGGTGGAAAACGCGTACAGCAGGACGAAAAAACAGAGGACCAATGTCACCATGTCACCGTAGGTCGCCAGCCATAGCGGCGCGCCCGGAGTGGATGCCGGCGCTTTTTTCTTCCTGGCCACGGCCCGGCCTACCTCTCTTCCTCTTTGCCGGCGTCAAGCTGCTTGCGCAGCTTCGGGGGCAGGAATACCTTCAGCTTTTCCTCCACGATGCGCGGGTTCTCCCCCGCCTGTATGGAGAGGATGCCCTCCACCATCAGCTCCCTGGATAGCACCTCGCGGCTCGAGTTCTGCGCCAGCTTCTTGCCGAGCGGGATTGCGAACATGTTGGCCAGGAGCGAGCCGTAGAACGTAGTCACGAGGGCCACCGCCATGCCGGGCCCCAGTGCGCTGGGGTCGTTCAGGTTGCCGAGCATCTGGATGAGGCCGATGAGCGTCCCGAGCATCCCGAAAGCCGGGCCCAGCTCCGCGACGGAATCGATGAACCCCTTGTTGTCGCTGTGGCGCTCCTCCAGGAGGCCGATATCCGTGTCGAGGATGGATTTCACCAGCTCCGGATCCGTGCCGTCCACCACGAGCTGGATCGACTTTCTCATAAATTCGTCGTCGAGCTGGCCCGCGTCCTCCTCCAGCGCCAAGAGGCCCTCCCTCCGTGCCTTCTCGGCGAAGCTCACGAGTGTCTGGATGAGGCCTATCATGTCTATCTGCTCGCTGAAGAACGCCGATTTGAGTATCTTGCCCACCATCTTGCTGCGCTCGAGCGGGTTCGCGACCATCGCCGCGCCGAACGTCCCTCCGACGACTATGAAAATGGACGGTATGTCGACGAAAGACGCGAGGCTCCCGCCCATGAACATACCCGCGATCACGACTATTATAGAAAGAGACAAACCAACGACAGTCGCTAAATCCACTTCCCGATCACCCCGTCCCAGCCCCGCAAGCCAGAGAACAGAAAAAACTCACAACGCTGCTGGCTTAGAAGAATTCCTGCGGAAGTATTCAATTTTATCGATAATTTCGCCGATCGTTTCCCTCACCAGGTACTTATGGCCGTTGAGCATGGTCACGACCGTGTCCGGCGTCTGCTCCATCATCTCTATCTGATCCGAGTTCAGGGCGAATTTCTCGCCTTTGATCCTTGTCAGCTCAATCATGAGAAAAAACACGCCCTTTTCTGACGGCAGCCGCTAATTTACGTTGCGATTATAATACAAAACACCACATAAAAACAGCGGAGGATGACGAGATGCCATCCTCCACGGTCAGGCCATAGCGCCTAACGCTTCATGTTGATCAGTTCTTCCAGCACCTGGTCGGATGTGGTGACCACCCTCGTGTTCGCCTGGAAGCCCCTCTGGGCGCGGATCAGGCTCACGAACTCCTCCGAGAGGTCAACGTTCGACATCTCTATCGTGTTGCCCGCGATGCTGCCCGCGCCACCCTGCATCGGGACGTCTATCTGAGCCATGCCCGAGTTGACCGTCTCGGCGAAGCACGTCTCGCCCACCTTGAGCAGCCCCCCTGAGTTGGCGAACATCGCCAGCGCCACCTGTCCGATGGGCAGACTCCGCCCGTTCGTATACGAACCCGTTATTATGCCTGTCTGCGAGACGGACCAGTTGTCCAGCGTACCCATCGCGTAGCCGTCCTGATAATAACCCTTCGTCGTCGACTGCGACGTAAACTGAGTGACGCCGTCGATGGGCTCCTTCTCTACCCCTACCTGCCTGCCCGTGCTGTAGCCCAAGAAGTCCAGCTCGATGGTATTGGACACGTAATCCGGAGGCGTCCCCGTCACCGAACCCGCCGCACCCTCGGTGTTGAAGTCCGCGCCGACCCGGCCCGTCACGTCAAGGCCTCCGTTCAGGAGCGGCTGGCCGTCCTCGCTAATGGTAACCTCTTGCAACGTAGGGGCAGTGCCACCAGCCCGCAAAGCGGCCAGCCCCGCTGGATCGTAGTAATACGACCTTTTCAGGAGGCCGTCGTCGCCGAAGACCAGCGTCCCTGCGCCTTCACCGCCGATCAGCGTCGGCGGGGTCGTGGCAGGGGTCGCTTCAAGCCTCTTGCCATCCTCGTCGACGTAGTACGAGTACCAGTCCCACTCGGTCTCAGCGGAAGTGGGGGGACTGGCGCTAGGGTTGGCCGGCTTCGTGACGACCTTGCGCCAGACCGTCTCCAGGGTGTACTGCTTGCCCAGCGAGTCGTACACGTCGATCTTCGTGGAGTGGTCGTTCGTCTTCATGATGCTCTGGGTGAAATCTTCCAGTGCAATATTGCTAGTAAAAGTTCTGGTTCCGCTGGCTAAGAAATCAACGGCGGTATCATTATGAGAAAACGCGCGCAGTATACCGGTTTGTAACGGATCGCCGCTTGTCGGGTCTAACTGCGTCATTGGCGTGCTGCCGCAGTCGAGGTTGCAGCGGAAGGCCAGAAGCGACGTGGCCTTGGCCGGTATCTTCTCGCCGATCGGTATGTTTATCGTGGAAAGCCTGCTGTCCCTTACCCGCTCGACAGTCCCGGTAGCCTGGATCTCCTCCTTGTACGCGTAACCCTGCACCAGGTAGCCGTTGCCCTGCATGACCAGGTTTCCATCCTTGTCGAGGGAGAAGTTCCCGGCGCGGGTGTAGAGGGTCTGCCCGCCGTTTTTGACGACGAAAAAGCCCTCCCCGCTTATCGCCATGTCCGTCGGGATGCCGGTTGACTGGAAGCTGCCCTGGGTGAAGACGTGCTCGATGGAGCCGACCTGGGTGCCCAGGCCGACCTGTGCCGGGTTGACGCCGCCGATGGGTATGGCGTTGTCAGGCGCGCTCGGGTTCTTCGAGTTCTGATAGATCATGTCCCTGAAGTGAAGGACGTCGCGCTTGTAGCCCACGGTGTTGACGTTGGCTATGTTGTTGCCCGTCACGTCGAGGTATGTCTGATGGCCTTTCACGCCGCTGACGGCTGAATAAAGCGAACGCAGCATTTATTACTCCTCCTGTTTTTTCGCAGTCCGTTGCCGTCATTTTTTCCAACTTCCTGGTCGGAGTTTCATTAAAAAGCAGTGATTATAAGAAACCGCTGATTAAATAGCCTTTGGCCGCAGTGCCTTGCCCGCTCTCTTCATGCCAGCCGGGGAAATGGCCCTCACAACGGCTCTATTCCGGCGCTTCGGTTTAAGCCGAGCCGCCGCCAGCCTCAGTTTTTGTTTCAGTCTCCGTCGACGACGGCTTGTAAGTTGGTGTGCCGATCTGCTCCACGCTGCTGAACGGTATGTAGGTGCCGTCCGTGAGGTAGAGGTTGACCTGCCCGTCCACTATGTCCAGGAACGACACCTGCCCTGCCTTCACGGTCCCGTCCTCCCCGAGGTAGCCCACGACCGTGCCGATCAAGGACACGGCGGAAGCAGCGGTGGTGGCCGTGTTCGCGGCGATCAGCGTCTCGAGGTTCTTGTTCATGGTCATCTGCTGCTCGAGGCCGGAGTAGGTGGCGAGCTGCGTCACGAACTCGGTGTCCTTCATGGGGTTCGTCGGATCCTGATGGGTGAGCTGCGTCACCAGTAGCTTCAGGAAGTCCTCCTTGCCCAGGGTATCCCCCTTGTTCTCCCTCGTTATGGTATCCTCGTATTTCACGTAGCTGTACGTGCCGACCTTGCCGTAGAGATCGGATGCGCTGTCTGCCATTTACTTCTCCCCCTCCCGTCAGGCGACCCAGTGAAGGAGGCCGCGCTCGAGGTCTATCCGGGCGGACCTGGGCTCGTCATCGCCGTCGCCGTCTGAGATCCCGCCAGCCCTGCGGGCCTTCCCCCTGCCGCCATCAAGATCGGGACGGCCTTTCTGGTCTTCCCTGTTCTTAATATCGACCGCCAGGCTAGAAACATGAATACCTTGCGCCTCCAGGGACGTCTTGAGGATGTCCAGCTGCTGCTGGAGGAGCTGTTTCAGCGCCTCGTTGTCGACCTTGAACACCGCCTCCACGCCCGTGCCGCTGGCCTGCAGGGATACGTCCACCCTGCCGAGGGACGGCGGCGCCACGACTATCCTGGCCTCGTTTATGCCGTCGTTTTTCATGAACTCCAGGACGGATCTCACCCCGTCCCCCAGGGGGTTATCCCCCCGGAGCTCGTATGTGGCGTCAGGCATAGCCGCCGCCGGAAGCGCGGTCTCCTGTCCGCCGACGGCGCGCCCAGCGCGCGCGGCAGACGCTAGCTCGCCCGCGAATCCGCCGAGAGACGCCGCTTTATTCAGGGCGTCGTCATCTTTTAGGACACCGGGAGCCTGCGGATCCAATTCCCGCCCCTTCGAAACCGACGCGGCGTTAGCCCTCCTGGGCGTCAGGCCCAGGCCGTCAGACTTTTGGGCAAGGTCCGGCTTCGCTGGGCCGGGCTCCGTCGTCCGTTCATCTGCCGCGACAGGAGACGCGGCGCGCTGCGTTTCCGCCTGTACCGCGTTCAAGGCGGCCTCCGGGACGACGCTCTCTTCTGTCTTCGCCTCCGCGTCAGTTTCAGCCTCGGCAACGTCCTCTTCCTCTTCCTCTTCCTCTTCCGTCTTTACGCCTTCGAGGACATCATCCGCCAGAGCCGGCAAAGCGGGCGTCTCTCCCTCTGTCGGCAGACCGTCCTCCGTCTCCAGAGTCAAAGCCTCCGCTGGCACTGGAACGGTGTCCTCAGCGGGATCTTGGGGCAGAACGCCCTTTCCGTCTGAAAGCGTCTCCGCGGGAATTTCTGGCTGAGCGGTCTTTGCGGCGGGGCCGCTGTCTTGCTTTGCCGCCTGACAGGCGCCGAACTTCTTCAGGAACTCCTCAACCAGCTTGTGGAGCGAGCCGCCGCCTAAGACGATATCCGGGTCAAACCGGCTCACGCTTCCGGCGGCCTTTGCCGCGAGAACTATGGCGCCCCGCACGTCGCCCTCCGACAGCTCGGCGTCAAGCGCGTCGGCAAAATCCCTCATCCGCGCGGCGCCGTTTGAAATGGGCGCGGTCAGGAGGGAGAGATCATCGTCGGAGAGACCGCTGGCGAAACTTTCTATTTTCCCCGCCGCAGCCCGCGCTTCGTCAGACATGCCGTACCTCGCAGCGTACATGGACTTCGCGAGCTTCGCCCCGGCCAGGATGCCGTCGAAGCTCTCGCGCGCGGACTGCGTACCTCCCGCTGGTTTCCCGGCGGGCTGTTGCGACCCGCCGTCTGCCGGCAAAACATCTATGAAATCGCGCGCCTGCGCTGGAGCAACCTGAACAGCCATACTTCCCACCCCTTTGATTTTATTGGTTCCTGCCCCTGTAGACCTCCGTCAGCCTCTCCGTGAGGACGGCCGCTGTCGCGGCCTCGATCTTCCCTAGGATGCTGGCCCTCGTGTCCTCCGGCAGACCATCGAGGATCGCCACGGCCAGGCTGGGGTTCAGCTTTTCGACTATCGCCGCCGCGTTCCTGACGGACATCTGCCCGAACGTCCCGATGATATCCCTTATCTCGTCTCCCTGCGCCTCGCTCACGTTTGCGCCCGCGCTGCTGGCCATGTCGTTCGACAGCGCCTCCAACCGCGCGGCCAGATCCTCCCTCTCGTAGACGAGATCCCGCTCCCTGGCGGAGATGTCGCCCGACAGATCATCTAGCGCAGCGAGCCTCGCGTCCATCGACCGCACGGACTCCGAGATGACGGCCTCCCACTCCTCCAGCTCCTGCCTCCTGCGCTCGATGACCGAGAGGGAGTAGGAGTCGGGGATGCCCAGGATTTCCTTTAGCGACTCGCCAACCTTCGGTATCCTCGGTATGACTGTGTAGACGAACGGCCTCAGATCCACGCTGCCGCTCGCCTGCAGCCCCGCCGAGACGCCAGCCGCGAGCAGTATGAGGAGAATAAAAAAACCGCAACCTCTCTTTTTTTTCTTCTTTTTCTTCCGCTTGCTGTCTTGAGCGGGAGATTCAGGGGTTGCGGATTCTGCGGTGAACGGTTCTCTCTCTTGCGGATCTGCCATCGTCAATCGCCCCTGGAATATTTTCGGTAAAGAGCCAGCACGTTCTTAACATAGCGCTCCGTCTCCGGGAAGGGAGGGACGCCACCGTAGGAGTCCACCCGGCCGGACCCGGCGTTGTACGCCGCGAGCGTCTTGACATAGTCACCATCATATTTATCGGCCAGCTGGGCGAGGTATTTGATACCCCCCTCCAGATTTCTTTTGGGATCCTTCGGGTTCACGCCGAGGCCCTTGGCCGTCCCGGGCATGAGCTGCATCAGGCCGATCGCGCCAGCGCTGGAGACGGCGTTCGGGTTGCCGCCGGACTCCATGCGCATCACGGCCCTGGCGAGGTCAGGGTCGACGCCGTACTTGCCGCTCAACTCCTGCAGATCCGGCTCCCACATCGCCAGGCGCTCCGCCACGGACTCGGGGATCGCGATATCCTCAACGGCGAAGCCCCCCTCCTCGGCGTAAGGGTCGTCCAGCTTCTCCTCCAACACGTCCTCGAACCTGGCGGCAGGCTCTTCGCGCGGGGGCGCGGGATTTATCAGCGCCTCTATCTCCCTCATCCTCCCAAGGACCTTCGATATGTTGCTCATCCTCATCAGACATCAGCCCCCCCGGTAAAGCCCCTCTGGAACCTCATCGTGTTTATGTCGTCCAGGTTGTTCTGCTCGGCGTCCAGGACTTTTTTGTCCTCGCGCTCCTTCAGTTTGCCCACGTATCGCTCCATCAGCTGCACGTTGCGGTGCTTTTCCAGCAGCTCCGCCTTCGTCTCCTCTATCTTGACCCTGCAACACTCCAGCTCCTGTTTGTTCAGGTCCAGCTTTTTCTCCATGACATCCAGGCTCTGCCTCTCGAACCAGAGCTGCTGGGGGGAGACTATGCCCTTTTCGGAGCAAAAGTCGGCCAGGGCGCCGTCGCGCATGGCCTCGATCTCGCAGAGCTTCGCCTGGATGGACTCCTCCTCTCGCATCCTGGAGGAGAGCTCCCACTGGGTGAGCTCCCTCTCCTCCTCGCGTATGTGCAGGACCCTCTTGAAGCGCTTCAACTCGCCCGCCACGCTGAACACCTGCCCTTACTTCGGCGCCAGCTTCAAAAGCTGGTCCTCTGTATCGCCAAACAGCACGTTCTCCGTCATCCCCTGCTTCAAAAACGCGTCCACGGACTCGATGTGCCCCAGCGCCCAGTCAACCTTGGGGTTGCTCCCCGCCTTGTAAGCGCCGATGTTGATGAGATCCTGCGCCCCCTCGAAGACGGACAGCAGCTCGCGCACCCTCCCCGCCGCCTCGTACTGGGCCTCCGAGACGACAGAGGGCATCACGCGGCTGATGCTGCGCTGGACGTCCACCGACGGGTAGTGGTACTTCGCGGCGAGATCCCTGCTCAACACGAAGTGTCCGTCCAGTATGCCCCGCACGGCGTCCGCGATGGGCTCGTTCATGTCGTCGCCCTCCACAAGGACGGAGTATATCGCCGTGATGCTCCCGCGCTCGCCCGCGCCGGAGCGCTCGAGCAGCCTCGGCAGCAGGGCGAATACGGACGGCGTGTAGCCCCTGGTGGCGGGCGGCTCCCCTATCGCCAGGCCCACGTCCCGCTGCGCCATCGCGACCCTTGTCACCGAGTCCATCAACATGAGGACGTTTTTCCCCTGATCCCTGAAGTACTCGGCAATGGCAGTCGCCGTGAAGGCCGCCTTGAGACGGACGAGGGGGGGCTGGTCGGAGGTGGCCACCACCACGACGGAGCGCGCCAGGCCGGAATCGCCCAGATCGCGCTCCAAAAATTCCTTCACCTCTCTGCCGCGCTCGCCCACGAGGGCGATAACGTTCACGTCCGCCTCGGTGTTCCGCGCCATCATCCCCAGAAGGACGCTCTTGCCCACGCCGGAGCCGGCGAATATCCCGACGCGCTGCCCCTGCCCCAGGGTGAGCAATCCGTCTATGACCTTCACGCCTACGGAGAGGGGCTTTTCAATCATCTGACGCCTGAGCGGGTGCGGCGGCGCCGACGTGAGAGGGTAATAATCGATGGCCGGCACCGGCCCCAGCGAATCCAGCGGGTTCCCCAGGCCGTCGAGGATGCGGCCCAAAAGCGCCTCCGAGACGTTGACGCCTATGGGGCGGCCCATGGAGAGGACGTCGCACCCCGGCCCTATGTCCGAGAGCTCGCCCAATGGCATCAAGAGGACGCGATCCGTCTTGAAGCCGACCACCTCCGCGCGGAGTATCGTGTCGCGGTTGCGGAAACGCACCTCGCAGAGGTCGCCTATCTGGACGTCCGGCCCCTGGGACTCTATCACAAGCCCCACCACCTGGACGACCCTCCCGTTTATGCGGATCAGCTCCATCTGTGAGAGACGCCCCTCGAGGGCCGTGAACATGCTGTCCACCGCCCTCGATGCGGTATCGCGCTCAAGCTGCGCCGTCTGCGTCATTTCGCCATGCCCTCCATGAGCAGGCCCTGAACCTCCGCCGATATCTGCTCGATCTGCGTCCGCCATCTGGCGTCATATATGCCCAGGTTCGTCTCCACGAGACAGCTGCCCCTGTCGACGTGGGTGTCCGAGAGGATTTCGAGCGATTTCACCCCCCGGATGGATTCCATGAGGTCGTCCCTGTCGCCCTCGACCGCCGCGATGTCGGCGGGGTTGAGGTATATGATTATCTTCTCCCTGTCGCTCACGCGCTTTAAGATATACTCCAAGACGCGCTTCGCCGCGCCTGTGTCCAGTTCGACGCTCGTCTGTAGCATCCTCCCCAGCATGGCCTCCCACAGACGGACCATCTGCGGCGCGTGGGCCAGCGCGAGCTCCTCCCTAGAAGCGGCCAGGGCCTCGCTCACCTCCGACAACAGGGAGAGCGCGTTCGAGAACTTACCCTCGTATTCGGCGCGGACGAGCGTCTCAGCTTTGACCAGCCCCTCCGAGTGTCCGCTCGCGAACCCCTCATCGTGCCCCTCCTTCGCGGAGGCCGCCTTCTGTTCTGCCGCCTCAGCCGCGGCTTTGTCGTAGAAGGATGCCTTTTCCGCCTCCAGATCGGCTTTGAGCGCCGCCATGCCAGATTCTGCCCTGAGGGCAACGGAACGCGACTCAGCGAGCTCCGCCTCACGCGCTCGCAGTTCCGACCTCAGCATACGAATTTCCGCTTCGGCGGAGGCCAAAGCGGATTCCTCGTTTGTCACTTCCTGGCCGCCGGGCCCTGTCCGGTCCAGCGACTCGCCCCCGGGGCCGATCTCCTCCAGCGTCCCGCGGCCGACCCGGACCGTCCCCGGGAGGAGGCGCACCGCCCTGATGAGACGCTGGCGTGACGCGTCAGACAACTATCTCTTCCTCTCCTCCGCGGGCTATGACGATCTCTCCCGCCTCTTCCAGCGCGCGCACCGTGTTCACTATCTTCTGCTGGGCTTCCTCCACCATGCGCACACGCACCGGGCCCATGAAGTCCATGTCCTCCTTCAGCATGTCCGCCGCGCGCTTCGACATGTTCTTGAAGAACTTCTGCCTCAGATCCTCGGAAGCGCCTTTGAGCGCGAGCCCGAGATCCTTCAGATCCACCTCGCGCAATACCCTCTGCAGCGAGCGGTCGTCTATGCCGCTTATGTCGTCGAACATGAAGAGGCGCTTCTTTATCTCCTCCGCCAGCTCCGGGTCCTGTTCCTCCAGTGACTCTATGATGTTCCTCTCCGTGCCGCGGTCCACGCGGTTTATGAGGTTCACAACCGCGTCTATGCCGCCAGCTATCGTGAAGTCTTGCCCCATCACCGTGGAGAGCTTCCGCTCCAGCACACGCTCCACCTCCCTCAGGACCTCGGGCGTAATGCGGTCCATCTTCGCTATGCGCCTCGCCACGTCCCACTGTGCCGCCGGCGCGAGCCCCCCCAGGACGAGCGCGGACTGTTCGGGGGCGAGGTAGGATAATATGAGGGCTATCGTCTGAGGGTGTTCGTTCTGGATGAAGCTCAACAGCTGCTGCGGGTCCGTGTGCCTCACGAAGTCGAACGGGCGCACCTGGAGGCTCGCCGTGATGCGGCGCAGTATATCCTGCGCCTTGTCAGCCCCTAGCGCCTGCTCCAGCAGCTTGCGGGCGTACTCCACGCCGCCCTGGGTCATGAACTCGTGAGCCATTATCAGCTCCTGGGCCTCTTTCAGGACCTCGAGCTTCACGTCCGGCGTGACCTTTCTCAGGTTCGCTATCTCAAGGGTCAGAAGCTCTATGGTCGTGTCGTCGATGTGACGGTAGGCGCGCGCCACGGCCTCCGGCCCGAGCGCGACCATCAGTATCGCCGCTTTTTCACGGCCCTTCAGATCCTTGCCGGATTTACTCATACATCGTCTACCACCCAGTTTTTAATCAGGTTGGCAAGCTCCTCCGGGTTGTTCATGGCATAGTTCCTGAGCTGCTCCTCGAGGACTGACAGTTCGCCCTGGGATGTCATGAGATCAGGGTTCTCCAGCAGTTCCCGGAGCGACGGCGTTTCGTCCACTTCCTTCGCGCCCCTCCCCATCTGGGCGCTCTGCTGCCTGCGCCTCCTGATCCACAGGGCGAGCGCGGTCATGACTCCCAGGAGGAATATCACGAACGAGCTGATCCCGAGGATCATGCGGTTTCTGCGCTCCTGCGCCACCCTGGCCGCCAGCGCGTCCGCGACGGTCGTGTCGAACGCCGTGGCCATGACGGTGAGCCTGTCGCCCCTGACCTCGTCCGTCCCGATGGCAGTGGCGACGGCGCCAAGCATTTGATCCTGCTGCTGCTGGTCGAGCTGGCCGTCTATGAAGACGGTGGCGGTGATCCTCTTTATCTTTCCCTGCGTCTCGATCTCCTGGGACTCCTGGGTGGAGTTGTCGTAGTTATTGATGGTCTCGCTCAGGCTGTACTCGGCCGGCACGTTGGTCTGGCCCGTGTTGACCGGGTAGCCCGGTATGTTGGTCGTCGTGCCGGGCGGGCCTCCATAGGCGCCGGCGGGGCCGCTGTAGTTTTCGTCCCTTACCTGCGTGCTCTGCAGGGTGCCGTGGAGTTTGTCCGGGAGCGGGGAGACGAGCCGTCTGCTCACCTGGCGTTTGTCGAAGTCCAGCTCCACGCGGACCGCCGCCTTCACCCTCCCCGGGCCGTATATCCTCTTGAGCGTGTCCTCTATCTTCCGCTCGAACTCCTGCTCGTAATCCCTCTCAAACTGCCTCTGCCTCAGCACGAGCTTGTTGCCGTTCTGGACGGTGAGGGAGTCGTCCAGTATGTCCTCGAAATTTATAAGGCCGTCGGCGTCAACGAGCGTTACGTTCTCGGGGAGCAAACCCTCGACGCTGTGGGAGACGAGGTGGACGACAGCCTTGGCCTGATCCTGCCCGAACTGCGCCCCGGGACGGAGCTTGAGCAGGATCGCCGCAGTGGACGGCTGCTGCTGCTCCAGGAAGAGGCGCGACTCCGGCACGACGATGCTCACCTTTGCGGAGGCCACCGCGTTCATCTCTCGGATCGTGCGCGACAGCTCCCCCTCCAGCGCCCTGTAATAGGCGACCTTCTTCTGGAAGTCATCGAAATTCATCGGCAGCTTGTCCATTATCTCAAAGCCGACGAGCCCGCCGGCCGGCACACCCTTGGCCGCCAGCGCGATGCGCGCCTCGTAGACGTTCTGCGTCGGGACGAGGATGGCGTCAGCCATGGAATCCGTCTTGTACGGTATGCCCTCGGCCTTGAGGTATGTGATCACGGCCTCCTGGTCTCGCGGCTCCAGCCTTGAAAATATGGGTTCGTAGCTCTGACGGCCGACGATGAAAGCCATCAGCAGGATGCCCCCGAGCACCACCACCGCAGCGGCCGCTATGGAGACCTGCTGCCACCCGCGGAGCGCCCCCCAGAACGATCGTAAGCGCTCTCTTAACTCTGCCAGTTTTCCATTCATCTTAGACTAGGCCCGGCGGTTAAACCGACATGCGCCCGATCTGCTGATAAGCGTCCAGCAGCTTATCGCGGATCTGTATCATCAAACGAAGGGCAAGCTCCGCCTTCTCCACCGCGATCGAGACCTCAGACACGTCCTCGACCTCTCCAAGGGACATCTTTTCGATCATCCTGTCCGACTCTCCCTGTAATTCGTTCACGTTGCTGATGCTCGCTTTGAGGACTTCTGAGAACGGACGGGCTTCCTTCTGCCTGGCCTTTAAATTTTTTTGCGGGACAGTCCAAGCGCCCTCTTCCAATTTGAAAGGCTCTACGCGTATTTGGTTGAGCATAAGATCAATCCTCCGTTCCCTGTTTCCGGGCATGACACGACGCCGCACGGCAATCTTTTGGCGCTACGCTCCTAAATTCTAAAAAAACATAAAGATCATAAAAACGACGCAAAACATGCTGTTTCTCACGCACCAGCACTATACCCTTATTTTCCGCTTCTTCTTCAATATGTCAATATGTAAATGTGAAAATATCTCTATTTGTGTGCTTTGAATTACACCCTCGATTTACTTTATTACCATCCTACTGGGAATTGCTGTATAATAAGCCAGGTCGTGAATCTCGCATAGAGGTGATTGAGGTGGAAACGCGCAAGGTATATCTTGACAACTCGGCCACCACTTCGGTGGCCGAAGAAGTTTTAAACGCGATGTTGCCCTATTTCAGAGAACACATGGGCAACCCGAACAGCCTCCACGCGTGGGGCCGCGAAGCGCGGAGGGCCGTGGACGAGGCTAGGGAGAGCGTAGCGGCGCTCGTGGGCGCCTCTCCCAACGAGATAGTATTCACCGGCGGCGGCAGCGTATCCGACAACCTCGCCATCAAGGGCGCGGTCTGGAGCGCGCCAGAGGGCAAGAGGCACATCATAACGTCCGCGGTGGAGCACCACGCCGTGTTGGACACGTTCAAATGGCTGGGCAAGAGGGGCTGCAGTGTGACGATCCTGCCGGTGGACGAATATGGCATGGTAAGCCCCGAGTCCCTGGCCTCCGCCATAAGGGACGACACGCTGCTCGTGAGCGTCATGTACGCCAACAACGAGGTCGGCACCATAAACCCCGTCGAGGAGCTGGGCGGCATATGCCGCGAGAGGGGCGTGCTGTTCCACACGGACGCCGTCCAGGCCACAGGGCACATACCCATAGACGTGCACAAGCTACCGGTGGACATGCTGACGATGTCCTCGCACAAGATGTACGGCCCAAAGGGCGTGGGGGCGCTCTATATCCGCAAGGGCATAAAGCTCACGCCCTTGATTCACGGCGGCGGGCAGGAGTTCGGCCTGTACTCCGGCACAGAGAACGTGCCGTGCGTAGTGGGCATGGGGACTGGCGCGCGTGTCGCGCTCAGGCTCCACGAGGCGGGGGAGGCCGGGCGCGTCTCCGAGCTGCGTGATCAGCTCCTTGACGGGATAACGAGCAGCATCCCGGACTCGTTCGTGACGGGGCACAGGACCCAGCGCCTGCCGTACCACGCCAGCGTCTGCGTGAGGCGCATAGAGGGCGAGGGCATACTCCTTCGGATGGACTTCGCCGGCATAGGCGTGTCCAGCGGCAGCGCCTGCACGTCTGGCAGCCTGGAGCCGAGCCACGTGCTATTGGCAATGGGCCTGGATCACGCCACCGCCCACGGGTCCGTGCGCCTGACGCTGGGCATCGACACGACCAGGGAGGACATAGGCTACGTTTTGGAAAAATTCCCGCCGATAGTGGAGACGCTACGTAAAATGTCCCCTTATAAATGATGGCAAGGAAGGATATAATAGGTCGGTCATTATTAAAATCCCCTTAATGGGAGGGATAGAAGGATGTACAACGAGAAAGTAGTGGATTATTTCATGAACCCGCGCAACGCCGGCTCTCTCAAGGACGCCAGCGGCGTCGGGGAGGTCGGCAACCCGAGGTGCGGGGACGTGATGAAGATTTATCTCGACGTGGACGAAAACGAGGTCATCAGGGACGTCAAGTTCGAGACGTTCGGGTGCGCCGCCGCGATAGCGACGAGCTCGATGGCCACAGAGATGGTCAAGGGCATGACGATAGACGAGGCGCTCAGGATAACGAACAAGGACGTAGCCAACGAGCTGGGCGGGCTGCCCCCGCAGAAGCTGCACTGCTCGCTCTTGGCGGAAGAGGCGCTGCGCGCCGCGATACTGGACTACCGCAACCACAGGGACGGCACGCCGCCCGAGAGGGTCTGTGCCGGCTGCTGCAACGCATGCAACGAGTACGAGGAGGAACACTATGTCTCCGAGACCTCCAGGGCCGCGGACTGACAGCGGCATGACGCCGGGCAGGGTGATAGCCGTCTGCGTCTCCCCCACGAAGGGGACCGTCAAGGACGACGTCGGGATCGGCAAGCTCATAGAGGAGTACGGGATCGAGGGGGACGCCCACGGCGGTTTCGCGCATCGGCAGGTGAGCCTCATAGCGTCCGAGGACATAGAGACGATGAAGGACCGTCTGCCAGACCTGGGGCCGGGCAGCTTCGCCGAGAACATCACGACGGAGGGGTTCGACCTCTCCGCGCTTGTGATCGGCGACAGGGTTTCCGTCGGCGGCTGTCTGCTTGAGGTGAGCCAGATAGGCAAGGAGTGCCACACGAAGTGCGAGGTCTTCCACAAGACCGGCGACTGCATAATGCCGCAGAAGGGGATATTCTGCCGCGTCATCAAGGGTGGCACCGTGCGTAGCGGAGACGCCATATCGCTTTGCCGTTAAGGCGCGTCCCAATCCGCGGCGATTTGCCGTGGCTGCGGGCGGTTTCCGGTATCGGGGCGAGGTTTTCCCATAGATGATACGGCTTGACGGCGTAAGCAAAGTATACAGGGTCAGCGATCCCGGGGGGACGGCTAAAAAGAACTTCCACGCCCTCCGGGACGTCTCCCTTGAGATAGAGAACGGCGCCATATACGGCATAATCGGCCGCAGCGGCGCTGGCAAGAGCACATTGATCAGGTGCGTCAACCTCCTGGAGCGCCCGTCGTCGGGCAGGGTGTTCGTGAACGGCGTGGAGATGACCGCGCTGGGCGACGGGCAGCTCCGCGCCGCGCGGAAGAAGATAGGCATGATCTTCCAGTCCTTCAACCTCCTGGCGAACAGGACCGTTTACGGCAACATAGCGTTCCCCCTCGAACTGGACCGCTGGCGGGAGCGCGAGATAAAGGACAGGGTGAAGGAGATAGCCCAGCTGGTAGGCATAGAGGACAAGCTGGCCCAGTACCCGTCACAGCTTTCGGGCGGGCAGAAGCAGAGGGTGGGGATAGCGCGCGCCCTGGCAAACCGGCCGGACGTGCTGCTCTCCGACGAGGCCACGTCGGCCCTGGACCCCCAGACCACCAAGTCGGTCTTAGGCCTTCTCAGGGACATAAACGACAAGCTGGGGCTCACCGTCGTGCTGATCACCCATGAGATGGAAGTGATAAAGGAGATATGCGACTCCGTGGCCGTGCTCGACGCGGGCGAGGTCGTGGAGGAGGGGCCTGTCCTCAATGTGTTCACGTCCCCGCTCAAAGGCGTCACGAAGGAACTTTTGGCCCAGGTGACCAAGACACAGCTCCCGGACTCCTTCGCGGACCTCAAGTTCCTGCGCGAACGGGACAGCCGCCAGGCGGACGTCCTGCTCCAGCTCTCGTTCTTCGGCAGCGCGGCCGCGCGCCCCATGATCTCCGACCTGGTGCGTAAATTCGACGTGGACGTGAACATCCTTGTCGCCCACATCGACCATATCAGGGCCACGCCCTACGGCACGCTCGTAATACAGATCTCCGGAGATGAACGCGAGGACGCGCTGGACTATCTGCTGGACATGAATCTCAAGGTCAAGGTGATCGGATATGTCGCAAGATCTAACGATACTGCTCACTAGGGGGCTCGTCGACACAGCCTATATGGTCGGCGCTTCCTCGGCCATATCATTTTTGGCGGGGCTGCCCCTGGGCGTGATCCTCTCCATAACTGCCCCGGGCGGCATCCTCCCCAACAGGCCGGTCTACGGCGCCCTTTCCCTGCTGGTCAACGTCGGCAGGTCGATACCGTTCATCATCCTGATGGTGGCGATAATCCCGCTCACGAGGATCTTGGTCGGCACGTCCATCGGGACGGAGGCGGCCATAGTGCCGCTGTCTGTTTCCGCCATCCCGTTCGTCGGCAGGGTGGTGGAGTCGGCCCTGCGCGAGATAGACGACGGGATAATCGAGGCAGCGCTCTCCATGGGCGCGACGCCGCTTGAGATAATACGCAAGGTCCTGCTGCCGGAAGCCCTGCCAGCCATAATCTCCGGCCTCACGCTGACCGTCATAAGCCTGATAGGGTACTCTGCCATGGCTGGCGCGATCGGCGGCGGCGGGCTGGGCGACATAGCCATCCGCTACGGCTATCAGCGCTTCATGCCGGACGTCATGCTGGCGACGGTCATAGCGCTGGTGCTGATGGTACAGTTCTTCCAATTCGCCGGGGACAGCCTGTCCGCCAAGACGAGGCACGACAAAAAAGGGTGAAAGTGATATGATACGCTCCGCGTTGGGAGTGACGTCATGAAGAACACGCAGGACAAAGCCTTTATGGAGAAGGAGGCGATCTTCCGCCTCCTCGTTCGTTTCGCCGGCCCGTCCCTGGCGGGCATGGTGGCAAACGCTCTTTACAATATAGTTGACAGGATCTTCGTGGGGCAGGTCGTCGGTTCTGACGGCATCGCCGCTATCGCGCTTGCCTTCCCCTGTATGCTCTTTTTCGTCTCAGCCGCGACCCTGATCGGGGTCGGCGCGGCTTCCCGGATATCCATCCAGCTCGGGGAGAAAAAAAGAGAACTCGCCGAGCAGACGCTGGGGAACGCGTTCAGCCTGGCTTTCGCGCTGTCTGCCGTCTTCATGCTAGCCGGCTGGCTCTCCTTCGGGAAAATACTGCGCCTTTCCGGGGCGAGCGACGCCACCCTCCCTATGGCGTCGGAGTATCTTTCGATAATACTCTGGGGCGTCCCGTGCGGCATGATCGGCTTCTCGCTCTCAAACCAGATAAGGGCCTGCGGCAGCCCTCTTTACGCCATGGGCAGCCAGATGTTCGGCGCGGCTGCGAACGTCGCCCTGGATGCCTGGTTCGTCGTAGGCCTCGACATGGGCGTCAAGGGCGCCGCCGTAGCCACGGTCATCAGCCAGTGCGTGTCGATGCTGTGGGCCTTGTCGTACTTCCTGACCGGCAAAGCGGAGATAAAACTCAGGCCGCCCCTCATGCTACGCCCGGATCCCGCTACAATTGCCAGGATCTTCGCGGTAGGGACTCCCGCGTGTCTCGTCACCCTCAACTTCGTCCTGGTACACGGGTTCATCAATAACGCGTCGAGCTCTTACGGCGGCGACCTGGCAGTGTCGGCCACGGGCATATTCATGAGCATGGACTCGCTCTTGTTCATGCCCGGCGTCGCCATCGCGGACGCATGTCAGCCGATAGTCGGCTTCAATTACGGGGCGGGCAGGATCCGCAGGGTGATAGGGACGGCCAAGACCGCGGTGCTGGCATCCTCGTTCTTTTACATAATCAGCTTTGTGGCCGTCATGCTCTTCGCCGACAAGATGGCGATGCTCTTCAACTCCCACGACGAGGAGCTGATAAGCCTGGCGGCCTCCGCGCTGCGCGTTTCTTATATAGGGGTGCCGCTGATGGGGATTTCCGTCGTCACGTCCTCGTTCCTGCAAGGCCTTGGCAGGGGCAGGGAGGGGCTCATGCTCTCGCTGGCCCGCTTTGGGGTATTCCTCTGGGCGCCCCTCATGATACTGCCAAAACGCTTCGGCGTTTACGGCGCCTGGGGCAGCTTCCCGGTATCTGATATCTGCGGCTCGATCACATGCCTCTTTTTCCTCGTCCGCGCGGTGATGGCGCTCAAGGACGAGGACGGCGCGGTATTCCCGATTTCAGAGCCGGACAGGGTCGTATGAGCGGCGTGATCCGTACCACGCGCAACCGTCGGCTCTGAGTAATTTATAATTACATTAGGCAATCATATTATTTAATTCAATACAAATAGGAGGAGAACCATTGCTTATTACAGACCTACTGAAGGAGAACGCCGCGTCGAGAGGCCAGGACATCGCGATTGTCGAGATAAACCCCAAGGCAGCCAGTGACAGATCAGTCTCGTGGCGGGAGTACGAGGAGGGCCTAAGCTATCCGGACAGCGCGCGCCGCCGTGAGATGACGTGGCAGTATTTCGACGACCAGGCTAACCGCGTGGCCAACTTCTGCTTAAGCCGCGGGATAGGGCGCGGCAACAAGGCCGCGATGCTCATGATGAACGCGCTGGAGTGGTTCCCGATATACTTCGGGATACTGAGGAGCGGGGCCATGGTCGTGCCGATGAGCTTCAGGAACACGGCGGACGAGGCGCAGAGCTGCCTCGCGCTGACGGACGCCGACGCTATATTCTTCGGCCCGGAGTTCACCGGCATGATCCGCGACATACACGGCGACATACCGAGCTTGGCCACACGCGTGCTCGTCGGGCCAGACACCGGCGACGCTGATTTCGCCCTGAACTACAGCCGCATAGGCTCTTTCCCCTGCGACGACCCGGGCATCGACATAGCGCCGGAGGACGCGGCGGCGATATACTTCACCTCCGGGACGATGGGCAAGCCGAAAGCCATACTCCAGACCCACGAAAGCATCCTCTCCGTCTGCCGCACGGAGCGGAAACACCACGGGCAGACAAGGGACGACGTGTTCCTGTGCATGGCCCCGCTATTCCACACCGGCTCCATGATGCACTGGCTGGGGAGCCTCATATCCGCCGGCGGGGCGGTGCTCCTGCGTGAGCCCAAGCCGGAATCAATCCTGAAAACCGTATCCGAGGAGGGCGTGACCATAGCCTTCATGCTCGTCCCGTGGGCGCAGGACGTCCTGCAGGCGCTCGAAAACGACACGCTGAGCCTGTCAGATTACGAGCTGGGGCAGTGGAGACTCATGCACATCGGCGCCCAGCCAGTGCCGGTGGAGCTGATATCAAGGTGGAAGAAATTCTTCCCGAGCCAGCAGTACGACACCAACTATGGGTTGAGCGAGGCCATGGGGCCGGGCTGCGTCCACCTCGGCGTCGACAACTCGCATAAGATAGGCGCGATAGGGCTGCCGGGCGAGGGCTGGCAGGCGCGGATCGTGGACGACGACGGAAACCCTGTCCCCCAGGGGCAGATCGGCGAACTCACGGTGCGGGGGCCGAGCGTCATGAAATGCTACTACAACGACCCGGAGGCGACCGAGGCGGCACTCCGCGACGGCTGGCTCTTTACCGGGGACATGGGTTACGTGGACCCTGACGGCTTCACCTTCCTGGTTGACAGGAAGAAGGACATCATCATCAGCGGCGGGGAGAACATCTATCCGATACAGATCGAGGATCACATCCGCAAACTGAGCCAGGTGCTGGACGTGGCCGTAATAGGGGCGAACCACAAGAGGCTGGGCGAGGTGCCGATAGCGATAGTCTCGGTCAAGCCTGGCTGCGACTGCGACGAAGAGGACATCATGGCGCACTGCGAGGACCTGCCGCGCTACAAACGCCCCAGGCGCTGCGTCTTCGGCGACGTGCCGCGCAACCCGACCGGCAAGATAGAAAAACCGCGCCTCCGCGCCACATACGCCGACATGCTGCTGTCCAGGGAGCCAGTGGCCGTAAAATAATTCCGAAAGAGGTGCCGGCTTACAGCCGGCGCCTTGGGTTATCTTTTAGCGCCCTGCTGCGGTTTCCCATCGCTCAGGACTCCGGATTTCTGCTTGAAGAAGGTCTTGAACCACTTCGACACCTCGCGGGGAAGCACCTTGTATCCCTTGCGCTCCTTCGAGATCCACAGGAAATAGTCGTTGAAAAAGGACTCCTGCAGCGCACGGATCCCCTTGCCCTTGTTGGCCTTCAACAGCGAGTACGTGTCCTTGAGCGTCCTGTCCTCGTCGTTGTCCCACCTGAAAGCGGCCAGGGCGAAGCAGAAGTCCTTAACGTCCGACGCTGCCGGAAAGATCGGTATTATGAGGCTGTTGTCCTCCCAGTCGTACACGCCCAGCCCCTGGCCTGGCACCAGTATCACCCTCGGTATGCCGTACATCCTTATCCTGGACGCGCGCAGCATGTCTGGGTCCAGCGGGGTCAGGTCCATCATTATCTCGCCAGCCCTCTTCATGGAGACGGGGAGGCCCCTGTTCTGGCACAGAGGGGACTCGTCCAGCCTCGCGGTGTGCGCCGCCAGCGCCATGAACTCCTTCTTGTGGTTGAGGCCCTCCCTCAGCTCCAGCTTCATGGCCGGGAGACCCTGCCCCTTAAATTTTTTCCTGGACATCTCGCAGCGGGTCTTCCAGCGCTCGGCCTCGTTCGTCACGTGCACGATCAAGCCGGCCAGGAACTTTGTCCGGTCGTGCAGGGAGAGGACGTTCTGTATTATCTTGAGGGACTGGTCCAGCGCCTCGTCCTGCTCTTTTTTGTCCTGGGCGGCCGGCGCCGGCTGATCGTCAGCCGTGCCCTCGAAGCACCCCTCCTCCGCCTGCCCCTCTTCTATCACAGCAGGAGCGGGCGCCGCCTTGGCGGATGGCTCGCCTATCTCAGCGAACGGGTCGAACGATGCGAGCGGGTCCGTGGAGGCTTCCGGTTCGGGAGCGGCAGTCTCCGCGTGGGGCGCTTCCTGTTCACCCGCCTTCGTCAGCTTCCTTTCGAGGCTGTCCACCAAGTACCAGAACGTGCGCTCGGCGGTCTCGTAATTTTTGCAGTTCTCCTTAATTTTGGCCCTCTCCTGGTTGTCGGCCTCGCGGATCCTCTTCGTCCTCATGTCGGACTCCGTGGCGTCGCACAGCCCCTCCTCGAGGCTGCGGAGGATCGTGTCGAGTTCCTTCCCCTCAATAAGGTCCGTCCCGCGGAGCAGCGTGTTCATCGCAAGACGCCGCCTGGTCTGGGCCGCCTTGAGCTCGCCGTCGAAGCGCTTCAGCTTCTCCTGCAGCGGGACGCCGCCGGACGGCCCGCCATATCGCTTGTCGAAAATGAGCGCGTAGTTCTCTTTCAGATAGTCCGTAAGGCGGTTGTACTGGTACATGTCCACAGCAGACGGCTGGCCTATCTGCTCCGCGAAGGCGGGGTTAGCTGTGGTGTACTCGGAGTAAAGGTGGCCGAAGTCGATAAAGAGGCGCTCATGCGCGTCGAACTCCAGTTCGTCTGGCGGGCCTGAGTCTATCTTGGCCTCCACTATCGCCCAGAGCAGCTCCCAGAAGTGGGAGGCCGCCTTCTGCCACACGATGCGCGCCTTCTTGCGGGTCTCCGAGTCAGAGGCGCCGCGCAGTTTTGCCATGTTCCGGCCCAGCGTCTGCATCTGGGACGCCAGGGAGGCGATCGTCTTGTTCTCTTTCCAGTGCGACGCCACCCAGCCGATTGCGTCGTCTATCTTCGTAAAATCCCCTGAATTATCAGGGACTGCGGCGGCTGTCATACTACCCCTCCCTTAGAAAAGCCTAAAGCCCCAGACAGTGACGGATGCGGGCGTACCAATCCCTCACATCCACCGCGCCTATCACTGAGCTGACGGTGTACTGGGGATCCTTGTCGCCTCCTAACGAACAAGTTTCGAGGCATATCTCCCAGTCGTCCCCGCTGAGGAAGAGAACCCTGTCGCTCTCCCCCGGCAGCCGCGTGTCCGGCACCAGCCCGAACGCTACCTGCCCGTCGTCGCTCACGAACCTCGTCACCTTGAAGCGCCGGTCGCCGTGACCCGTCATCTCGAAGCGCTCCCGCTTCTTGAGCTGCTGCTCCTCGGCCAGCTTTGCGGAGTCCTGGACGAACTCTATCCGCGTCCTCTCAAGCATGGGCCAGAGCCGGAGGTAGGCGATCAGCCTGGCGACGAAGGGACGTCCAGCGGAGATCATGGAGTTTACGCTTTCCTCAGAACGGTACGCGTTGCCGGGCAGCGTTTTCCAGAACGCCTCGCCGAACGTGTGCTCGCCCGCCAGCGACCAGTCGCTGAAACCGAACAGCAGGCCCTTCGAGACGGGCAGCAGGAACTCGCTCCAGCGCTTCGGGTTTGAGTTGATGACCTCCTTCGCCACGGGGGCGTTTCTCATCGTGAAGGGCAGACAGCCCTCTTGCAGGAGGAATCCGGGCCACGGCCCGCCCTCCTGCATGTTTTGATCGAGGATCGCGGCTTCGGATTCGGTGGGCACGAAACAGGGGCGCATGTACCACTTGCCCTTTTTGGGGGTATAGGCGTACCAGAGCGTTTCGCGCTTGTTTTCGGCTATCAGGCCCAAGTCCGCCTCGCTACGCGCCGCCTTCGTCGTATGCAGGATGTCGCACAGGAGCTGAACGCCCCGCCATTCGAGGGATCTCAGCGACAGGGCCTCCTCTCCCTTGGATATGAGGGAGGTGATGCTTTCGATTATGCTCTCCATGGGGTATTCCTTGACCGACCGGCCCACCTTTATCTTGAGGCTGCGCTCAGCGCCCTCCGCCCAGGAGAGGTGGACGTATTTCTTCTTGTTCGTGTTGGTGTTGAAAATACCCAGCCTGGGAAGGTTGTCACTCCTCACAAGCAGCAGCGTGAGGTCGTCATCCATGACCTCCTCGGCGATTACCGACAAATCAGCTCCCGCAGCCAACAAAATCACCTCGATGCAATGCCATTGTCGATTATAATACTCGCGCAGGCAATACGCCCATCGCGCATAAACGCCGCATGGCGAAACGGAGTGCGAACGTGCGAAGTACGTGTGGAATTATATACCTTCCAGCCGAGAGCCAACAACAAATATTATTTTGATAGTTAAAATTACGCGAAGAGCCGGACTCTCGCGTCCGGCTCTTCGAAGGCTATCAAAAAAGGGATCGCGTTAATCCGCCTTCTTGTGCTTGTTGCGAACCGAAGCCGCTTTCTTGCGCTTCTTTATTTCGCTCGGTTTTTCGTAATGCTCGTGCTTGCGGGCCTCTCGAAGCACTCCTACCTTTCGAAGCTCGCGCTTGAACCGCTTAAGGGCATCCTCTATCGTCTCGTTTTCCCGTCTGACAACGCTAGTCATCTCATGTCCCCCCCTCCCGTTTGTACCGGTCGAGAATAAAGGAAACGCTGACCCATTCGATTAAACGGCGCTTTGCCGCTCTGGGGCGCTTGTACGCCAAGGGTTTAAACCGCAACCCCTCACGCCCCTGGATAAACCAGCCTTTCCTAAAAACAGCACGAAACCCCTGACTGACTGCCCACCTGGAGACGGTATCGCCCTGCCCGGGGACGCGCCATTCGCGCCCTTATTTTAACTCAGCTTTCGATCCCGCACAATAGCGGATGCCCACACCCTTACCACCGGCGACCTGTGCTCCGTCATTATCTTGTTGATCGAGGGCAAAAGCCACATGGGGACCTTCTCCCTCCGGAGCAGCCTCAAAAGCGGCGTCAGTATAGACTCCTCGTCCCTCTTGAGGAGCCCCAGCATATCGACGGACTCCGGCAGGCTCTGGTCCTGCGGCCACCCGTTGAGAGTGGCGGACACCACCGTGGCGAGCGGGTGGGAGAGGAACGGCGCAAAGCATTCCTTTGGCGCGTTTTGCCGCCTAAGCCACCTGAGCGCCATCATCGATTCGGAGGCTGAAAAATGCGCCGCGTGCGACGCCAGCACACGGGCGAGATCGGCTGACATGTCCGAAGCGGAGAAGAGCGACAGCAGGCTCTCCAGTATCTCAGCGGATGGGGCGTGCCTCGCGAAGTGGTCGATCACGGCCCTGCGTATGTCGTTAGTCGCCTCCCTGCCGGATATGCCCCGCAGGGCTAGCATGACGACGCCAGGGTGTCCGCTCCTGAGCCTCCGCAGTATGGCCTCAGCCCTGCTTTTGGCATGGACCTCCCCGCACCGGGAGAGGAGCGTCCGCATGTCGGACTCGGCCCTCGATATGGCGCTGCCGATGAAGCGCAGCCTGGCTGGCGGGATGTCGTGGTCTGACGCCTCGCTCTCGTGCCTTCCCGTCTTAGCGCCGCCGAAGAGCTTGTCCCAGAAGGACTTGAATATCGATTCTCCCTTCTCTTCGGGCGTGGCCTGCCTGGGCTGCCGCCAGTCGCGCTCGGCGCGCTCGCGGGCCGCCCTCTTGCCGGGGTACCCCCCGGCGACGGTCTCCTTCAGCGTCATATAGGCCTCCGTTATCTCGGAGAATTTCCTCGTCCCCTCCGGCCCGGCCACGTCCGGGTGATACTTACGGGCGAGGTGCCTGAACGCGCGTTTCACCTCGTCCCAGCTCGCGTCGGACGATAGGCCCAGGACCTTAAAGTTGGCGTTTGAGTTCACGGGGAGACCACCTGCTCTATCTCGGCGACCAGGCGGTCTATCACTTCGAGCGCCTGCCACCGCAGCGCGCTGTCCTCGTTCCTGAGCGACCTGGCCTCAGCCATCACGGCAGTCAGGCGCTGCTGGAAGTTGTCCGGGAACGCGATGGAGAGCCTGGCAAGGCGGTCCTCCCTCACGCGCAGCTCCGTCAGGATGTCGCAGGGGGGCATGCCGGACTCGTCCGACTCCAGTGATATCGTCTTCCTGCTGGTCTTTTTCTTCCTCTTCACCTCGACATGAAGGAGCCCGCCGCCGTCCACGCGAAAGAAGATGTCAACGATCTCGCCGTCCTTCACGTTTTCGACGAGTATGGTCTGCAAAACCCTGTTGAGCTTTTTGACCTTCCCCTCCCCCTGCACTATCGTGACCTCGAGGCTGCCATTGCCGTAAGCCGTAAAGCCCCTCTTCGCCTCAGCAGGGAGGGGCGTCCCCCTGCCCAATATCTGGACGACGCCGCCGTCAACGTCCAACACGCCGAGACTCCGGCTCAACACGTCGATCAGGAGCCGCTCGCTCCCCTGGTTAGCGTAAAGCGCGGTGCCGGTGACCACTGCGTCCTCAGGGGATGAGCGGAGGCGTTCCGGCGCCGTGACCTTAGCCGCCAGGGAGGAGCGGAGCAGCGGTATCCGCCCGCTGCCACCGACCAAGAGCAGTTTTTGTGGCTTGTGCTTCTTCCACATGCGGGAGACCATGCCCGTCACCTCGTCGATCACCGGGCGTATCAGCGCCTCAAAATCCTGCCGGGACACCTCTTGCGACCTGTCGCGGGAGAGCATCCCGGAGGGGACGCGCCACGTGACGCTCCCTGCGGCGCTCAGGGCTATCTTTACCGCTTCGGCCTCCGTCATCATGAGCGAACCCCTGGGATCCTCGGCCCTGGAAAACGGCACCCCTGCCCTCCGGCACATCCAGTCCGCCAGGAGCCTGTCGAGGTCGTAGCCGCCGATGTCCTTCCTGCCCTTGCTCTCTATCACCTGAAAGACGCCGCGCTCCCCCTCCACGAGGGATAGGTCCAGCGTCCCCGCGCCAAAGTCGATGATCAAGAACCTGCCGTCCATGCCGATGGAGAGGGCGGCAGCCGTGGGCTCGTTCACTATCCTGACCCGCTCGAACCCGGCGCTCTGCGCCGCCCGCGCCAACGCGCCGCGCTCCGGGAAGCTGAAGTGGGCTGGGACGGCGAGGACGCAGGACGAGACGAACATCCGGAGGTGCGCCTCGGCGTCCTCGCGCAGCAGACAGAGCAAAGGGACTAAGAGCTCCTCTGGCGTGTAGCTCCTCCCGCCCAGGCGGGCCACCCAGTCCGTGCCGAGGCGACGCTTTATGTCCCACCACGCCAACTGGGGATCTCTCGCCGCGAGCTTGGCCGCGTCCACGCCAGCCACCAGCCCGTCGCTTGAGACCGCGACCATCGAGGGCGTCCGCGTCTCGCCCCACCTGTTAGGTATGAGCGAGACGCCCCGCCCCGGCAGGTCGACAGCCAGCTGGGCGTATCTAGTACCTAGATCTATTCCGATAACGACGTTGTCCTTCAAGGCAGAACCCCTTCAAACCTCTCAAACCTCAAAATAACGTATTTTGCTCGACCGCTGAAACGCTGAGGTCGCAGCGGGATATCCCGTCCCCCAAAAGTATACCGTCTATTTCGGATTTAGGTGAAATGGCAATTTCCCTGCCATTTAAATCACGGCCCGGCGACAGCGCGTACGCCTTCAGGTAACGGCGCGTCCAGCCTGAGACCAGCGACAGGGCGCCCCTGCCTTCCGGCGGGCCGGATTCCACTGGCTTGCGCCGCTCAAACGCCTCGGACGACTCGCAGAGGATCTCCTCTGAGAGGCCGACGCGGCGGGCCGCGAAGCGCGACAATAGACGACCAGACAGATCCACGGCACGTGAAACCCTCTCCTTTACCAGATCCGGCCTCACCCTGCCGTCCATAGCCGCGGCGTCCGTCCCCTCTCGCGGCGAAAACGGAAACACGTGAACCTTCCCGACGCCTAGGTCCTCCAGCAGACCGAGGCTCCGCTCGAAGGCGTCGTCCGTCTCGCCGGGGAAGCCGACGATCAGGTCAGTGGAGATGTGGACGTCGTCCCCCAGCGCCGCGCGTACCCTGCCGATCATCCCCCTGAACCAGTCCGCGCCATAGCCGCGCCTCATCCTGGACAGGATCCCGTCGTCACCGCTCTGCAGCGGCAGATGAAGGTGAGGGCAGAAGACCGGCGAACCCTTGAGCGCGCCGAGCAGCTCCTCGCTCACCGCGAAGGGTTCAAGCGAGCCCATCCGCAGACGGCTTAGGCCCGTTATCCGAGAGAGCGATTCGATGAGCGCCGAAAGCCCCCTGCCGCCGGATCCGTACGCCCCTACGTGGACGCCGGTGAGCACCACCTCGCGGCACCCTGACCCCACGATGCCCGATACCTCCCTGACGACGTCTGGCAGGGGGCGCGAGACCTCCGCGCCTCTGACGAATGGCACTACGCAGTAGCTGCAACGCCTGTCGCAGCCGTCCTGCACCTTGACAAATGCCCGTTCGCGCAGGCGCGGGCGATCCATGGAGAGACCGTCCCATTCCCTGTTTTTCCCAATGCCCAGGTCGCGCAACACGATCACTTCCCCGTCGCCGCTTACGTCTCCTTCGCAGGGCGCATGGCTGAACCACTCCTCCAGCACATCCGGCAGCGCGCCCTTCATCCGGCTGCCGATCAGGATATCGGCCCCGAGATCTGCGGCCTCATCTGACGAGAGATGCTGAACGGAGCAGCCGCAGGCGGCGATGACGGCCGATCCGTTGGCCCTGCGCGCCCTGCGGATGAATTTTCTCGTCTTGGCATCCGCGACGGACGTAACGGAACAGGTGAGGATTATCACGATGTCAGCGGCGCGAGACGGCCCTTTAATGAAGGACGCCCCTTTGAGCTCCAGCATGGACGTGAGCGCCTCGGCCTCGTAAAAATTCGTCCTGCACCCGAGGACGAGGACGGAGAAGGTTTTCCCCGCTAGACCGCGAACGACAGGCAAAACCAGCCGCACCCCACTATGGCGGCGGTGGACGAGCGGAGGATCCCCGCGCCCAGGCTCACCGGCACGAAACCTCTCTGGATGAGCGCGTCGGCCTCGCCCTGCGTCCAGTCGCCCTCCGGACCGACGGCGAACGCCGCCTCCGTCTGAGACGAGACCGAGGAGATGGGGACCGCCTCTGGCGACAGGACAGCGGCGTACCTGGCCTCGGGGATCATGTGCCAGGAGAGATCGCCTAAGGCCGCCGGCGGATATATCGTCGCGGGACAGGCGAATCCGGATATTTTAGAACCCTCGTCCAGTATCTTTTGCCACCTCGTCATCTTCTTTGGCAGGTCGGAAGGGGCGATCCTCGGCACAGACCTCTCGCACAGCGCGGGGTGGACGGCCCTTACACCGAGCTCGGAGGCGGCGCGGAGGACGGCGTCGAACTGTTCGGATTTCAGGAGGCCAATGACGAGCGACAAGCTCGCCCCTGGCCGCGCCGCCTCCTCCTGCGCGACCTCGCGGAGGAAGCCTTCCCCGCCTGTCTTCGTAAAGCGCATCTTCATCTTGGCACCGCCGCAGTCGGGGAGCAGGCCTTCGACCATCGCGCCCTCGTAGGAGCGCAGCGACTTCGCCAAGTGGGCGTACTGGCCCGGGTCGAGCCGCCACAGGCCGTCGTCTATTTTCTGGCAGCGCTCAAGCCTGATTTTTGGCAGAGACACCCCACCAGTCCTCCACCTGAAGCTCGTCGACGGCCTCCAGGCCGGCGGCCCCCATGGCTTCGAGGAACCCCTCCCGTTCCCTCTCTATCATGCCGGAAAAGATCGCCAGGCCATCTGGCTTCATCACCCTTCTCACGTCATGCAGCATCTGAACGAGGGGATCCGCCAGTATGTTTGCAAGCACCAGGTCGAAAGCCCCCCCGACGCCTTCCAGGAGGTCTCCCGCTTCGAGCGTCACCCTGTCCATGTCCACGCCGTTGAGCTCCAGATTGTTCCGGGCCTCCCCTATCACGGCCGGGTCGAGGTCGCGGGAGACGGCCCGATTTGCGCCGAGTTTGAGCGCCGCTATGGTAAGTATGCCGGACCCGGTGCCCACGTCAATCACATCGCCCACCCGCGCCCCATGGCGCGACCTGTCGGCGAAATACCGCTCCATCAGGCGCAGCACGACCTGAGTGCTCTCGTGGTACCCGGTGCCAAAAGCGCTTGCGGGGTTGATGTAAAGCGGGATCCTGTCACCCGGCGCATTGTCCCTGTGCCACGGCGCCAAGACCACCAAACTATCCCCCACGTCGAGGGGAGGAAACGCTTCCTCGCTCTGGACGGCCCAGGGCTGGTTCTCGACCTTGCCAATGTCCTCGATCCTTATGCCAGGCCACGGATCCAACGCCGCCAGCAGACGGTTCCTCCATATCGGGAGTTCCTGGTCGCCGCGATAGTAGATGCGCATCCTGACCCCGTCCGGCAATTCCTGGACCTCTGTGCCGATGCTGCCGGAAATCTCCGCGGCTGAGTACAAAATTTCCTCGCACTCCTCTGAGGGGACGCTCCCGCGATCCAAGACCGTTATATACCACCAATAGTTTCCCATCCAGCGACACCTCCCGAGAAAAGTATGCAAAAATATGGAGAGAGGGCATGACTCTCGCCCTCCCTCCATTCTACATCATAGCCGGTCAAAAGCTATCCGGCAAATTTGTCGCGCAGTTTGCTGAAAAGCCCCTTGTCCTCGGAGACCTCGACGTTCATCTCGGCCGCGAGTTCTGTCAGCAGCTTCCTCGCCGTCTCGGACAGGGATTTTGGAACGCTGACCCGGACGTGTATGTGCATGTCCCCGTTGCCGGTGCCCCTGAGCCTGGGCATGCCCCGGTTCTTTATCCTCAGCACCGAGCCAGGCTGGGTGCCGGAGGGGATCTCCAGCTTCTCCACCCCGTCAAACGTCGGTATGGAGACGGTCGTGCCCAGCGCGGCCTGCGGCATCGCAATGTCCACCTTGGCGTGTAGGTCGGCCCCGTCGCGCTGGAAACGGCTGTCCGGCGTCACGTCCAGCAGTATGAAGAGATCGCCGGGCGGCCCGCCGTTCCTGCCGCCCTCGCCCTCCCCGCTAATGCGGAGCCTCGTGCCGGTATCGACGCCGGGCGGTATCCTCACGTCGAGCTTGCGGTTGCGCCGCACCCTGCCATGTCCGCCGCACTCCGTGCAGCGCGTCTTTATGATCTTGCCTGCGCCCCTGCACTGTACGCACGCGACGACCTGTACCATCTGCCCGAAGGGCGTGTTGGTCACGCGCTCCACCTGACCGCTGCCGCCGCACGCCGAGCATGTCTCCACCTGAGTGCCAGGCTCCGCGCCGCTCCCAGAGCAGCGGTGGCAGTTCTCCTCGCGCGGCACCTCGACCTCGCGCGTGGCGCCCTTGTAGGCCGTCTCCAGCGTTATCCTCATGGACATCTCCAGGTCGGAACCCCTGCGGGGGGCGTTGGGGGCCGTTCGGCTCCGCCCCATCCCCCCAAAAAAGTTGTCGAAGATATCCCCGAATATGTCGCCGCCCATGCCGCCGAACGGATCCCTGCCGCCGTAGCCGCCGCCGGGCGGGGCGTCCCCTACGAAGCCGAACTGGTCGTACTGAGCCTTCTTCTGGGCGTCGCTCAAGACATCGTTCGCCTCGTTGATCTCCTTGAACTTCTTCTCGGCGTCCGCGTTGCCCGGGTTCGCGTCAGGGTGGTACTTCCGCGTTAGCTTCCTGTATGCCTTCTTGATGTCGTCAGGCGAAGCGTTCCGAGGCACTCCCAGGATTTCGTAATAATCTTTCTTGCCCGGCGCTGCCACGGCACTCACCCCTCAGCCCCTTAATTATTCCCAGACTCCGTGAAATCAGCGTCCACAGTGGTCCCGCCGTCGGGCGACGACCCGTCGGTTGACGGCTGGCCCGCGTCAGGCGCCGAGGCCTGCTCCTGTTGGGTCTGCGCGTACAGCTTTTCAGCGATCGGGTGCATGGCTGTGGCCAGCTCGTCCCTGGCGCTGTTGATCCTCGCCACGTCGTCGGACGCTATGGCCTCGCGCAGCGCCGATATCTTCGCCTCCACCGCGCCCCGCTCGCTATCCGTCACCTTGTCGCCCAGATCCCGGAGCGACTTCTCCGCGTTGTAGACGAAGGAGTCGGCCTCGTTGCGCGCCTCGACCAGTTCCTTCTTGCGCTTGTCCTCGCCCTCGTGGCTCTCCGCGTCCCTGCGCATCTTCTCTATGTCGGACTCGGACAGGCGCGATGACTGTATGGTGATGTGCTGCGCCTTGCCGGTCCCCTTGTCCTTGGCGGTCACGTTGACTATGCCGTTCGCGTCTATGTCGAACGTCACCTCTATCTGTGGTATGCCCCTGGGCGCCGGCGGGATCCCGTCGAGGTTGAACTTGCCCAGCGTCACGTTGTCGGACGCCATCGCGCGCTCGCCCTGGAGGACGTGCACCTCCACCTGCGGCTGGTTGTCCGCCGCAGTCGTGAAGACCTGGCTGCGCGAGGCCGGTATCGCCGTGTTGCGGTCGATTATCTTCGTGAAAACCCCGCCCATGGTCTCCAACCCCAAGGAAAGCGGCGTCACGTCCACCAGCACTATGTCCTTGTGCTCGCCGGACAGAACAGCGCCCTGGAGCGCCGCGCCGATGGCCACGCACTCGTCGGGGTTGATGCCCTTCGTTGGATCCTTGCCCAGCAGGTCGCGCACCTTCTTCTGCACCATCGGCATACGTGTCGAGCCACCCACCAATAGTATCTTGTCAACCTCTGCCGCCTTCAGGCCAGCGTCAGAGAGGGCGGACTGGGTGGGCTTCACCACGCGGTCGAGCAGGTCGCGCGTCAGGTCCTCGAACTTGGCCCTCGTGAGGGTCAGCTCCAGATGCCTCGGGCCGTTCTGATCGGCCGTGATGAAGGGCAGCGATATGGTCGTCTCGGCCATGGACGAAAGCTCCACCTTCGCCTTCTCGCCAGCCTCGCGGAGACGCTGGACGGCCATCCTGTCCTTCTTGAGATCCACGCCGTCGCTCTTCTTGAACTCATCCGCCATCCAGTCCACGATACGGTTGTCCCAGTCATCGCCACCAAGCATGTTGTCACCCGATGTGGCCAGCACCTCGAAAACGCCGTCGCCAACGTCCAGGATCGAGACGTCGAACGTGCCGCCGCCCAGGTCGAACACGAGGATCTTGTGCTCGCCCTCCTTGTCGGCCCCGTAAGCGAGACACGCCGCCGTCGGCTCGTTTATGACGCGGAGGACCTCCAACCCTGCTATCGTCCCGGCGTCCTTCGTGGCCTGCCTCTGCGCGTCCGTGAAGTACGCGGGGCACGTGATGACGGCCTGTGAGACCTGCGTCCCGAGGTACTCCTCCGCGTCCCTCTTGAGCTTCTGGAGGATCATCGCGGAGATCTCCTGGGGGCTGTACCCCTTGTCGTCTATCTTCACCTTGTGATCCGTCCCCATCTTCCTCTTTATGGATATGACGGTCCTGTCGGTGTTCACTATCGCCTGGCGCTTGGCGAGCTGCCCAACGAGGCGCTCGCCCTCCTTCGTGAACGCCACCACGGACGGCGTAGTGCGGTTCCCCTCAGCGTTTGGAATAACCGTTATGTTGTCGCCTTCCTTGACCGCGACGCAGCTATTGGTCGTGCCGAGGTCTATTCCTATTACTTTTCCAGTTGTTTTAGCCATTCAGACTACCTTCCTTCCAAAATGTCAGAGAATTTTCTTCTATAAAATTAGCGTTTTCGCCCTATCTTCACCTGAGCCGCCCGCAACACCTTGTCGCCGAGCTTGTAGCCTCTGTGCAGCTCTTCCAGTATCTTTTCGTCGTCCGAGTCCTCCTCCACGTCCGCTACCATGACGGCTTCGTGGAGCGAGGGGTCGAACCGGCAGTCCGTCCCGATGACCTCAAGGCCGAGACCCTGGAGGGCGGCCGAGAACTGCCGCTCGACCATCGACACGCCCTTGTATAGTTGAGAGTCCTTGTCCGGCACGGCCTGGAGCGTCCTCGCCAGGTTGTCCAGCACCGGGATGAGCGCGCCTACCGCGCCCTCCGCCGCCAGCGTCCTGTCCCTGGCGCGGTCACGCTCCACCCTGGTCCTGTAGTTGTAAAAATCGGCCTTGGCTCTTGCCGCCTCGTCCTTATAGTCCAGAGCCTCTGCCTTCGCCTCTTCCAAGAGCTTCCTCAGCCCGTCCAGCTCCCCATCGGCCTTCGCGGCGACCTCGGCCTCGCTTGGGGCTGGCGCTGTTTTTTCCTCCTGCTCCGGCGTTTCTTTAGCCTGAGCGTGGCGCTCTGCGCGCGGAACGTTCTTTCCAGACGGCATTCCTATCCATCTCCTTCGCTTTCGCCTGGGCTGTCGATAAGATCCAGCAAGACCTTATCCAGCACTGATATCACTTTTTCGTAGTTCATCCTCTTGGGGCCGATCACCCCGAGGGTGGTCTTCTGTCCCTCCGAACTGGACTGCGAGAGCACGACGGCGCAGTTTTCCATCTCCGGCATGTCGTTCTCCTCGCCGATCATCACCCCTATGCCGTCGGTGGTGTCACACTTCTTCAATAGCTCCACCAGCCCGTCCTCCTGCTCCAGGATCGAGAAGAGCGCACGGAAGCGCCCGATGTCCTGAAAATCGGGGATGTAGAAGAGGTTTGCGAGAGACCCGGTAAAGAGCGTCGTGTGTTCGCCCGCCAGGAGCTCGTCCAGGTCGTCGAGGGCCTTGCGGCACGACTCGGCGTACCGCCCCAGCTCCCCCATTATGTAATTTTGCAGCACGACCCTCACCTCGCCCCACTCGTGCCCCGCAAGGGTGTTTATCCTGCGGGCCAGATCCTGGAGTGTGTCCTGGGAGAGGTCATAGGGCATCCCGATGAGCTTGTGGTGGACGATCCCGCCCTCCAGTATGACGAGCAGCAGCACGTTCGACGTATCGACCCTTATGAAGTCTATCTTGGCGAGCCGCGCCTGCTTGAGTTGCGTTACGGCCGCCACGCCAACGTAGTGCGAAAGCTGGGTCAGGAGATCCGAAGCGAACGTCAGGGCACCCTCGACGCCGTTCCTGTGCGCCTTCAGGTTGTCGAGCAGCTCGCGGCTGCCCTGCTCTTTCGTCCGCCTCCGCTGGAGGACTGTATCGACGAAGAGGCGATACGCCCTGGTCGTCGGCACCCGCCCTGCTGAGGTGTGAGGCTGCATGAGGTATCCCATCTCCTCGAGATCCGCCATCTCGTTCCTTATGGTGGCGGCGCTCCGGCCGGTCAGATAACGCTTAGAGAGCGTGCGCGAACCGACGTGCTCGCCGCTTTCGATAAACTCGTAGACCACGGAGAGCAGCACCTCCAACTGGCGCTCTGTCAGCATCCTCATTGGCTCCCTTCCTCAACCCTTCGGCACGTTATTAGCACTCACGCATATCGAGTGCTAAGTGGCCCTTCAACAGGACAAGATTATCAGGCTATCGCATTATTGTCAAGACAAGTCAAATTATTTTGGCAGCAGTTTTTCCGTCCAAGAAATTTCCTCCACGAAATTCTTTACGCCTTCGCGGTACGCCGAGAGGCTCCGCTGGCTGCTGTCTATCTCGAGCGTCGAGGGGCTGCCGTCCTGGCGGCGTTTTTTGTCCCACCACGCGACAGCTTTAAGACGCGGATAGCGCCCCGAGGCTACGGTCGCCATCGCGTCCCTTATCCAGGCCGGCTTGTCGCCGTGCGAGGTGGATTCGGAGACGCCCATCTCGAGGACGGCGATGGGATTTAGAGGGGAGAGCGCCGCGAGACCGGGGTAGACCTTATCCATTATATCGCTGAACGAAATCGCGGGCCCGTCCCCCCGGAGCCTGCCGTAGACGCTCGCGCCGAGCCAGTCTATCCATTCGTCCCCCGGGTAGTAGAACCTGGCGGCGTTCCAGAGGTCTTTCGGCCTTCCGTCCGAGGCGATATGAAAGACCCACGTTATGTCGAGCGCGCCGGCCTCGCGGAAAATTTCGACTACGTGCCTGTACGCGTCCCTGAACCGCTCAGGGCCGTCCGGCCAGCCCTTTTCGCCATACGTGTCACTGTCTCGCCCGTTCCACGCGCCGTTCCATGGGAACCACGATCCGTTAGCCTCCGGCCCGAACTCCATCATTATCGGGAACCCGAGCGACTTCACGTCCAAGGCGCACCGCCGCAGACCGCCGTCGAAGTAACCTGACGCGATGCGCTCCATCGTGTACCAACTTTCAGCCGCGTTCTGCACGGGCAAGCGCCACGGCATCATGCCGACCAGGGGCACGACGCCCTCACGCCACAGCGCGCGGCAGGTCTCGACGGGAAATCGCATGTCATCTCCCCAGTGGAAGCCGACGAAGGCCCAGGCTATTTTCTTTCCGGAAAGCCCTATAAAGGAGCTGAGGCCCTCCGCGGTCACCAGGTCGTCCAGCGGCCCGGAGTCCGGGTGGGCAGAGTGGTACACGCCGCCGGCGGCGGGAGGCCCTGCCTTGATCGCCGCTGACGCCCACGTCGGCGAAAAAGCGCAAAAAACCAGAAACGCAGCGCAGACCGCGAGGAGCGGAAGCCCGCGCCGGGAAGCCGCGCTAGCCGCGCTCGCGCTTTTTCCTGACACGGGCTGCGTAAAGGGCGACCAGCATGACGCAGCAGATCACGAGCACGACGGTGACGCGGTGAAGCACCGCCTGTACGTCGTCCCCGCCGGCGCCGACCCAGTAGCCGACGAGCGCCAGAACCACGACCCAGATCCCGCTGCCCAAGGCCGTGTAGAGGCAGAATTTGAACATGTCCATCCGCGCGAGACCGGCCGGAAGGGACACGTACTGCCGTATCACCGGCAGGAGGCGCGCCGTGAACGTGCTGATGTGGCCGTGCGCCGCAAAAAAGGCCTCAGCCCTGTCGAGGGCCTCCGGCGATACGAAAAAGTACTTCCCGAAGCGGTCGAAGAACTTCCTTCCCCACTTTACCGCTATATAGTAATTGAACAACGCCCCCAACATGCTCCCTGCCACCCCGCAGACGACGACCAAGGCGATGTTCATCTGCCCCCTGCTGGCCAGGTACCCTGCGGGCGGGATCACGACCTCGCTAGGGAATGGGAAGAAGGACGACTCCAAGAACATCAGGGCGATGATACCCGGATACCCCAGCGCCCCCACCACCTGGACCAGCCACTCTATCAACTGGTGAAAGCACACCGCGCACCAGTGCAGGAAACCGGCAAAACTATCGATCATTGAAAAAGACAACCCCCCAGGTCGTTCGAGCTAACGTCCGCGCGCCGACCGCTACCTACGGATTATACCTTATCGTATCGTCCACGTTTGGCGCGTCTTCGCCGACACTGCTTCACGCTTGCCTCGCTCGCTGTCTTTCGTAGGGGCGCGCATTGCGCGTTCGGGCCGAAGACGCGCCGAACGGGCAACCACCCTGCATTCCCGCAGCCTGTGCCGGAATACAGGAAATGCCCTCTGTCAGTGCCGGTCCGGGCAAAAGGTCGTCAGATCATGAGCTCGCGTATCTTCTCGACGGGCAAATTCGCGCTCTTCGCGATTATATCCGGCGAAACTCCGTTAGCCAGCAGATTGCGGGCGACTTCAAGCTTGCCTTTTTCAATGCCTTTTTCGATGCCTTGTTCGATGCCTTGCTCAATGCCTTGCTCGATGCCTTGCTCGATGCCTTGCTCGATGCCCCTCTCAATCCCAACCTTGGTGAAATATTCCTCCGCTATGGATACGTACACGATCTTCCCCTCCCTGTCGAGCTGCCCCTGATATT
>JAIRNC010000119.1 GCA_031258255.1 Synergistaceae bacterium
TGAAAACGGCCACAGGCGTAGCAGAGCTACGTTGAGGACCATTTTTGCGGCTGCCATGAAGGGAACGGGCGAAGATGCTCATTGCAGCCAAAGGTTATTTAATCAGCGGTTCCTTAAAAGAGTCTGGCGGACGCGCTTTGGCGTTAACTTTGTAATTAACGTCTGCCTGAATTGAAAATAGAGTAAGCCTTGACAAATTATCCTTTGAGAATTGATAATCCGTCGAGCTACCGTTCAGTACTAAACCATAATGGGAGGAAAAGGAAGAATGTTCAGAATTTTATCCAAAGAGAAGATCGCTCCAAAGGAGTACGACTTCTGGGTCGAAGCGCCGCGCATTGCAGCCAAGGCATTGCCGGGGCAGTTCGTTGTTTTGAGGCTGGGCGAGCACGGCGAGCGCATCCCGCTCACCATAGCGGACTTCGACAGGGAGAAGGGTAGCATACGCCTGATTTTCCAGGCCGTCGGCAGGACGACGGCTATGATGGCGTCGCTTGAGGCCGGCGACTCGATCCTCGACATCTCCGGCCCGCTGGGGACGCCGAGCGAGATCGAGTCCATAGGGACCGTGCTGGCCGTGGGCGGAGGGGTCGGCATCGCGGCGCTGTTCCCGATAATCCGGGGGCTGAAGGAGGCCGAGAACAAGGTCATTACCATACTCGGCGGCCGGACGTCTGAGCTGGTGATCATGAAGGACGAGTGCTCGCGGTACTCGGACGAATTGATCGTAACGACGGACGACGGGTCAGAGGGGCAGAAGGGCCTTGTCACGGACGCCATGAAGATGGTCGCCGCTCGTGGCGAGAAGGTCGACCACTGCTGGGCGATAGGGCCCACCATAATGATGAAGTTCTGCGCCGCGACAGCGGGGGAGCTTGGGCTGCCGATATGGGTCTCGATGAACCCGGTCATGGTCGACGGGACTGGGATGTGCGGCTGCTGCCGCCTTTCCGTTGACGGGCAGATCAAGTTCGGCTGCGTGGACGGGCCGGAGT
The DNA here is from genome assembly GCA_031258255.1 of Synergistaceae bacterium. GTDB lineage: Bacteria > Synergistota > Synergistia > Synergistales > Synergistaceae > JAIRNC01. Next base: position 996 of record JAIRNC010000119.1, read on the forward strand.
TCGACGGCAGCAAGGTCAACTGGAACGAGTTCCTGGGCCGGATGTCCCAGTACAAGGAAGAGGAGCGCATATCGATGGATAAATACGCGGAAGGGCGTGATCTGTCATGGCTGTGAGCAAGCTGAAAACACCAATATCAGAGCAGCGCCCGGAGGAGCGCGTCCGCAACTTCAAAGAGGTTTGCCTGGGCTATACGCTCGAAGAGGGGCGGGCTGAGGCCGCGCGCTGCCTCCAGTGCAAGGACGCGCCCTGCGTCCCTGGCTGCCCCGTCTCGATAGACATCCCTGGCTTTATCCTCGCTGTCAAGGAGGGCGACATGCCCAAGGCTGTATCCGTAATGGCGAAGTACACGAACCTGCCCGCGGTCTGCGGCAGGGTCTGCCCGCAGGAGACGCAGTGCGAGGGCGTGTGCCGCTTGGGCAGGGCGAAGGATTTTGAGCCTGTTGCGATAGGCAAGCTGGAGCGTCTCGTGGCGGACTGGAACTACGCGCAGGAGAACACCGGCAAGGCGGAAGTCCCGGCGGAGAAGATAGGCCGCGTGGCGGTCGTGGGAGCTGGCCCAGCCGGGCTCACGGTGGCTGGCGACCTTGTGAAAATGGGATACGAGGTCGTCATGTACGAGGCGCTCCACGCGCCCGGCGGCGTGCTGATGTACGGGATACCGGAGTTCAGGCTCCCGAAGTCGATCGTCGAGAAGGAGATCCGCGCCATCACGGACCTGGGCGTCAAATTCGAGGCCAATGCCGTGATCGGCAGGACGATCACGATGCAGGAGATCATGGCCGAGTTCGACGCCTGCTTTCTGGGTGTCGGCGCCGGCGCGCCGAACTTCCAGGGCGTGCCGGGGACGACATTGAACGGCGTCTACTCGGCTAGCGAGTACCTGACCAGGATAAACCTCATGCACGCCTACGAGTTCCCCGAATACGACACGCCTGTGAAGAGGTCGAAGAAGGTCGTCGTAATTGGCGGCGGCAACGTGGCCATGGACGCCGCGCGCTCCGCGAAGCGCCTCGGCGCTAACGTGACGATCGTCTACAGGCGGTCGCTCGCGGAATTGCCCGCGAGGATAGAGGAGTACCACCACGCCGTCGAGGAGGGGATAAACTTCCACTGGCTCACGAACCCGACGGAGTACGCCGACGACGGGACGGGCAAGCTGAAAGGCGTCAGCTGCATAAGGATGGCGCTGGGCGAGCCGGACGTCTCGGGCCGCAGACGCCCCGTGCCTGTAGAGGGCAGTGGCTTTTTCATCGATGCCGACACAGCGATAGAGGCTATCGGTCAGGCGGCCAACAAAGTCCTTCTAGCGACGTTCCCGGAGCTTAAGCTCAACAAGTGGGGCTACATAGAGGCCGACCCCAAAACCGGAGCCACGTCCGTGCCGGGCGTCTACGCCGGTGGGGACATAGTGACGGGCGCCGCCACGGTCATACTCGCGATGGGTGCCGGCAAGGACGCGGCGACGGCCATAGACGAGTACGTGAGGGGTAAGCGGAAATAAGAGCGTAAATAAAAAAAAGGCGTACCTGCGCAGGGCCGCTTGCGAGATGATCGCGAGCGGCCCTGCGCGCACCGTCTCAAGATGCCTTTATTTAAGGAACCCCCCGAGTTCGCGGTAGGTCAGCAGGAACCGCTGAAGTCCGAGGTATGACGGCAGGAATTCGCCGCGTGGGAGCAGCACCTCGACGCCATCGCTCTTTATGACCAGGTGCTCCAGCCACGTCCCGTCTGCGTCAGCGAGGATGTCCGGCATGTCCGGGTAACGCTTGGCGATTTTGCCGCGGAGCAGCGCGAGCGCCCTGTCGCGGTCGTGGTTCAGGATCTCGTCCGGCGTGAGCAGCCTCTTGGCGTCAATGTCCATGTTGAACGTCTTCACTATGTCCACCGGGTGCGCCAGGAAGGATCCGGAAAGCGAGCCGGTTTCCTCTATCCCAGCGTAGCGTTCCCTCACCAGGAACGCGCTGTACCCTACGTCGAGGGCGGCCTCGTTCCGTTTCCCTGACGAGTCCGTGCCGTCAGCGTATTCCTTTGCGGCCTTATGGGCCGTGCCAGCCCATTCGAGTATCGCCCTGTCCGCTTCCGCTATCCCTGTCTTGGGGAACTTCAGGACGCAGGTGAAGTTGTCGCCCGCGTCCAAGATGGCGTCCGTCTCCCCGAACTCCCGCGCGACGCCGCCCTGCGCGCTCCAAGCGCCCGTCCGCGCCCCAAGGCCGACCCCGCTAAACAGGATACCCAACAAGATTGCGCAAATGATCTTATGTTTCATTTTCACTCACCTCCTTTCATAATTCGTATGATAAATCAACTTATGTGCAGATAAATCAGCCATTTAGCCTAGACAGCGCGGACAATCGAGGAAGCAAAGGCTGTGCCGCCCGAGAAAACGCCCTTTTGGCCTTGACAAGGCTCGAAAAAACTGTAAAATTTACAACCGTTGGACATTGGGGAATGGTGCAACGGCAGCACGCCTGACTCTGGATCAGGTAATCCTGGTTCGAATCCAGGTTCCCCAGCCAAGAGAGAGCGGTCCCTTCGTCTAGTGGCCTAGGACGCCGGGTTCTCAGCCCGGTAACAGGGGTTCGAATCCCCTAGGGACTGCCAAGCAAAATCAAGGTCTCACGCGATTCTTTGACGTGAGGCCTTTTTTTGTCGTTCCGCCGTTGTTCCAGCCAAGGCAGGGGTTGATGAGAAGGTAATACCTAAATATAGGAATAATTAAATCAATAGTTTTACCTAATAAGTCTTAAATATAGGAATTATTATATATATGGGAGGTGACATTATGAATCTGGACGAATATATTACTATTACAGAAGCTGCCCATATACTAGAAAAAACTGTGAGCATGATTGGCAGACTATGCAGGGCTGGTAAACTACCGGGCGCGGAGAAAAAGGGCAACGCCGCCTGGCTGATCCCCCGGGCCTCCGTCGAGTCCTACGCGCCCGGAAGGCGCGGCCCGAGGACGAACAAGGAGAAGGTGGCGGACGAGCTGGCCGGGATACGCGCTGAACTGGCGGATATCACCAAGGAAGAGTGATATAGCATGGGATTCGTTGCCACGGCTACGGAAATAATGGCCTTTCTCGTTTCGAAGGGCTATCATAAAGAGACGGGTGGGAGTCACGGCGTAAAGATGGCAAAGGGCGGGAATAGAATCTCGATCCCTATGCATAAGAGAGACCTGAAAACCGGCACAGCGAATGGGATTTTAGCTCAGGCCGGTTATACGATCAACGACTTTATGAACTGGAGGCGGCAATAATGGAGCGTTCTTACATTCTAAGCCTGATTTTTTACCCTCAAAAGAACGGCGGCTATACGGTTATATGCCCGGAATTGCCTGGGGCCATCACCGAAGGCGACACGATAGACGAAGCTATCGAGAATATGCGCAACATCATTGCGGACTTTTTCCCAGAACGGATAAACGCTTCACGCGAAGATGAGGAAGCTATGAGAGAGGGGCTTTGCATGAGAGGAAAGATGTTTCAGGAACTCGAAATAACCGTAGAGGACGGGAAAGTGATATTTTCTCCGTTTAGAACTAAAGCCGAACGCGTGGCGATATGAATGGGCGAGCACTTGCCGTTTTATCCCCGTGCAGAAGGCCATATGAGCGCGTATCTTTGCTTTGGCGTGTATAAGGGTTAAGGTCGCGCCCCCTGTGTCCTTCTACGTGGGGGGGATTCAGATAAATCGGATAAATCGAACACGGACATTTGCGAATTTGATACGGGTCGTCAACAGAAGAAGGTTATGCCAAGCCAAGCAAAAAGCGGAGCGCGGCGCGCTTGACAAGCGGGCGATTTGGTGTATTATATGCGGGTAAAGTAACATTTTGGATCCTGGTAGGGGATTCGTCGTTTCGGGGGCATGGAAGGCCCTGGTGATTTTTTCACGACAGGGAGGTTGTGAAGAAGATGCAATTCCTCGTCAATATTCCGTCAATGTTATTGCTGTCAAGCGTATTTATGTCTGGCGGCGCTCCGCCTTAAAGGGCTGTGCGCTAGGTTGGCTCGTTGACGTCGGCTGACCCCTCGCGGCAGGGGGTCTGCGGTCGCATATCAAAGGAATACCGCCATTAACCCGGCGCGGCAGGGAAGTCGCGCGGACTGGCAATAACGACATGACAGGGAGGTTGTATTGCAATGCGCATCAACACGAACGTACCGGCTCTCATATCCTACAACGCGCTGAACTCCACGAACAAGGCTCTCCAGAGGTCCATCGAGCGGCTCT
>JAIRNC010000013.1 GCA_031258255.1 Synergistaceae bacterium
TCCTGACAGGTGATTTCATGGTGTTCACTCCCTTCAATACTTTATGTTCTCATAAGTTATATAAATCAAACTTAAACGGCATTAAATCACCGTCCGCGCCTGACGGCGCGAAGCTGGGCAGATCGCTTGCGTTTCTTGCGTTCAAGGGGGTATCAAAAACACCGGCGGCGCAAAATTTCTGCCGCCGCGGACGTGTGGAAAGCCGAAAAAAAGGAAAAAATTTCTCTTGAAAGGGGTTAAATCACAGCAACAATTAAGGCTCTGGGCTCTGGGCTCTGGGCTCTGGGCTCTGGGCTCTGGGCTCTGGGCTCTGGGCTCTGGGCTCTGGGCTCTGGGCTCTGGGCTCTGGGCTCTGGGCTCTGAAACTATATCGCGTCAGCGCCGAATTTACAAGGGTAAAATTCACTAAAATGGAGTCCGTGGCATAATCCATTCCCGTCTACCCGCGCCCTCCTTCCCATTCTCAGAGTTTAGAGTTTTTTAGAACAAACTAAATTATGCGCGATCTTCCCTAAAATGTCAATCAGGCCCCAGCCAGCGGCAATCCCGTAATTCCGCGATGACAACCGCACCCCAAAGATCACACGCGTCGCCTGTGTAAGTGGCGACATATTCATAAAACTACAGCTCGCGTCGCAGATAATAGCAGTAACTAACTTAACAGTGCCAAAGACCGTGGAGACATCAATGTATATGCGCCGCGCTGAGCCTCTGGGAAGGGAATGCGGTAATTCGCGCAAGCTAACCACAATACGTGGCATCATGAGCTGTCCACTATCCAGGCCCTTGGCGATCCATAACCACAATACGCCCACATTGCCGCCTCTCACATGACTGCAGCAGGGCGCTAATGCGGGACTCCGCGAAAAGCGTTGAATTCACTGCCGATGGCGCATATAATATGCGTGTGACATAAAGCTGTGTTGGCGGGGTATGATGGATGGAGATGATAACGGCCAAAGAACCGATGATCGGCAGGGCACTGACAGTCGAGGACGTGTTCGTTAAAAACGACGAAGAGCGCCGCCTTTATGAGCTGCGCGAAAAAGGGCGGCTGGAGTTCCAGAACGCCATGTTCACCGCCGAACGCAGGGGCGAACTAAGGGGCGAACTAAGGGGCGAACTAAGGGGCAAGCAGGAAGGGATAGATGAAGGCATACAGAAAGGCATACAAGCAACAGCCCGTTCGATGTTAGCCCGAGACCTGCCGCTTGCGCTGATCTCTGAAATATCTGGGCTCTCAATCGAAGAGATCAACGCCCTCAAAGAGACAAGCGAAAATCACAACGCTTGATTGACAGAACAAAAAAAGCGGGCGGCATAAAACACGCCGCCCGCAGGATTCCCCATCTAAGCACCTCTCTTTCATAACGACGAACGACATTTACGACGCTTACGCGCAAACGTCTGCTAAGATATTGCGACGAATATTCGCTTTAAGTCGGTGAAGGGGGTTCGTGGTTTGAATATCAGCCATTACAGGTATATCTCCGTCTTGGCCAAGACCAAAAATTTCACCAAAGCGTCAAAGGAATGCGGGATAACGCAGCCAGCGCTCACGAAGGCCATAAGGAGGATAGAGGAGGAATTGGGCGTCACTCTCTTCGACAGGGGGGACGCCTCTCCCGTGCGCCTCACCTACGCCGGGGAGCGCTTCTTGGACGGAATACAAAAAATTATCGACATCCAGGACTCCATCACTCATGAAATGGCCGACATCAGCGCCGGCAGGAAAGGGCATCTCTCCATAGGCGCGCCGGTCGAGACGGCATCTTACTTCCTTCCCCTTATAATCCCGAAATTTATGGAAGCGCACAGGGATATCGAGCTAGAGATAATAGAGGGCAACAGCGACGACTTAGAAAGAGGCATGTTGGACGGGACCATAGACATCAGCATATACACGCTCCCCTCCTACTCGCCGAACCTGAATTACGAGGTGGTCGAGGAGCATCCCGTTTACCTCGTGACATCGACGGGGCACCCGTTCGCAAAGGGCGTTGATTTGTCGGGAAACAGCCTCGGCAGACCGCACTACGTGGATCCCAAACGCCTCGAAGGAGAAAAATTCCTGACGCTGGTGCCAAACGCGGGCATGTACAGGGTGGTCATGCAGATACTGGAGCGTCACGGGGTGAACGTGGACATAGCCATGCAGCTTTCGAGCCACTATACGATAAGCGCGCTCGCGGCGTCCGGGGTAGGTATCTGCTTTACCACTTACACCGCCGGGGTGAGGATGAAAAAAATGCTCGAAGCGCAACCCGTTTTTCACACGGTCGACGACCCTGTTTTCATGAGGAAGACTATCATAGCGTCACGGAAGGGCGCCAACCTTTCGCCTGCGGCGCTAGCCATGATAAACCTGACGAGGGAGACCCTTGCCAGGCTGCTCCCAAAGAAGATCAAGATAATCTACGACGACCGGAGGTAGCGCCGCGCCGCCGCGCTATCACGAGACGGCGGCTGATCCGTCGCCCGCGTCCCGGCTTGAGCCTACAGCGTTTTTTTTCGACGCGAACTCGCATTTCACCCTAGCCATGACGCCTTCGCCGCAGACTAGGTCAAATACCGTGGCCGCCATTATCTTCGCGGCCATCACGACGGCATCGTGCGCCTGTGGCGATTTCCCGGCGTCGAGGTACGCCTGGGAGTGTGACGGCGTCCCCTCCGGCACGAACGCTATCCTGATGCACGAGCCAGGCACCACATACATCACGTTCCCAAAATCAGTCGATCCCGTATGCTCCCTCGGCGGCCTGATGCACGGCGCTTTTACCAGAGAAGCGTTTTTCATCAGTATATCATTGAGGGAGAGCACCGGTATCTTGCTGTCGAACCGCCGCTCTTCGTGAATGGCGTACGTGGTCTCCGTCATGCACGCCGCGCCCTCTATTATTTTTTTGAACCGGTCTATCGCTGAATCGAGGGAGTACCTGTCGTATGAACGCAGGGCGAAGCGCGCCGACGCGTCTTGCGGCACCACGTTCTCAGGGCCGCCTGAGTCCAATATCGTGTAGTGCATCCTTGTGCCGTCCTCAACGTGCTCGCGGAGGAATTCCACCCCCTGGCAGGCCAGGAGAACCGCGTCAAGCGCGCTTCTGCCGGCTTCTGGGCATATCGCCGCGTGAGAGTTCACCCCCCTGAACGAGACTCGGAACGACGACATAGCGAGACACCTGACGTCCGTGGTGGTGGTGGGGCTGCCGTGGCACATCAGAGCCACGTCTATATCCTTGAAACTCCCGTGCTCCAGCATGTCTATCTTGCCGCCGCCAGTCTCCTCCGCCGGGGTGCCGTATACGACCAGCCTGTACGGTTTCCCGCGCAGCAACTCCTTGACCGCGGCCGCGGCCCCGGCCATCGCGGGCCCCTGTATGTGGTGAGCGCACGCGTGCCCTAAGCCCTCTATCGCGTCGTACTCGCAGAGAAGGCCTATGGACGGGCCGCCTGGGCCATGATCATATACAGCCCTGAAAGCGGTTTCAAGCCCCCCTTCCCCAAACTCCACCGAAAAGCCAGCGTCACTCAAATACGACGCCAAAAGAGCGGAAGCTCTCCGCTCGGAGTACCCTGTCTCCGGGTTATCGAAGATTTCGTCAGCCATTTCCGTGAGCCCTGGCCTCAATCCGTCAATGTACTCGAAAAAACGTCCCTTCATGTCATCCATCGGCGTTGACCTGTCCTCTGCGCTTTTCTTCAAACTCTTTTTTTATTTCCTCCATTTTGGGCGGTGACATTATCAGGTCGCAGCACGCGGCGGATATCACCTTTGCAGCCACAATGATGGCGTCATGGTTTTCGTCGCTCTTGCCGAGAGCGGCGGCCTCCCTAGAGTGTCCAGGCACATGCCCCTCCCCGTCGCTCGCCACCCTCAGACAAGCGCCCGGGATCAAGCGGGACACGTTGCCAAAATCCGTCGACCCTGTCCTTTCCCTGGGCGGCCTTATGTCAGGCGCCCCTACGAACCTGGCGTTTTCCATCAAAAGCCCGGCAAGGGAGTCCACAGGCACGGCATCGTCGTAGGAAACGACCTCCTGTACCGCGCAATCCGCGCCGGTCATCAGCGAAGCGCCGCGGATGATTTTTTCGAATCTGTTTTTTACGCCGTCCAACGTTTCCCGGCTGTAAGATCTCAGCGTGAATTTTGCGGACGCGGACTCATGAACCACGTTGACAGGGCCAGTGTCGCCGGTTATCGTGTAATGCATCCTCACGTCGGGCGGCACGTGTTCCCTCATGAATTCAACCCCGCTGGCGGCGAGCAGGAACGCGTCAAGGGCGCTGCGCCCCTTCTCCGGGGCTATGGCGGCGTGAGACCCTATGCCCTGAAAGCGCACGATGTACGAGGACATGGCGAGAGTCCTGTTGTCGACGCTGGTGCCGCTGGAGCTAGCGTGCGTCATGATCGCCACGTCTATGTCACGGAAACACCCGTTGCCGAGCATCGTCACCTTGCCGCCGACTGTCTCCTCCGCGGGTGTGCCGTACACGATCACCGTGAACGGGTGCAAATCCGCGAACGCGCCCATCACATCCGCTAGCGCGGCCGCGCACCCGCAGACCGCTGGGCCTTGGATGTGGTGTCCGCAACCGTGCCCTATCCCTTCGAGGGCGTCGTATTCGCAGAGTAGGCCCAGCGACACGCCGCCGCAAAAACTGCGCGTCCCCTTAAAAGCCGTTTCGAGCCCGCCTATCCCCGTTTCCACGGAAAAACCCCTGTCCGCGAGATATGCTGAAAGCCAGCCGGACGCCTTGTACTCCTCAAGCCCGACCTCAGGGTTGTCGCATATCATGTCGGCCATTGAGATGAGATCCGGCGCGTTGCGCTCTATGTTGGCGAACAACTCCTCTTTTATTTTTTCATTCATGAGCGCGTCCCGTTTTTACACATGCTACAAAATGCCCGGCGCACGTCTCCCGGAGGGCAACGCCTTCCGCAGCGCACTCGCCCGACACAAGTGAGCAGCGAGGCGCGAAGCGGCAGCCGGGTTTCGGGTCTACGGGGTTTGACACCTCTCCTTTGATCGCGCCCTTTCTCTTCTTGCGCGCTTCGAGGCTGGGGACCGGGATGGCCGCCAGAAGGGCCCTCGTGTAGGGGTGAAGGGGGTTGGCGAACAACTCCTCTGACGGGGCTTTTTCTATGCACTGCCCCAGGTACATGACCATTATCTCCTGGCTGATATGCTTCACCACGCTGAGGTTGTGCGTTATGAACATGTAGGAGATCCCCCTCTCCTCCTGGAGGTCCATGAGCAGGTTCAGGATCTGCGCCTGAATGGAGACGTCCAGAGCCGAAACCGGCTCGTCGCACACGATGAACCTCGGGTTTGATGCAAGCGCCCTCGCTATGCCTATGCGCTGCCTCCTGCCTCCGTCGAGTTCGTGAGGGTACGAATTTGAGAAGCGATCGGCCAGGCCGACGGTTTTCATCAGGGAGGCTACCCTGTCGTCCATCTCGTCCCTGCCGCTCGTGACCCTGAACACCTTCAGGGGTTCGGCGATAATCTCGAACACCGTCATCCTAGGGTTCAAGGACGAGAGGGGATCCTGGAAGATGAGTTGCAGATCCCTCCTGATCGCGTTCATCTGCGGCACGGAAAACCGCGTGATGTCCTCCCCGTCGTAGAGCACCTCTCCGTCCGTAGGCTCAGTCAGCCTCAATATCGTCCTGCCCAGCGTCGACTTGCCGCACCCTGATTCCCCGACCACCCCCAGCGTCCGCCCGCCGTCAATCGCGAAATCCACCCCGTCCACGGCGTGGAGCATCCCCGATGCGGTCTCGAAATATTTTTTAAGCCTCCGAACCTCCACTAAAGCGCCCATGAACCATCACCCTGACGGGCATCCCCGCCATACAGCCAGCACCTTATGACATGACCGCCCCCACGGGCGGCGAAGAGGGGCGGCTTTTGGCCGCACGACGCCATTTTCTTCGGACACCGTTCGAAAAAACCGCATCCGGCAGGGAGCGACGCGGGATCTGGCATCAACCCGTCTATGGGGTTAAGCCTCCGCGCCGCGATTTTAATGTTCGGTATCGACCCGAACAGGCCGGACGTATACGGATGACGCTTTTTCCCGTCGAAAATTTCCTCGACTCCACCGCTCTCGATTATCTCGCCGGCGTACATTATCGACACCCTGTCGCACGTCTGGGCGACCACTCCTAAGTCATGAGTTATCAATATCATGGAGGTCCCGAGCCTCTCCTTCAGGTCGTTCATCATCTCAAGCACCTGATCTTGAATCGTCACGTCCAGGGCAGTGGTTGGCTCGTCGGCGATCAGGAGTTTCGGCTTGCACGCCAGCGCTATGGCTATGACTATGCGCTGTTTCATGCCGCCGGAAAACTGATGAGGGTACTCGTTTTTCCTGTGAGGGGGGATGCCTACCAGCTCCATCATTTCGTCAACGCTGCGCGATATCTCCCCATGCGACTTCCCTTTTTCATGAAGCTGCAACACCTCGGCGATCTGCCGTCCGACCGTTATCGTCGGATTGAGCGATGTCATCGGGTCCTGGAATATCATTGAGACGGCGTTGCCCCTTATCGCCTCCATCTCATGCTCTGTAGCCCTCGTTATGTCGATCCCGGCGAGGGTTATTTTCCCGCTTTTTACGATCCCTATCCTTTCAGGCAACAGCTTCATTATGGCCAAGGCGGCAGTCGTCTTGCCCGCGCCCGTCTCTCCGACCAGCCCCAGCGTCTCGCCGTTTTTCACGGACATGTCCACGCCGTTCACCGCGTAGATATAAGCATCGTCCGTCCTGTATATGACGCTGAGGTTTTCGATGTCGAGCAGGTTTTCGCCCATGCGTCAGTTCCTCAGCCTGGGGTCCAGCGCGTCCCTCAGGCCATCCCCCACCAGGTTTATCGCCATGACTGTTATGGCTATGGCGGCCCCTGGTATCAGGATGAGATGAGGGTACTGGAGCATCTGCGGCTTCGCGTCAGCGAGCATGGAGCCCCACTCCGGCGTGGGCGGCGATATTCCAAGCCCCACGAAACTGAGCGATGAGATATTCAGAATGGTCCGCGCGACGTTCAATGTGGTCTGAACGATTATCGGGCCGATGGCGTTCGGGAGTATGTGACGGGCGATTATTCGCGCGTTCGACGTGCCGAGCGCCCTGGCAGCCTCGATATAATCCTGCTCCTTCACCGTCAGGATGGACGCCCTCACCACTCGCGCGAAACTCGGCACCTGTGAGATAGCGAGCGCTATCAGGAGGTTGGTTATGCCCTGCCCGAGCGCCGCGACGATTGAAATGGCCAGAAGCGTGTTCGGGATAGCCAGGAACACGTCCATTATCCTCATCAGTATTTCGTCCAGCCTGCCGCCATAGTACCCAGCCGCAGCGCCTATGAACGCCCCGGCCACGAGCGACGCCGACACCGTGGCGATGCCGACTAAGAGCGATATCCTGGCCCCGAACACCATCCTTATGAATATGTCCCTGCCGAACTGGTCCGTGCCGAAAATATGCCCAGCGCCTATGGGCTGGTAGCGGCTAGAAAAGTCCTGCTCTATAGCCATCTCATAGTCCTTGAACAGCGGTATCGCCAAGGCCGCGAAGAACAGGACGGACACGGTGACGAGGCCCAGCATCGCCAGTTTGCTCTTTCGGTAGCGGCTCCAGGTCATCTGAACCTGTCCGCGTTTGCTAGCTCCTTTGGGCATTGCGCCGCCCCCTCTTCGTGAATCTCTCATAGTGCGACTTGACTCTGGGGTCGATGTACGCGTATAGGATGTCGACCGCGAGGTTGATTATTCCGGCGACTATCGCCGCGAATATCACGGAACCCATCACGGCCGGAATATCCTTCTGCCTGATAGCGTTTATCATGTAAGTCCCCAAGCCAGGTATGGCGAACACGGCCTCTATCATTATCGTTCCCCCGAGCTGGACGCCGAAATTTATCCCTACCACGGTCACGACCGGCAGCAGGGAATTGCGGAGGCAATGGGTGAAAATGACCCTTCTCATCGAGGCGCCCTTCGCCCTCGCCGTCCTGACGTAATCCTGCCTTATCACCTCCAGCATGGTGGATCTCGTCATCCTTATGAAATTCGCCATAGTGACGGAGGCGACCGAGAGGGAGGGCAGGATAAAGTGCCTCCACGTGCCTATCCCCGTCGCGGGGAATATCCGGAGCATCAGCGCAAACGAGAGTATGAGGAGCATACCGACGAAGAACCCGGGCATGGACGTGAGCAGCATCGCCACGACCGTAGTGATTATGTCTATGGCAGAATACTGCTTTACCGCCGATATCACGCCGACCGGCACGGCGAACAGCGTAGCGAACAGTATGCCGAGGAAGGCGATGTAAAACGTCGTGGGGAATCTGGAGAATATCTCCTCCGAGACGGGGGCGTCCGTCCTGTACGACCTCCCGAAGTCCCCTATCGCCACCCGCGCTATGTATTTCGCGTAGCGCACGATGAAGGCATCGTTCAAACCCAGCTCCTCCCGCTTCGCCTCTATCGCTTCGAGGGTAGCGCCCTCGCCCAGGATGAGGCGGGCAGGGTCGCCTTTAGTCAGATTCATTATGGAGAATATGATGAACGATATCCCCAATATCACAGGAATCATCATCAGCAACCTCTGCCCGATATACCTTATCACCCAGACCGCCTCCGCAAAGTTTTTCCCTTACCGGCTATTTCGCCCACGAATAGTCGTAAACGTAGAACAAGCTCGCGGCGGACGGCACGACACCCCTGAGCTTCGAGTTGGACGCGATGGTGGACGAGCTGGTCATCAAGGGGATGAACGGTATGTCCTCCTTGACGGCGTCGCTGATCTCACGGTAAAGCCTGACACGCTCGCCATGGTCGTTTGAAGACCGCGCCTTCATTATCAACTCATCGACCTCGGGATTGGAGTAATTGGCGTAATTCGTGTTGCCGATGTTGGAGCTGTGGAGCCTCCCGAAGAAGATATAGTCAGGGTCGTCGTATATCGTGGAGAACATGTAGAGCGTTATCTCGTAGTTCATATCCTCATATATCTCGGAGAGATACGTGGCGCGCTCCATCAGCTCAAACTGTACGTTTATCCCCGCTTTCCTGAGCTGTGCCTGGACGACCTCAGCGGGCTTCGTGTAGAGCGAGCTCTGATTGAGCCTGATCGGCACCGTTATGCCGTCGGGATGCCCTGCTTCTTTCAGCAGTCCCTTCGCCTTGTCTACGTCCTGCGGGTAGAATTTATAAGAAGGATCGTAAAAGCCCGCGCACGTGGGAGATATGGGCATCTCGACCGGGCTGCCGTTGCCTTCGAGCGCGCCCTCCACTATGTCGGAGCGATTTATGGCGTAGGCCACCGCTTCGCGCAGCCTCTTGTCCGCGAACACGCCCTTCTTGTTGTTGAAGCTGATGATGTAGATAAGCGTGGCGCTGTCTATCTCGGAAAACGTGACGTTCGGCAGGCCAGTGAGCGCCTTCTTGTCCGTGAAGGCGGGGTCATACAGGACGTCGATCTCGTCGTTCTGCAACGCTATCGCGGCTGTCGATTTGTCCGTCATTATGAGAAACGTGACGTCTTTTATGGACGGCTTCCCCCTCCAGTGATCGTCGAAAGCGGTCATGATGATCCTGTCCCCGCCCTTCCACGAGACGAACTTATAAGGGCCGGTGCCGACCGGCGCCTTGCGGAAGCCGTCGTCCCCCAGCTCCTCCACGGCCCGCTTGCTGACGACGGATAGGCCAGTGGCCGCGACGCATTCGAGGACAGGGGCAAATTGATTTTTCAGATCGAGCCTCACATGTGAGCCGTCAACTTCGGACGCGCCAGCCATCATGCTGCTCACGTTGGACGTGAGGCTGCTTTTAATGGCCCTGTTCAAGGAAAAAGCCACGTCCTCCGCCGTCATGGTGTCGCCGTTGTGAAATTTGACGCCGTTTCTGATGGTGAAAGTGAGACTGAGGCCGTCGTCCGCGATCTTCCACTCCGTAGCGAGCCCCGGTTCCAGTTTGCCCGAAGAAGTCTTGTGTATGAGGGTGTCGTAGAGCTGCGATACTACTATTCCGGTGACGGTATCCCTCTGCGCGGCGGGGTCGACTGCGACTATATCCGCGTTGATGCTGAATATGAGGTCGTTCCGCCCGGCGCTGGCCGCCGAAGCCGCACCGGCAGCGCAGGACAGGGCGCAAAACCCCATGACAAACGCCGCGGCCACCCTCAAAAACGACACGTTCCTCACGACTCTCTTCGCTGTGTCCGAGTGCTTCATTTCCGATCTCTCCCTTATTAAGTTTTAGAGCATTGGGATGCTGTCGCTGTAATATAGGGGCTAACGGAACCCTTGTCTAATTGTTTTTTTTCATGATGACAATAACTTTTAGTAAGGCGCGGTGTATATAGTATATAATGTTTCCGTGCTCATTGCAGGAGGATTGACAGTTGAAAGAAGCGCCTGACGCTACGCTGAGGGAGGATCCAACCGAATCCTCCACGATACAGGACGACACCGAACGCCGCGGCGAGGCTCGTGCCACGCTGCGTCATGCGGCCAGTGGCGACGTTACGGAGCGTTACGGGGACTCTACGGTCAAATTGGGCGCGCGCAGCCGAGGAAACGTTGCCGGCATTATCGAGAGCTTCCGGGGCTGGCGCGTCGTAGATCAGCTCCCGACCAAGGGCGCGGAGGCAGATATCTACCTCGTCAGCGCCGGAGACGCGCGAGGCGGAAGTGATCTGTGCGTGCTGAAGTTATACAGGCATCGTCTGGAACCCAAGATCGAGATCTTGAACAGGATCACGGAGATCAGCCGCCAAAACAGCCGCTGTTTCGTCATATTCCTTGAAACGGGCTTCGATGAAGCGACCGGCAGATGGTACGAGCTGCAGGAGTATATCCCGCTGGGCTCGCTGAGTGACATCCCCCCTGAGACGAAGCACAGCCGCGCCTTCGTGGAAAAGCTCATCCAGGAACTCTCGGAGTCCATCCATACCCTGCACGAGAACGGCATCGTCCACTGCGACATGAAGCCGGCCAACGTCCTGATCCGCTCGCTCGAACCCCTCGACGCGATCCTCACTGACTTCGGCATCTCGTCCCTTTTGGCCTCCGACATGTCGCGGAAGATGACGGCGCTCAAAGGCACGCCCATGTATTGGGCGCCGGAGGCGTTCAGCCGGGCCGTCGGGCGTCCCTGCGACTGGTGGGGGCTAGGCATGATCGTGCTCGAGCTCCTTGCCGGGGAGCATCCCCTCGAAGGCCTGTCCGACTCGCGGATAATCCACAAGCTGACTCTGGGCAACGTCGAGGTGCCCGCTTCGCTCGACGCCGGGATGGCCGTGCTGATAAAGGGGCTTCTGACAAAGGACGACGCCAAGAGATGGGGCTACGGCGAGGTCACGCGCTGGCTCGCCGGGGATACTGACATCCCGGTCTATTACGAGGAGACACCGGCCCCTCACGCGCAAACCGGCCCGCGCAACCCGTTCCGGTTCGAGGGGGAGGAATATCACACCGCGGAGGAGCTGGCGCTCGCGTGGGCCGCTAACGAGAAGCCCTGGCTCTCCGGCCCGACTTTCCTGCTCTACCTCCGGCAGTGGTACGAGAGCAACCTCTATTTCGACGAAGCCTTGGAAATCGGAAATTCGATAAACCTCATGGATCCGATGAAGAGCCTCTTCCGCTTCGTCCACAGCAACGCCAGGTGCCCTTTCTCGATACTGGGGAAGAGAGTGGACTCGGACAACCTGCGCCTGTTCCTGGGCCGTGCCATCCGAGGCGAGTGCTCCGACGCGGAGGGAAGGATAATCGAGATGCTCGGAAACGGCAAGCTGAGGTCGTACTACGACGATTACGTCTGCCTGACTGGCTGCTCAGACCAAGCCATCCTCGACATCCTCCAGTTCATGGACAGGAAAACCGTAGCGGAGCAGTGGGCTTACTTCGACGCCATAGAAAACCCGGACGCCTACGTATGGCCCGAGGACACGGAACACGGGACCACGGGCGAGAGAACCCGGGCCCTGAGCATGATCGGCGCCGTCCCGATGAAGCGCGAATCGTTCGACGACATCACCGGCAGATACGCGCTCCCAGACGCCCTCTCGTCCATGCTCCTGGGGGCGTCGACTTACGCGGACGGCGCGAAACGGATAGAATCCTGGAGATCCCAGGGACTGCTGATCCCGGCGGAACGGCAGGAAGCGCCCCGGACATACGCGGACATGAGCCAGGAAGAGTATCTGAGGGAGGCGCGGATCCTCTGCCTGGGGCATACGCCGCAGATACTCGAAAGGCTGGATTTTCTGACGGACGCGCTCGGCAAATTCTATGCCTCTCACGCCACGGTCGGCATCCTGCGCACCGTTGAGAGGGTCGCGCAGATGAAGGACCGGAAGATAGACTCGCGGGACATACTCTTCATAATCAAAATCTCGGGCCTCCTTGAAAGGCGTCAGGCAATCGAGGCCAACAACTGTAAGCTGGCGCAGTACGCGGCCTCGGCTTCCTTTGCCGGGCTCCTGTCCCTGTTGCTGCGTTTCGTCGCCGGGAATTCATTCGACGCGTATGTCATCCTGTCTTTGATCTTATTCACCGTCGTTGCCGCCGTGTATTACATATTTTTTGTCAGGGAGACGCCCGATGAGATAAAATTTGACCAAGCCGACCCGGCTGTCGTGTTTGGCTTCTTATCCCTCATATCGGTCATCAGGTATTTTGGTTACCTGATCTCGGTCGCGCCCGGAGCGACAGCCGCGCTCGCGGGGGCGCTGTACGGCCTTTTGGCCTGCCATATCCGGCGCAGGTTTGTCCTTTCCAAGAACGAATGGGGCATCTACTATGCCTGTGACGCGTATCTGTTCGAGGGCGGCTAACTTGAAGAATGGGTGGTGATCTTTCATGAGCGTAGTGCTTGTGGCCGTGCTTCCGCCAGCATACAGTCTCTTGAGCGCGATATTGGTCTCCGGTTTCGGGATCGGGGCGAGCATGTTGTTGCGCAACCAGATCGACAGAGCCGGGAGCAATGCCCTCAAAAAAAAATTGCGGGACGACATATCGCTGGAACAGGGACGCCTTGATAAACTGGAGAGCGGCTGTCCCGGCGGGGCTGAGCCGCTTGCGCGCCTACGGAAGGACCTGGGGCGTCTGAAGGATTCGCTGGATCGGCTGGCTACGGACAGCGACGGGGCGGCAAGGGCCGCCGGCGACCTCCGCGACCTGCGGCTGGCCGTCCGAAGGGCCGAACTGGACGACGCGCAAGCCAAAGCCCGAGAGGAATCGGTCCGAGGGCTTTTGGGCGAGGCAGCATCCGCAAAGGTGCCTGCGTACGAGATGGAACTCGTCCGCCTCAAGGCCGGGTTTGAAAGATCCCAGTCCCTCCCGTTCGACGAACGCATGACGGAACTCCAGAGGATCGCGGAGCGCCTCCAGGAGATGAATAAATTGAAAGACCTGGCCCGGGGGGCGGGCATAAGCGGCCCCAAAGAAAACAAACTCACGCCGCGACAGGCCCGGAAGGGTGCGGCGACGAAACAGGCTGACGACGCGGAAACCCAGAGGGTCGTCTCCGAAATCCGCGACTGGGCGGACCGCATAGCGCGGATGGACGCGTCCGAGGGCGAAAAGCTGCGCCCCATCCTGGAAAAATTAAGCGCCGATACCCACTTCCCCGGCCGGCTGCCACAGCTCCTGCGCCAGTTGAAAACGACATGGGGGGATACGCGGGAACGGCTGGCGTCCGCGGAGCTCTTCCGCGAGACGCTGAGGGAGATCGCGGGGATGGCCGGAATCGCCAAAACCGCGGAGGGATCGGAACTCGCGCGGCGGTACGAGGAGTTGTGCCTGGACGGGAGAAAATATATCGAGCGGGCCGATTTCATGAGGCTTTACGAGGACATAGCGACGTTCGCCTGTGAGCGCGAGAGAAAGATCGCCGACGATTACTTCGTCAGCAGGATGAAAAGCGCGCTGGACGAGATGGGGTATGAGCTGCTTCCGAGCGATGCCGCCGAAAAATCCGGCGGGAACGGGGATATTCCGATGCGCCCGGGAGAGGTGCGCTACCTGGATTCGCCTTACGACGGGTATCGCGTCATGGTCAAGGCCGACACGGGAGGATCGTTGTCGGCCCGGCTCGTGCGCGTCGCGGCGTCCGGGGAGGAAAAAGACGCGTCTGGCCCTGTCCAGGCACAGAAGGACATCGAGGCCGGCCAGAAGTGGTGCCGCGATTTCGACGGTTTCCTCGCGCGGATGAGGGAACTCGGCCTGCCCCTTGAGACGACAGTCCGCATAGAGCCGGGAGAGTCACCCTTGCCGGTCGTAGCCGATAAAAAACGTCCGGCGAGGAGAAAGCGCGGGAAGGCGGAGAATATACCGGCAGAGCTGGCTTCGGATGCGCGCGGGGATGAGACGCCGTGAGCGGCGCCGCGGATCACAGACCCAAATGGGCCAGGGAGATAGAGCGCTTTTTGGCCATAAAGCCACAGTTCCTGCTCTACGGGAACGTCAACGACGTCTACCCTGCCCTGCTCGGCGAATATGCCGTCACACTGTCCATGCGGGACTACCTGAAGGAACTCCTATCCAATATGGGGTATACCCTCGTGGTGACCTATGAGCCACTGGACGGTTTTTCGCTCACATCAGGCAGCGCGGAATTCTTCGAAAAGCTGACTGGCGAGAGAATAAGCCAGGGGCGGCTGCCAGCGACACTCGAAAGGGCGTCCGCCATCGCCGGCGCAATCTCCGGCAGCGCGGCGGGACACGCGGCGCTGGTGTTGCAATTTTCCTCCCGCGTGAAGGACATCTTCCAGGAGCCGGATGTCTGGCTGTTCTTTTACCGCATGTTCCGCCTCTCGCTAGAAGCCTCGCCGAGGCTCGCCCCCGGCGGCGCGTACCCGCTGCATAACCCGGCCTTCTGGATCATGGACAAGGAAAATGACCTGCCCCCCTGGTACACCCTCGGGAACCCGCACGTCCACGCGCTGCCCGTCCCGCGCCCTGACAACGAGACAAGGGGCTGCGTCGTCCAGGCAGTCTCCCCTAAGATCCCTGGATACAACGAAATGAAGGATGACCCACGAAGAGCGTGCCTGGACACATTCCGCGACCAGACGACAGGCCTGTTGGCCAGCGAGATCGTGTCCATCGCGCAGCTTGCGTGGCACGAAGGCGTCCCGTTCGGCCAGATAGGGGACGCCATCACCCGCTATAAGCTGGGCATTCAGGAAAACATGTGGGAGAAGCTGGACGGCAGGAAGATAATGGAGGCGGAGTCTTTCCTGGGAAGTCGCGTCATGGGGCAGCCAGCCGCCGTGCGCCACGCCTCGGATATCCTGAAACGGTCGCGCTTTAACCTCTCAGGCGTTCAGTTCTCGCGTTTCTCGCAAAAGCCCAAGGGGATACTGTTCCTGGCAGGCCCCACCGGCGTGGGCAAGACAGAACTCGCTAAGGCCATCACGGAGCTGATCTTCGGATCATCGACGCACTGCATCCGTTTCGACATGAGCGAATTCGGACACGAACACGCCAATCAGCGGCTGATCGGCGCCCCTCCTGGTTACGTCGGCTACGACGTGGGCGGCGAGCTGACCAACGCCATCAAGCAGAATCCGTTCTCTGTCGTCCTCTTCGACGAAGTGGAGAAGGCCCACCCGAGGATCCTGGACATCTTCCTGCAAATCTTGGACGACGGGCGGCTCTCCTCCGGGCGCGGGGAGACCGTGTACTTCTCAGAGAGCCTGATAGTTTTCACGAGCAACCTGGGGATGTTCGAGCAGACGCAAGACGGGGGCAAGCGCCAACGCGTGACGCCGGACATGCCCTACGAAGAAATCTCCCTAAAAATTGGGGCGGCCATCGATGATTTTTTCAAATATAAGATCAACAGGCCCGAGATCCTGAACCGGATAGGCAAGAACATCGTCGTGTTTGATTTCATCCGGGAGGAGACGGCTCTCAAGATTTTCGACCGCATGATGGACAACGTCCTTTTCAGGCTGAAGGACGACTACGGCATAAGCATCAGCTTCGAGGACGCGGCGCTGCGCCGTCTGGCGGCCCTCGTGTGCGCCGATCTCTCGATGGGCGGGCGCGGGATCGGCAGCAGCATGGAGACGTTCTTCATGAACCCTCTCTCCCGCAGACTGTGCGAGCTTCACAGCGGACAAGAAGCGTCATACGTCGTAAAGGGCGTCAGCGAGACGCCCGAGGGGTGGGAGCTGGAGATGGGATGAAAGACACCGTTTTAGTCCATCTCATGCATTTCCCTGTCTACGCCCTAGGGCCAGGCACCCGCGCAGGGCTCTGGTTTCAGGGGTGTACGCTGCGCTGCCGCGGGTGCGTCACGCCCGAAAGCTGGAGTTTTGACCCAAAATCCTCCGTGCCGGTCCCCGACGTCATAGAGGGGCTTCGCGCGTTTTTCAGAACCGAGCCGCCCCCTGACGGGCTCACGATATCGGGCGGCGAACCCTTTGACCAGCCAGACGCCCTCTTCGGGATTTTGCGCGCCGCGCGAGAACTGGGCGTGCGCGACGTCCTGGCCTACAGCGGCTATAGGGCAGAAGCGCTGCTGGAGTCATATCCCCAACTGCCGCAGCTACTGTCAGCGCTGGTGGACGGCCCGTTCGAGCGCGGCAACAGGACCGATTCCGTATGGAAGGGCTCACTGAACCAGAGGCTCGTGCTCTTTGACGGCGATTTCCGAGAGCGCTATGAGGCATGGGAGCAATCGCCTAAGCGCAAGATGCAGCTTATCGGGATGGACGATGGCAGGAAACTCCTGATCGGGATTCCAAGGCAGGAGGACGTCTTTAGGCTGAAAAATCCCTTTTTTTGCGACGGCAGCGGTGGACGCCAGTGGAACTGATAAAGATTTGCCCCGCCTGTGGCGAGGAGAACCCTATCTGGGAGGTCATCTGCCGCCTGTGCATGACGAACATCGCCTCGGTGTCTCCCTCATGCCCCGCAAGAGGCCCTGCGCCAGCCGAAAGCGAAGGCAGCGATTTGGCGGCCAGCCCGCCCGGTACGCTGACGCTCGCCCGCGCCTCGGACGGCCAGGCGCTTACGCTCCAAAGCGGGGCGACGCTTGGCAGGAGCGGCGAAACAGGGGAGTTTTTCAAGGACCGGAGAACCGTATCGCGCGCCCACGCCCGCGTGTGCCTTGAGGGCGGCATCTGGCAGATCGAAGACCTTGGCTCCCTTAACGGGACATGGGTCAACGGAACGCGCATAGAGCCAGGGCACGCCCATCCCATCGCCTCTGGCGACACGCTGGCTTTGTCCTTGGCCTGTGAGTTGCGGGTGATCTCGTGAAAGTCGCGTTCGTCACGCACAGGGGAGCGACGAGGCCGGAGAACCAGGACGCGCTCTGCGTGGCAGGGAGGGTCCGGGTTGGCTGCATGGACTCTCCGGAGACGCTGGAGCTAGAGGGATACCCGCAGATGCTTGCCGTGATCGACGGGATGGGTGGCTACGCGGGCGGCGCGCTGGCGGCAAAGATCATCGCCGAGACGTTCTCGGAGGTCGTCGAGACGCCTGGCTTGAAAAATCTATTCGCGCCAACGCTCGATATCGGAGAGGACGAGAAGGCCATCCGGGCATTGCTCGACTCGTCGGAGCGGAAAATGGCGCTATGCGCGGCCCGAGACCCGGAAATGGCCCAGATGGGCGCTGTCGTGGCTGGCATCCTGCTCCGCGAAAAAAGCGCGCTGGCATTCAACTGCGGCGACTGCCGCGTTTACCGCGTCTCGGGCGGGGCTGCCGAACGGTTGACGCGCGAACACTCCGTAGTCCAGGCGATGTACGAAAAAGGGGAGATAGACGAGGACGGCATGAGGACGCACCCCATGAAAAACATAGCGACGTCCGCTGTGTCCCCTTGCAACGAAGACGGGTTCGAGCTTTACGCCAGGGCTGTCTCCCGCTGCCGTGGCGACGCGTTTTTCATCTGCTCCGACGGAGTGTGGGAGGCGCTTGACTCGCAACGCCTGGCGTCGTGGCTCCGGGACCCAGCCGCCGACGCGCGCGGACTCCTGGGCGACCTCCTCTCCTCCGGCTGTAGCGACAACGTCTCGTTCATCTGGCAGACGGGGTGAGGGCAAAGCGTATAGAAAAATTTTTGAATGGGGATGATGCTATTGGTTTTTGTCAGTGGACAAAGCAGCACATTCGGGCGCAAGCGCCGTTCCTCCCGCTTCCGTTATCTCATATTGCTCGCGCTGATATGCGCGGCGGCATCCTCGCTCCTTGGCGCCCGCGCCGATGCCGCGACGTGGGATCCCTCACGGTTTAGCGGCGGAGACGGGACATCGTCCGACGTGTATCAAATAAACAACTTGACGCAATTCGAATATTTCAGAGACACTATAAATATTGGAGCGGCAACTACAGGAGTGTGTTTTAAGCTAACCTCCGATATTGACCTCTCTTCCATAGCTGATTGGGTACCTATAGGTACTTTCAGTGGATACTTTGATGGGGGAGGGCATAAGATAACCGACCTACGCATCAGCTCCGCAAATAGCTCTCAGGGCCTGTTCAGTGGTGTGAGCAACGGCACCATTTATAACCTCATAGTCGAGAATCCAATCGTAACTGGTGTATCCACTAGTACAGGAGGCATTGCGGGGTCTATTAGTTCTGGAACCATTTTTAATTGCGCGGTTGTCGGCGGCAGCATCAGCAATGGCAATATTGCCGGTGGAATTGCGGGCAAGGTTGCCGTGTTCGGAGGCAGCAGCATAACGAACTGCTACAGCACCGCCAGCATTGGCACCACCGGTGCTGGCTCTTATCTCGGTGGCATTGTGGGTCAATTGAGTAACGGCGAAGTAGTAAACTGCTATAGCACGGGCAACGTTACCGGCGGAATGGCCTCTCTGGTAGGAGGCATTGCGGGCTTTGTTGAGTATAGTAGCAGCATAACAAACTGCTACAACAAGAGCAGCAATATCTCTGTTTCTTCTTCTACTGGCAGCGACGTCGGCGGCATTGTGGGCGCAATTCAAGATGGCAGCGTGGCGAACTGCGCCGCATTAGCTGCCGCAGTGCAGGGAGCCGGATATGGAACAGGCTTATTTGGCCGAGTAGCAGGCAACGTCACCACCTCCACGATGACAAACAATTTCGCTAACAGTAT
Organism: Synergistaceae bacterium; assembly: GCA_031258255.1. Taxonomy (GTDB): domain Bacteria; phylum Synergistota; class Synergistia; order Synergistales; family Synergistaceae; genus JAIRNC01. The sequence continues at coordinate 19,107 of JAIRNC010000013.1, forward strand.
TATGGCTGGTACGTTTAGCATATTACCAACAGGGGATAATGGCACGGACGTAAACCAGACGAATTGGGAAACTCACATTTGGTGGACTAGCACCGCTAATTGGTCAGCAGTGTTTGGCAACAGCTGGGCCGCGCCGTGGGTGTGGGATACGGCAAGCCAGCTTCCCATCCTCTACTGGCAGAAACTCCCTGTGGTGAACGCGGCCACGCTTCCTGGCGGCACCGTGGGAGTGGCGTATTCTTCTTCTGTCACGGCAACGAATAACCCTACTGGATTTTCCCTCTCCAATGGCCCTCCGGGCCTCAGCATAAATAACAGCGGGGCGATCTCCGGGACACCGACAACGGCTGGCACTTTTACATTCGTCGTCTCGGCGTCAAACTCCGTCGGTCCGTCGCTCGGCGGGCAGGCGTTCAGCATCGCTATCGCGAGCGCGCCGACCTATACCGTAACATTCGACTCTCAGGGCGGCAATGCGGTCGCGCAGATAAATCCTCCGCAGAATACCACGATCACAGAGCCAGCCGTGCCAACCCGATCGGGCTACTCATTCATCGGCTGGTACAGGGAAGCGGCATGTATCAATGCCTGGAATTTTTCCTCCGACACCGTGACCGCAAATATCACACTCTACGCTAAATGGACACCTACCCCGACCTATACTGTAACATTCGACTCTCAGGGCGGCAGCGCGGTCGCGCAGATGAATCCGCCGCAGAATACCACGATCACAGAACCAGCCGCGCCAACACGATCGGGCTACTCATTTATCGGCTGGTACAAAGAAGCTGCCTGTATCGACGCCTGGGATTTTTCCTCTGACACGGTGACCGCAAATATCACACTCTACGCTAAATGGACGGCCGGGCCGGTTCACACCGTCACGTTTGACTCCCAGGGAGGGGGCATGGTTGCCCCTGCCTCGGCTATCCCTGGCACGACTATCACCGCTCCGGCGATACCGACGCGGGCGGGCTACTCGTTCGGCGGCTGGTACAAGGAGCCGGCCTGCGTCAACGCCTGGGATTTTTCCGCCGACGCCGTGACGGCGGACATCACACTCTACGCGAAGTGGACGGCCGCCGGCAACGCGCCACCGGGCGCGGTGGATTCCATAGAGATTTCCCGGTTCCCGCTCACGCTCGCGCCGGGGGACAGATTCACCGCGACCGTTGCCTACACTGCGTCGGGCGGCGAGCCTGACCCGGAGCCAGTTTTGAGCGTCAGCGTGGAGGGCGGGGGGGCGCCGCTCGTGAGCATCGACATCCTCCCCCCGGATGAAGTCGTCGTGAGGGCATTGCCGCAGGATTCATCCATCGCGCGGGGCGCTTCAGACAACAGCGCGGTCTACGGGGAGGCCGTCATAAACTTCACGGCGACGCAGACCGCAGGCGGCACGGTGTACCAGAAGACAGCGGCGGTGCCGCTCGTCATAGCGGACAAGCTTGCCACATCCGTTGTCGCGTCCGAGCGGGCGGAAGACGAATTTAAGGAGGCCAACGCGGGGCTCGCCCCAAGCGACGAGTTCATCCTGCCCGGCAACGCCCAGCAGCCGAT
>JAIRNC010000015.1 GCA_031258255.1 Synergistaceae bacterium
AGTAATGAAAGTGGAGGAGCGCAGCGGCATGTCATTTAAATCAGAACCTTCACGCGCGGCTGACGCCGCATCCTGCGGGCTGGGCAGATGCAGTTCCTGAGCGGCATTTCCCTGGGCCAATTCATCCCGGGCGACTCCTATCTGCACGGCCTTGACCCGAGGTGCAAGATCATTTCGACCGGCGTCCTCCTGTCTGGGCTCTTCATGGCGAGCGATGCGCCGGATTTCGCGCTCTGGGGCGTTTTCCTCGCGGCGCTGTCCGTGCTGTCGCGCATCCCTCTAGGCACCATGCTCGCTTCTGCCCGCCCGGTTATTTTTCTCGTGGCGATCACGGTCCTGCTCAACATATTCTGGACGCCGGGGCGCGAGGTGTTCCGCGCCGGGTTCCTGCGCGTGACTGCGGAGGGCCTCCTGATGGCGTTCGAGATGGGGATGAGACTGTTCTTTCTCGTCACCTTTGCCTCCATGCTGATGATGACGACCAGCCCGATGGCGTTTTCGGACGGGCTGGAGCGCCTCATGGCCCCGCTGGCGAGGATAGGCTTCCCCGCGTCAGAGATGGCCGTTATGATGACCATAGCGCTCCGGTTCATTCCGACGCTCTTCGAGGAGACGGACAGGATCTTGAAGGCTCAGATCTCGCGCGGCGCGGACTTCGAGAGCGGCGGCATCCTCAAGCGCGCGCGGAGCTTCATACCGGTCCTGGTCCCGCTCTTTATACTCGTGTTCAAGAGGGCTGAGAACCTGGCGATAGCGATGGAGTCCAGGTGCTACGTCCCTGGGGCGCATAGGACGCGCCTCAACCCCCTCGTCTGGGGGCGCAGGGACACAGGCGCGGTCGCTGGCCTAGTCGCCTTCATCTCCCTCGTCGTCCTCCTCGACCGCACCATCCTGAGGTATTTAGCCCTCTGATGCTCCCTGCGGAAGATGACGGCGCTTTAAACTACGCGCTTGAGGTCTCCTATGACGGCGGTTATTTCTCAGGCTGGCAGTCCCAGCCGGATGGCTCGGGCGTACAGGACGCGCTGGAGCGCGCGCTGTACGCCCTCGGGGAGAGCGGCGATCAGGGCGCCTCTCGCCTGCCCCACAGGGTGGACGGCGCGGGGCGCACAGACGCGGGCGTCCACGCGCGCGCTCAGATCGCCAGCGTGCGGCTCCTGAAGCAGTGGGTGCCGCGCAGGCTCGTCCCGGCGTTGAACGCGCGCCTGCCGGAGGCTGTCTCTGTCATGCGCGCCGCGCTCGCCCCTCCCGGCTTCCACGCGCGGCGCAGCGCCGTTTTAAGGGAATACCGCTATTTTATCTGGAATTCGTCCGTCTGTTACCCCCACATAAGGCGCTACGTCCTCTGGCAACCCGGTACCAGCTATGACTGGAAGCGCGCGGCTCACGCTGCCGGAGCGTTCGTTGGCAGGCACGATTTCCGCGCCTTCTGCCGGACGCGCGACGTCCCGGGCTCGACAGTGCGAGACGTGTTCCGTTCGAGCCTCCATGCCCGTGGCAATTTGATCGTGTTCCGCGTAATGGCGAACGCATATCTGGCGAACATGGTGCGCATCATGACCGGGTGCCTCATGGAGATTGCCCGAGGCAGGTTTGACGAAGCCCGCCTCTCCCATCTCCTGAGCGGCGGCGCTGTCCGCGCCGAGAACGCCGCGACGCCGCCCCCCTCAGGGCTTTTCCTGTGGAAGGTGGGTTATCCGGACGTGATCGAATGGGACGCGCCTTCCCGACCCATTACAGCAGCGTTAAGGAATCGCTGATTAAACGTCCTTTGTGTTATTAATTCCATCCGATTACCCATGGAGAGGAGAAGTGCTTTGAGAGGCAAACTAATGCAAGGATTTCCTTCGGCAGAACAGGCGCTGGCAGATTTTTTCAGGGCGTGGGAACCCAAAGAGCAGGTTGAACTCGTACCCATTGACGAAGCTGCTTGGAGGGTCACCGCTGGGACGCTGTACTCGGAGAATACCCTCCCTGTCGCCAGGATCTCCGCCTGCGACGGTATAGCCGTATGCTCGGATCGTTTTGCAGACGGCGCTCCGGACATTTCTAAGTGGCGGATCGGCACAGACTTTGTACGGGCTGATACTGGGGATGATTTTGAAGACCGGTTTGACGCGGTTATAGCGATTGAAGAGGTCGACTTGACCGAGGACGGGGGCATTTCCTTCATCAGCCCCGACGTGGAGGTGGAGCCCGGTTCCAATGTGCGAGAGCGCGGCGATTCTTTCTGGAAGGGTGATTTGCTGATCGGGGAAAACTTGCCCATCCGGCCGACCGATCTGGCGGCGCTGGCTATGGGCGGCGTGACTATGGTGCCGGTGCGTAAAAAACCGCGAGCAGCTTTCATCCCGACAGGTTCGGAGCTGATCCCGCCTCAGATGCGGCCAAAACGCGGTCAAAACGTGGATACCAACAGCCTGATGGCAAAGCACATGCTGCTGGGGATGGGCGCCGACCCGCTTCTGTTCCCCATCGTGCCAGACGCGAAGGCGGAGTTGGGGAACGCTCTGGATCAGGCTCTCGGCGAATCGGATATCGTAATAATCAACGCTGGTTCTGCGAGAGGAGACGAAGATTTCAATGCCCGCCTCCTTGAGCAAAAAGGCAAGCTGATCCACCATTACATAGCCGCCGCTCCGGGACGCCCCCTGGCGCTGGCCGTAGTGAACGGCAAACCGGTAGTCAATCTGCCTGGCCCAACGATGGCGGCGTTCTTTGGGCTGGACTGGTGCGTCCGCGCCATTATAAACCGATATCTGCGCATCCCCATGCCCAAGCGCCAGCGCATCCAGGGCAAGCTGATGGAGGATATGCATTCTACGCCGCACATGGCCATTCTCTGCCGCATGGATGTGGTGAAAACGGCAAATGGTTACGAGTGCTACCCCCGTAGTTTTCACTCGGAAAGCCTTCCGTTGTGCATGGGTACGAACGCCATGTACGTCTCCCCTATAGGCGAAAGCGCACGCGACAAGGGGGAATTGATCGAGGTAGAGCTTCTGCGAGGCGAGGAGTACCTGGAGGGCGCTGATGGATTATAAGTGGGACAGACGAGCGGAAGAAGAGCGTTATTGCGCGATATGGCGAGGCAGGCCGCCTAATGGCGTAGTTGATTCGTCCGCATTCTGGGACAGGCGGGCAGAAGAGTGGGAGCATGAACTGCGCGATAACAGAGTCCGAAAAGCGCGCGGCGAGCGTCGCGTGAGAAGCACGGTGGAATTTTTACAAGGCCACGGGCTGTTGAACGGAGAAGGCGAGGTTATTGACATCGGCTGCGGGCTCGGCCGGTTCGTCGTGGCATTCTCGAAGGCCGCCGGACATGTGACTGGCCTTGACATTTCGCCGCATATGATAGAGTGTTCCGCTCAGTTGGCGGCGTCGCAGAGGATCAAGAATGTTTCTTTTGAAACCTGCGACTTCGCGGAGGTGGACATCGATAAAAACAACTGGCGTAGCCGGTTTGATTTGGTGTTCGCCTCCATTACGCCAGCTTTGAACAGCCTGGCGGACTTGGAGAAGATGATCGCTATGAGCCGCGCTTATTGCTTCAGCAGCAATTCAGTCAACGCGCATGAGCCGGTCACAGAAGATCTGTTGAAGGATCTGTTCAAAATTGACCTATCCCTTCATTGGAACGGGCGGCAGTTTTACGCCATGTTCAACCTGCTTTGGCTCCGCGGCTATTTCCCCCTCGTGACTATCTTCAAAGAATCCAGCGAAGAACGCGTACGCCCCAACCGATCGCTGGCTGTTCGAATAGCGGAAAAATACCTCCATGGTGCCGCCGAGGCAGATCTTGAAAAAATTAATGACTGGCTCGTCAAACGCACGGACAGCGACGGATTGCTTATTTTCCCAACGTGCCGCTGGTATGCCTGGATGCTCTGGGATGTGCGCGATCAGCGTGAACGTAAATATTGACGTAACTACATGTGCGGGAGAGTTCAAAATCATCATCGCTGACGAGCGACGCGAAGGCAATTCACTGCGCAATTCACGCCGGACGGCACAGGGCGGCACGCCGGCGGCACGCACGGACGACACGATGCAACTGGCACTTGCCATATCGCCCGGCCGCCTATATAATTACTTGCGGTGCCGCTAAGGCGCGCGGAAATAGCTCAGCTGGTAGAGCATTGGCTTCCCAAGCCAAGGGTCGCGGGTTCGAATCCCGTTTTCCGCTCCAGTGACAGCAAGGGTTCAGGGCAATTCGCTCTGAGCCCTTTTTCTTTTCCGTACTCCATATGTACTCCGGGATGAGAAAAAAGAAAACCCCGCAGCCTGGGCTACGGGGGGGCCGCCGACGGAGTACATTGTGTTCCGGGCAAAGTCCCGGCGCGGGGCCGGGGGTGTCTTGATAACGTGCTCCTAACATCAAAACGCTGACACCTTTGGCTGCGTTGATTTATGAATCGCGACATCGTAACCCTGCCATTTATCTGGCAACGAAAGACGTGCTTCATTGGGGGTTTTTACATGGACAACAATACCAGTCGGGTTGCCGTTTTCGTCGCATGCCACCCCAACCGCTATTAACCAATCTTGAAATTGATTTTTTTCGAACAGCTTTTTTGCGGCTTCCTGAGCATTCATTGCTAACACCACATTTTAACAACCATGTGCAGACACGAGCTGAAATCCCATCGCCTCCGACAACTCTTTTAATGGTATCATGTAAGACAAGCCTTTAGCCCCAGCAAAAACAATGCCAACGGAAGAGGGGTTCCCACTGGTTACTACTAAGCTTCCCGAGTCTCCCGGCAGTGAAAAAGCATCTCCAGGTTTTTCAGGCTCAACTGCCCAAATATCGGTAAACCAGCAAATTGCCGAGAAAGTTTTATGCCGATATTCAATAGGCTTCGCCAGCGCTATTTTATCAGTTACGATGCCATTTGTCAGCTTGGTGGTTCTTCCGAATTTTTTCACGGCCATTCCCGTAAAGGGCCTGATGATCTCGGAAGGAGTGTCGTACCCGCTAATATCATCGCCCTGCCACGAAGATAGCAATTCAGGTCTAGCTTCTGCGAGAGCGGCATCAAAAAAAGCTGGCGGTACGTGAGAATAATGGGCGCTGCGAAGTTCGACAATCGATGATAGCTGCCCTATAGCCACCGGGGGAGTCCCGCTTGGTCTGTAATCGGCGTTACTCGGAGACATTATGTGTGTGGCGATTGGTGTTTGATTGCAAGATGCTATCACATGATTGTTTGAAAGAATAAAAAGCCTATTTGGGTCATCATTTCTTCTTACAAGCGCGCCCAATGTCCCGCTATGTTCCTCACCTGCCGGAGCGCAAGAACTGCCGCACGCGATTCGTCCATTATGTTTGTAAACATCTCCGCGCGTAGGCTTTCTTGAAAAACCTTTTAAATCAATAGCATACAAACTATTAGCTGGTATTATATTAATGATCTTCCCGTCTTCTGATTCTTTTCTTCGGCGCTTCCCTCGCCCT
>JAIRNC010000071.1 GCA_031258255.1 Synergistaceae bacterium
TTTGTCGGTCCCTTGGCTTATACATTTTGGCCCTCCAAGTGCAAGGTTTTTGAGCGCTTTTGGCTTTTTTGTCTGCACTTATTTTATCACAAAACCAGTACAAATATTGATTTAAACTGCTTTTGCGAGTTATTCAGTAGACACTAATCAAAAGTAAAAATGAGTTTGTATCAAATACTGGCGTTACTCTATGACGAAACGGCAGAGCCGCTAAAGAAATGGAACATACTCTGAGATAGCCTGAAAACATCTTAAATGGAGGAAAAACCTGTGATTTGTGCCCTATCGCGTCTGCCCGGAGACGATATTCCTAAATTTGTCGAACGCGTGCGGTGGACTGTCCCTCTGTAGGGCTCTGAGACTGGGAATCTGCCTCAGCATCCGTGACATTGCCCGCCGCCGTCACGGGCTCCTGCCTGCCGTTCACGATCCTGTCCGCAGCCATGCCGCCAGCGCCGAACAGCGCGCCGGAAGCAGCGCCGATGCCAGCCTCATACAGTAATTCTTTCAGGCCTGTCTTGTCCCCGAGGGCCTTGTCGCTTACGAGCTTCTGAACGCCCTCTTCCGCGCCTTCCATAAGGGCATCACCGGCGAGCGTGCCGGCTATCCGGGCGATGCGCCCGGCTCCAGGCATGATCCTGTTCCCGGCGAACGTCAGAAGGTTTTCAGCTATGTTCGACGCGCTGAGCGCGGCCATGTTCTGCCAGTTCACAGGGTCTGACTGCCTGTAGGCTTCCTCGTGGCCCATGCCGCGCCTCTTGAGTTCGTTGTACACGTCGGCCCGTTCTGTCTGGGCTTCGTTCGCCGCGCTCATCACGCCGCCTATCGCGGCCCCTGCCGGGCCAAGCAGGGCCAGCGGCGCGTTCTCGGCAAGCCCCATCAGCGTGTACGGCATGTTCTCGACGATGGCTTGCCCGAAGCGCCCCGCCGCCGTTTTGCGCGGCGCGTACTCGCCTGGGTCTGCCGCGTCGGCGGCCCTCCTCAGCCTGCCTTCCATCCTTGCGCGGCCCTGGAGCATGTCTTCGAGCGCGCCGCCGTCGCCCTGCGCCGCCCTGATAAGCGCCGCCTTCTCGACCTGCGTAAGGCTGTTGCTGCCCCAGATGTCCTCAAGCGCCATGTTGTCCCGCGCGTGCTCGATCTCGGCTGTGTTCATAGCCAAGACGTCGGCTTTCCCGCCAAGCGTATTCGCCGTGCCGCGCCGGAGCCCCTTCCCAACGGTGGCTCCGGGGAGCGAGGGTTCCGCCGTCTCTCCCATGATCTCATCCAGCGGGCGCTTCGGCCTTGCCGCCGCCCAATCGGGAATTTCTTCGCGGCCTCCCATGATCTCGTCGAGGGGACGCCTGGGCGCTGCCGCTATGGCCGCGCCCCCTAGCATTATTTCATCCAGCGGACGCCTCGTCATCTCGCGCCCTCTGGGCCATTTTCCAGTATCCATCTGCGTATCTCTTCGTCGCTCCACCCGGCTGCTCTCGCGGCCTCGATTTTCCGTGGATCGTAGGATAGCAGCGGGTCGCCCGGCCACAGGCCCAGCCCCGCGCCCTGCGCGAAATTTGACGTCAGGGAAGGGAGGCCCGACACGATGCCCTGCGGGGTTATTTGCGGCGCGGCTTGCGCCTCCCCGCCGCCGAAGAATTTGTGAATGCCGCTCAGGAAGCCGCCGCCTGAACTGTCGTCCAGATTGGCGCTGTTTAGGATTTCCGCAATGGCATCTTGATCGTTGCCGCCTTTCGCCGGCGGTTTGTAGGGGGTCGGCATCATATCCCCCGTCTCCGGGTTGAGCAGCACGATGCCCTTATCGGTCGGTATGGGCACAAGCTTCGCCGGTTTTGGCTCCGCCTTCGGCGCGTATGGCCGGGAAGCGTTTATCCGCGCCGCCCTGATCTCCGCGTCGGCGGCGAGCTGATCGCCCCGGAGCTTCGCGTCGGCCTCGTACTGCTTCGTCGGGTTGGTGCCGTACATATACTCCTGCCCGGCGAACCCTCCTGTCGCCGGGTCGAACGCTCCCGCCGTAGCCCTGTCCCCCTGGTCTATGGCCTGGAAGGTCATGTTCGGGTTCAGGTTGTTCATCAAAAGCGGGTTCGCTTTTATCTGCTCCTCCGGGAGATAAGGGGACATTTGGTTGAACGCGAGCGCGTAGGCTTCCGGGCTGTTCCTGAAAGTCGGCGTCCGCTCCATCTCCGGCATTGCCGCGCCCGGAGTGTATCCGGCAATGTTCATCGCCTGTTCCGGCCCGCTCAGCGGCTGCGGCTGGCTGGCTTGCCCCCAGATTGCCCTTATCTTTTCGGCGTTCTGGTCCCGTTCCTGCTGCCTGCGGGCCATCGCCTCTTCCTCAGTCCTCTTCGCCAGCTCGTACGCCTTGGCCTGCTGCGTCCGGTCCATCCCGTCGCTGATCAGCTTCATCACTATCGGCCCGGCGTAGTCGAGCCAGCTCTTGCCGTTGCCTCTAAGGTCGTAGACTGCCATCGGGCGCTACCTCCATCTTCTCATGTATTCCGTGCGGGCCAGCCTGTCCCGGTAGTCGTCCCACGGGTCAGCGCCCTGCGCGTTTGCCCTGTGCGCGTTCATCAGCGCGTCGAACAGGGACTCGCTGCCTCCAGCGCCCGCCGCCCCTGCGGCGCTCGCCGAGCCAAGCGCCTTCCCTATCGCGGGGCTGAGGAAGCTCCCTATCGCCCCTCCCGCGTCGCCGTTCATGAGCGCCTTCGCCCCGTAGATGTACGGCGCGAGCGGCTGGAGCCCCGGCACGAACATCGCCGCCGCGCCGAGGAGCGCGTCCATGAAGCCGCCCCCGCCGGACTGCGCGTAATGTATCGCCATTCAGGCCGCCTCCCTTCTCAGTAAATCGCCGTGTCCTTTTTGTGATTTAAAAACTCCTCCAGGCCCTGCTGGAGGGTCATCTGCGTGAGGCCCATAGGCGCGAGCGTGTTGTCCCAGTAGCCGGGGATCGCGTTCATCAGGGATTCCCTCTCGCTCCTGTTCTGCGCCAGCGTGTTAAGCCATTGATTGCACAGCGAGCCGTAGCCCGCCGCCGAGTTGTTGTAGCCTGCCGCCATGTCCAGCAGGTTCTTGATCCGGTCGTTCCCGTAGTCCCTCATGCTGTCCCCTATGGTGTCGTACCCGCCGGAAATGCCCACGAGGTCGCCCACCCTGCGCGAGCCCGTGAGCCCGTAGCTCTCGCCCAGCGCCCTCACGCTGTCCATAGCGTTCTGGTAGCCGCTGTTGAGCTGGAAGTTTATGTCCGAGAAAGCCTTCCCGCCTTCAGCCCCGGCCCTGGCGGTATCGTTCGTGCCGGCCAAGAGCGTGTTGAACGCGTTCAGGTAGTTCGCGTTCATGGAGTCGGACACGGAGCGCGACGCGTCGGAGAGCGCCCGGTTCGTCACGCTGCTGTTGAGCACGCCCCGGGCGGCGAGGTCGTTGACGTTCGCCCCTACGCTCTGGTTCACGCCCTGCGTCATCGCCGAGAGCATGGCATCCATGATGGGCTGCGGGATCGATCCGGTGTCCAGCATGTTCTGGGAGCGCCCCAGCATCCCCCGCGTGTAGTCGTCGTACCACTTGTTGCCTTCCCTGGTGTACTCCAGGTTATTCGTAAGCTGCCCAAGCAGGCTGTCGGCTTTGCCATACGCGCCCCTGGACTGCCCGTACCACCAGTCGCCCTCAGAGTCGGCCTTGTTCAGGTAGTTCCTGGCGGCAGCGTAATCGTCGTCGGCCTGAGCGAAATATTTGTCTCCCGCAGTCTTCGCCTGGTTCACGGCGTCGACGCCCTGCCCGAGAAGCCCGTTCGCCTGATTGAGCGCTATGGAGTTCTGGTTCATCAGCTTCGGGGCCTGGTCCGTCAGCGAATCGTAGTATTTGTTCGACGTGTACTGCTTCGCAAGCGCGTCGTTCTGGAGCTGCCCCTGAACCGTGCCGCTGTCATACGGCTGAGGTATTTTCATCGCCGGTATGGACACAGCGAGGTTGCCGCTGCTGGACGGTATCTGCGTCCCGGACAAATTGCTTGCCGAGCCGATGGCGTTGCCCCATTTCCCGTTCGACGCGACGGACTGCGGTATCGTGGTTATTGGATTGCCCATCGTTCTGTCCTCCTTTGACCGCTCAGAACGTCATGCGGTTCGAATGTTCCTCTTTCTCCTTGTCCTTGGATCTGGCCTTCTCCCTCTCCGCCCTCTGGCGGGCCTCCCTTGCGTCCCCGCCGCCGCCTCTGTCCCGCTCCTTCGTATTGCCGGCGCTGCCGCCGGACGCCGTTTTCTCCTCAGTCTGAAACGGCGTGAAGAAAACGTTGGGATCCCAGGGCTTGGGAATAATCCGCGCCTGCTTGCCGTTCCCGGCGACGTCCCTTGCGGAGGGCGCTCCTGCCTCAACCTGCGTCCAGTCCAGCTGGCCATGAGTGCCGCCGAGCAAGGCAGACAGAAGGCTGCCCGCGCTCCCCCGGGCCTCGACCTGCGGCGTGACCAGCCGCGAGCTGCCGTCCGCGCCTCTTTGCAGATACGGGGCCGGGTTTGTGACGACATCCCGGTATTCGCCCGTCTCCTTGCCGTCAGCGCCCAGGACGGGCACCTTCCCTATGCCGCCGAGCGGGGCGGTGTACGCGTTAAGCATGTTGCTGGCTATGCCGTACATCCTGTCCTGAAGCGCGGCCAGCCTCTCGTCTTTCGGGTACAGCGTGTCCACGTCGTGCGCGCTGGGGCTGCTTAATAGACCTCCCATAATTCATCACTCCTTTATCGCGATGAACCATCCCACGGATGATTCGCCTGTCTCAAAATCGCAGTAATGCTCCATGCCCACTATCTCGCCCCCGAAAATCCTCGTGAATGCCTTCGGGTTGCGCTTCGTGAAGCAGTAGATGCGCCTTATAAGCCCGTCCGCCTTGAGGCGGGCCAGCACCCCGAGGATGAGCGGCTTCCAGTGCCTTCCGTCCCCGCACATCTTCGGGATGATCATCTGTTTTTTCTGAACGTCGAAATAGAACGTGAAGAAACCCCGTTCCGGGTGCCTCTCGTCGTACACAGGACGCTCGCCAGGGGAGAGGACGTACTTGCTGCCGTCCCTCTCCTCGTAGGCCTCCACCCACTCCTCGAACGTCCTGGGCGCTTTCGGCCCGGACATGGCATACTTGTATCTCACATAGGATCACCTCTGCTATAATCAACGCGAGGCCCCGGACGGCAACATCCTGGGGCTCGGGAGGAAGCCCCCTTTGTCAAATGTCACAGCGCAGTAAGGGGGTGGACTTATGGGCAAAAAGCAGAAGAAAAAAAGAAAGAGCCCTCCAGTTAACGGCTGGAAAGCTCTCGTCTTAAAACTGCTGAAACTCATACTGAAAGTTTTGGCTTAGGCTGGGCTTAGTCCCCCCGGTCGGGCTGAGACCTCGACCGGGCATCCCTTCCGGGGCCT
>JAIRNC010000108.1 GCA_031258255.1 Synergistaceae bacterium
CTCAGACTTCGCCAAGGATGCAACCGGATCGAATCCCGCTCTAATCGCGGAGTCGCTCGTCAATACGTTCAGGTACGGGAACGCCGTCCTGGCAATGCCGGACCCATCCGACGACAAGTGGAAAGACAGCGCCCTGGAGAAGGCCTTGAACGCCAACCTGGACGCACACAAGCCGGTGGGGCTCGGCATATTCAAAAGCGACGTCGCTGATGGAGATCCCGGACACGGCGTGGTCGCGGACGGCTACGGCTACAGCGGCGGAAAGATCTGTTACCATATCAATATGGGATGGGGGGGCGACGGCGACGTCTGGTACGATCTACCGGGTATATTGGAGTACGACCTGATAAAGAGTGTGATCTACAACATATACAGTAGGTCTGCTGGCGAGATCATCAGTGGCAAGCTGGCGACGAGTTCTGACGTCACCGTCACCATGGCAAGCACCAGCGTAGGCAGCAAAGGCGCCTACGTCTCCATAGAGGGGGTTGGTTTCTCTAGCTCCGTGTGGATCGGCAACGATGATGGGAACTTCGTGTTCGTGGGCGTCCCTTCGGACACTGAGTTCACCATAACGGCGAAGCTGGCGGGACACTCCTTCCCGAGAAAGACAGTCCGCACCGGCAGGAGCGGCGCCACAGCGACGAGCGTGGGCAACGTATGGGGCGTGATCATCAAAGAGCCCCTCTACAGCGGCGAGTCCCCCTTTGGCGGTGGCGGCTGCGACGCCGCGGCCCTGCCGGCGCTGTTCGCTGCGGTAGGCGCGGGCGTTGTCCTCTTCGTGAGGAAGAAGCGCTGAGGGATCGCTGACCTATCAGCCTGACGCTGGACACCCGCTCCGCCGCCTTGCCCTGGGCGGCGGAGCGGGTTCATTTGTACGCCAGGGTTTAAGACGGCGCTAACGCCTCCCCTGACGCCGTCCGCAGGAAGCGCAGGGCAAGGCTCGCCAGCGCTTTTTTGGGCGCCTCCCGCACGTCGGAGGGCCTGAGCGTTATAAGGGGCACGGTGCAGGGGCGCGCGTCCGCGCTCTCCGTCGCGTGGACTATTATCTGCGCGCCGGACGCCGCGAGCGCCAGGGCGCGCCCCGCGCCGATCCCGGACGCGTGACCGACCCGCGCCCCTCCGGAGGCCAGCCATCTCTCGAAGCCGCTGATCACGGCCTTCAAGCGGGAGTCAGAGATCGCCGGGTCCATGACGATCCCGGCGCGCATGACGGACAGGCCAAAACTTACCCTCGTGCGCGTAACGCCGGCGGCCAGCTCGTCTAAGACGGCCCAGAAGGGCTTTGCCGCCCCCTCGTCGATACGACCCGAACCGTCCATGTCCATGCCGCGCGCGTGAGTGAAGGCTTTCGCGTAACCGTCGCCGCCCGGGCCAACGAACAGCGCCCCGCAGACGGATGGGTTCGATGCGAGGCCTGTCAGCAAACCAACGTCATCGTGGCCGCTGACGAACCCCAAGCTTGCCTCGTCGAGCACGTACAGGCCGTCTACCCAGTATGGCACGTGGTAGCCGCCGCACAGCTCCCGCAACGGCCCGCAGAGGCCAGGCCGCGTCGGGAAGACCCAGAGGTCGTTGCGAACCCCAGGCGGCCTCCCATCCCTCCTAAAGCCCATAAATTTGTCCGGCAGAGCGGATTCCCGCATGTCCCTAAAATCTAACCTCTCTTTTAAGATAACTTACGCCTTCAAAATTCTACAGACTGCCGTAATAATTGTAAATGCCGTGGCCCCGATCCTGCGCGGTATGCCGTTGCGTTTCGCCGGTACGCGTGATAGCATAGACCCGTCATAGGGCATAGAGCGGCCGCTCTTAGCCCCGTGAACGGGCAAAATCAGGCCCTTGTCCCTTGAGCGTTGTCTCAGGAGCGAGGCGACATGCCATAGCGGCGGTCAGCGCCGCATATGTAGTCGCGCTCGCAAGGCGCGATTTTTTTTGTATGCCCTGTCGGGAGGTGCTTTCTTGCCAGAGGAGAGGATCGCTTTCATCGGCGCGATACTGGAAGATCCCCAGAGCGCCCAGCAGGAGTTCAACTCCGTCGTGTCGTCGTTCAGGCAGATAATCCGGAACCGCTCCGGGACTCCTTTCCCTGAGGGCGTCGCTGTCATATCGCTCACCGTGATGGGCGACATCGACAGGATAAACGCCCTGACCGGGAGGCTGGGGCAGATTCCGAACGTTCAGGTGCGCAGCGCCATATCAAAGAGGTCGATAAATCGGGAGGAGTGACACACATGGAGATGACGATCAATGCGGCAGATGTCGAGCGGATGCTGGCGGACGCCAGAGGGACCGGCGCGCGCGATCTCGACGAGATACTCGACCGGGCGGAGGGTCTTCGCGGGCTCTCCCCCAAGGACGTGGCAGCGCTGCTCACCACGGACTCCGAGGAACATATCTCGCGCATGTTTCGCGTGTCTGGTGAAATCAAGGAGAAGATCTACGGCGAGCGGGTCGTGATGTTCGCCCCGCTCTACGTCAGCGACTACTGCGTCAACAGGTGCGCTTACTGCGGCTACGCCTGCGGCAACGAGTTCACGCGGCGGCGGCTCACGATGGACGAGATACGCAAAGAGGCGGAGATACTGGAGCGCATGGGACACAAGCGCCTCGCGCTGGAGGCCGGGGAGGATCCCGTCAACTGCCCCATAGAGTATATCCTGGAGGCCATACGGACTATATACGACATGAAAGCGGGGAGCGGCGAAATCCGCAGGGTCAACGTGAACATAGCGGCCACCACGGAGGAGAACTACAAGAAACTCCACGACATCGGCATCGGCACGTACATACTCTTCCAGGAGACGTATCACG
The DNA here is from genome assembly GCA_031258255.1 of Synergistaceae bacterium. Taxonomy (GTDB): domain Bacteria; phylum Synergistota; class Synergistia; order Synergistales; family Synergistaceae; genus JAIRNC01. Next base: position 2,815 of record JAIRNC010000108.1, read on the forward strand.
AGCCTGCCTACACGGCGCTGCACGAGGCGGGGCCCAAGAGGGACTTCCGCTACCACCTGACGGCGTTCGACCGCGCGATGCGCTCCGGGATCGACGACGTGGGCGGCGGCGTGCTGTTCGGCCTGCACGACTGGAGGTTCGAGGTTCTGGGGCTCATGCTGCACAACCGCCATCTCGACGAGACTTACGGCGCGGGGTTCCACACGATCTCCATGCCGAGGCTCTGCCACGCCCAGGGGATGGACATGTCGCGGTACGAGATCCTGTCCGACGGCGATTTCAAGCGCGTCGTCGCGACCATAAGGATCGCCGTGCCGTACACGGGCATGATAATCTCGACCAGGGAGTCCCCGGATATGCGCAAGGAGCTGATACGCCTCGGCATATCGCAGGTGAGCGGCGGGTCCAGCGTGGAGGTCGGCGGCTACGCCAGCCGCGAGGACGGAGGCGAGCAGTTCGAGGTGGCTGACCGCCGCCCGGCCATAGACGTCCTCCGCTGGCTGATGGACGAGGAGCTCGTCCCCAGCTTCTGCACGGCCTGTTACCGCAAGGGGCGCACGGGAGACAGGTTCATGTCGCTGGCGAAGTCCGGCAACATCAAGAACGTCTGTCTGCCGAACGCGCTGATGACGCTCTGCGAGTACATGATGGACTACGGCGACGAGAGATTCCGCGCCCAGGCGTCGGGCATCATAGAGAAGAACATCAGCAAGATAGCGAGCGACAAGATGCGGGCGCTCACCAGGGAGAACATCGACAGGATCAAGGGCGGCGAGCGCGACCTCTTCGTATGACGGGCGCGCCTTTATGTGCTAAACTAAGGTAACGCACGATCAACCGCATAGGGGGTATCCAATTGAGTCAGATCGAGTTCGAGAACGTGAAGCTCGTCGCAAAGGCAAACGTCTATTTCGACGGGCGTGTCATAAGCTATGCCTTTTACCTGCCAGACGGCAGCAGGAAAACTGCGGGAGTCATCTTCCCCGGCGAGTACGAGTTCGGGACCGGCGACCGCGAGATAATGGAGGTGACGGGAGGGGCGCTCACCGTCCTCCTGCCGGGAAAGGCCGAGTGGGAGACCTTCGCAGCCGGCACGTCGTTTGAGATAGAGGCCCACAGCAGCTTCAAGTGCAGGAGCGGCGAGGCCTCGGAGTACGTCTGCTCCTACATCAAACAGTAGCGCAGCGCGGTGCAGCCTTGCGGCGCTTATACGAACGATAAGGCCTTCGTTAAAACCTTCAGCGTCCCGTACTACGGGCTGGATATGAAAAACAGCCTGAAGACCGGGACGCTCTTGGAGTTCTTCCAGGAGGCGGCGGCGCTGCACGCCCAGAACCTGCGCGTAGGCGTCGCGGACATGATGGAGCGTGGCGTCACGTGGGTGCTCCGCCGCTACAGGGTGAACGTCTACCGCCGCCACGGCCTCGGCGATCTCACGGTCAGGACGTGGTACGAACCCAAGAGGAACATCATGTCGGTGCGCCTGTTCGACGCAGTGGATCAGGACGGGCGCGTCGTGGCGGACGCATGGTCGGGGTGGATCGCGGTCGACCTCGGGCGCGGGAAGCCCGTCCGCCTCGACAGGGTGCTGCCGGCCGAGTACTACGAAAACGCCGGGAGTGTAGCCAAAGGCGAGCCAGGCGACGTGGAAACGCCGGAGGGTTCCCGCGACGGAGAGCCATACGAGCGCTCCTTCCGAGTCCGGCTGCACGAGCTGGACCTGAACGGGCACACGAACCACACCGTCTACTTCGACTGGGCGGCGGAGTCCGTGCCAGACGATGTATCGCTCAAACTCGCGCAGCGCCGCCTCGACGCGGAGTTCTTAGCCTCCGTGCCCCGCGCGGAGGTGACGGTGCGCAGCAGCATGATTTCAGGCGACCCCGTAACCTTCGCCCACTCCGTCACGCGGAACGACACAGGCGCGCTAGCGGCAAGACTCGTGACGGTATGGGGTTGACGGTTCATTTAGCGTAAAATCAGCGTTTAACGGATCAACTGCTTGCAACTTCATATCATCTTTGTCTTATTCTCTTAATACCCTTGACTTCCCCTAAAATAATGTATACATTATACACGTTAGCAAGTCGGTGTACATTTTACGTTTTTTTTGCGAATGCCGTCTGGACGAATCGATCAGCGTCCCCCCGATTCATCGAACCAGCCATAACATGGCACGAAAACGGAAAGGAGTGTCGTCAATGCCCCAAACCCAGGACAAAACGCTATACCACGTCAAGAGGATCTACATCAACGGAATACCCAAGAGGATCATGTCTAAGGACGAGACCACGCTGCTGGAGGTCATCCGCGAGCAGCAGCACATGACCGGGACAAAGCGCGGCTGCAACTGTGGGCAGTGCGGCGTCTGCAACGTCATCCTGAACGGGAAGGTCGTCCGCTCCTGCATCACGCGCTGGAAGAACGTCCCGGAGGATTCCGATCTGCTCACCATCGAGGGGGTAGGGACGGTGACGGCGCCCCACGCGCTCCAGATCGCCTTCATCGTGAACGGCGCCATCCAGTGCGGCTTCTGTACGCCGGGCTTTATAATGGTCGCCAAAAAACTGCTGGAGGACAACCCTTCGCCGACCCGCGAGGAGGTGCGCGAGGCCTTCCAGAAGAACTTCATGACCTGCCGCTGCACCGGCTACGTCCAGATAACAGACGCCGTGATGGAGGCGGCTGAAGTCCTCTCCGGCAAGAAGAGCCTCCAGGACCTTGCCCGCCGCATGACGCCAGGCCGTCAGGTCTGGAACACCAGCTACCCGCGCCCGAGCGCCATATACAAGGCCACAGGCACGTTCGACTACGGCGACGACGAGTACCTCAAGCTGCCGGAGGGCGCGCTCTTCGCCGTCCCGGTCGTCACGAAATACCGCCACGCTATCGTCAAGAAAATCGACTATTCCGAGGCCGAAAAGATGCAGGGCGTCCACACGATAGTCACGGCCAAGACACTCACGGACAACAGGGGCACGAACAGGATCCGCGGACAGGTCGGCAGCCCGACAGCGACCACGGACGGCTGGGAGCGCCGCATGATCGTCCCGGAGGGCGACAAGATACGTCAGTGGGGCGAGTGCGTGGCGATAGTCGTGGCCGAGAACGAAAAGCTCGCCCGCGCCGCCGCGGCGGCCGTCAAGGTGGACATCGAGCCGCTCAAGGAGATGGTCGATATCCACCAGGCGATGGCGGACGACGCCATCCCGGTGTACGACGAGATCGAGGGCATCGACGGCATACGCAACGCCTTCAACAGGCGCCCGTTCCAGAAGGGCAGCGACCCGAAAAACCTCATCGACAGTGCGCCGTACAAGGTGGACGACACGTTCTACAGCTCGCGCCAGCCGCACCTCACGCTCGAAACTGACTGTGGCTACGGCTATTACGACGAGGAGGGCCGTCTCTGCCTGCACACCAAGAGCATCTGCGTCTACAGGCACCAGCTCATGATAGCCCGCGGCATCGGCATACCGCCGTCGGG
>JAIRNC010000003.1 GCA_031258255.1 Synergistaceae bacterium
GTTTTGGAATAATCTATTCTGGTTGTCCTCTGATTTTTTCGGCAACATTTCGCAAGATTTCCTCCTCATTTCGGCATTTTCCTGCGATTATTTTACATGAAATAACCCCATAAATCCAGTCATATTAAGGGCTTATGGTGTTTTTCAGCGGCGACTATTTCCCCTTTTGGGGCTGGCCGTAATTTTTAAACTCCTTCATCACGTGATCCATTTCCTCATCACTGATAATGACCGGCTTGCCTACGCACATCGCGCGCCATTGTATTTCTGCCACGTACTCCACGTCCACCGCCAGGCTAAAAGCCTTGGCCAAACTCGGGCCGCAGGTCACAAGGCCATGATTTGCCAATAACACGGCCGAGCTAGCCCCGCACGCTTTGACCGCGTTTAGGGCCAGCTCGGCCGTGCCAAAGGTGGCGTACTCGGCACACGGGATTTCTGCTGCGCCAGCCCCTCCGATTACATAGTGCACTGCCTTTATCGGCATATTCAAGCAGGCAAACGTAGTGCAATAGTTAGAATGGGTATGCACCACGCCCTGGGCGTCCGGTTTATTTTTGTAAAACGCGGCGTGAAGGCCATGCTCGCTGGATGGCTTCCTGTCACCCTCTACGATCATGCCATGCAATGTCATTATTACGACATCGTTTACCTCTGTATCGAAATAGCCAATCCCTGACGGGCTTATCGCCATATATCCAATTTCAGGGTCGTATGCGCTTAAATTGCCGCTAGTCCCCTTGCTCAAACCCTCCGAGCTCATCCTTCGCCCAAGATCAACTATCTCCTGCCTGGCTCTTTCCATCAACACGTTCATGCACCCCTTTTAAGCCATATAATTTAGCCATGAAATTTACAAGATATATCCTTCCGAAGTGCCGTTGCAGGCTGCGATGACCGGCCTACCCAAAGACACCGTGGCAACGATACAACAGATACGTACCTTTATCCCATGAGCATCGCGTCCCCGAAGGAGAAGAAGCGGTATCTTTGCCTGACGGCCTCCGCGTATGCGTCCATCACGGCATCGTAGCCCGCGAATGCGCAGACGAGCATCAGGAGCGTGCTGCGCGGGAGATGGAAATTCGTCAGGAGGGCATCGACCGCCTTGAAGCGGTAGCCGGGCGCGATGAATATCTCCGTCTCGCGGCAGCCCGGTGAGACCATCCCGGACTCGTCCGCCATAGATTCAAGCGTCCTCACAACCGTGGTGCCGACGGCCACTACCCTGCGCCCTTCACTTCTGGCGGCGTTTATCCGAGACGCCGCGCCGTGAGCCACGGAGCAGCGTTCGCTGTGCATCTTGTGCTGGCGTATGTCGTCTGATTTGACCGGCCTGAACGTCCCGACTCCCACGTCAAGGGTGATGAACTCCGTCTTTACGCCTGACTCAGCCAGACGATCCAGCAGTTTCGGGGTGAAGTGCAGACCGGCAGTGGGCGCGGCCACGGACCTGTCGTTTTCACGCTTACCGTAAACGGTCTGATACCGCTCCGGCGGCGCGGAGCTGTTTTTTATGTACGGCGGGAGCGGTATCTTGCCGTACCGCTCGAAAAGCGCGTCAACTGGGATGTTGTCCGGCAAGCGAACCATGCGCACGCCGTCCCCGATCCTCTCGCCGACTGCGGCCACGATGCCCGGAGCCAGCTCGACGGGAGAGCCGGGAGGCAGCCTCCTCCCCGGACGGACCAGCGCAGTCCACGAAAATTCGTCATCCGGCGACTGCCTCAGGCAGAAGATCTCGACCGCTCCGCCGCCAGACAGCCTTTTGCCGGCAAGCCGCGCCCGGAAGACCCGCGTGTCGTTCATTACTAGGAGATCCCCGGGCCCGAGGAGGCTCGGGAGGTCAGAAAAGACGCAGTGGGAGACGCCCCCCGGGCCAAGGCGCATCAGGCGCGAGCCGTCGCGCCTGTCGGAAGGGTTCTGCGCTATCAGTTCGTCGGGGAGTTCATAGAAATACGACGCTGTACGCCAGAGATCCGCCGTAGCGCTATTTGCCAATTGTAGTCCCAGGGAAGTAGTGCCGGAGGATTTCGGAGCACTTCATCCCGCTGTCGGCCATGGCCTTAGCCCCCCATTGAGACATCCCCACGCCGTGTCCCCACCCCTTGCCGCTGAACGTGAACGCGCCCGGCTGCGCATTTGACGTGGCTGGGACGGGAGTCTGTGGCGCGGCAGGGGGCTTGGGCGCGTCCTGTGCCGGTTTCGTCTGGCTCATCGCGCCCGCGGCACGTTCCAGGCCGATCTTGAGGTAGGAATCCCGCTTCTGCGGGTTCATCAGCATGTCGATGAGCTCGTCCTTTGTAAAAATATTGTTGTTGGTCAGCTCAACGAGCGGATCCCTCTGCGCAGCTATCTCAGCCAGGCTCTGGACTTTCGGTGCCGGCTGGGACGCGGGCTGCGGCAGCGGAGCCGAGGGAGAAGTCCTCTGCGGCGCGATCCCCGCTGTGCCGCTGGGCGCGCTGCCTAAAATTTCGAAGTTCGTGCTGCGCAGGACGCTGCTCCCAACGGCCATCCTGAACGCGTGGGCGCTCACCTCGGAGGTGCCGGAACTCCCGCGCGCCCGGAGCGTCACTGCTCTGCCGTTCGGATCCTTCGCCGCGACCTCCAGCCCTGTGACCCTGCCCACGGATTTGCCGATTTTCGCCAGCGCCGTCTCCACCTGCGCGGACGAAAGGGGCGTTTGCCAGCTTGAATAAGGCGACACGTAGGCGATTTTTTCTGCCTTGGGTTTCAGGTAAGGGATGTTAGAGCCCCATACGTGGGATATGTCGGCCGTCGCCCCGCCGCTGTCGGAGTGATAGAAGATCTCGGCTGGCTTCCCGTTCCATGCCATTATCTGTCCCCGGGTCGCCTGAACCGCTGCGTCGGTCCGCGGATCCTCCGCGTTCATCCCCCTGTATATCTGCGTGTTCTGCGTGTTGTCGAGGTCAAACCCCTGGCTCGCGAAGCGCCCCCTGTTTTTTACCGCGTATGTGCGCGCGAGTATCGACTGGGCCTTGAGCGCCTCCGGATGCCACTCGGGGTTCATTTCCATCTTGAGTATGCCGCGCAGATAGTCCTCCAGCCCGACCTCGTTGATCACCGTGAAGCGCCCGGGCGCGCCGGGGGAGGCGATAACCGTGAGGGCGCCGCGGTATCTGGTGCTATCCCACCCCAGCCCTGACGAGGCCTTTATTTCCACCGGCAGCGCGAATTTTTTGCCGCCCACGACGAGCGCGGCGCCATCTGACGCGACCTTGGCGCCGTCGGCGGCGCTTCCCTTGCCGCCCTTGGCGTCGCGCAGCGAGAGACCGCGCCCCAAGAGGTTTCCCGAGGAAACGCCGATTCCGACGCCTATTTTAATCGTGAAGTTCTCGACAGCCGCAGCCGCACACTGTAACGAGAGGAGGAACGCAATTACTAGCGCAGAAAGAGGATAAAGCTTGTTTTTTTTGAGGATATACGCCGGACGAGACATTGAATCACGCTCCCTTTATTATAATCAAAAAGCCCGCCGGGCCGCTCATGTCCTCGGCTCCGCCATGTCGTCGTCAAGCAGCAGCAGCTGTCTGAACGAGACGGACGGCGTGACTCCCATGTACTCGTAGGCGTTCCTCGTAGCCCTGCGCCCCCTGGGAGTGCGCTCCAGAAGCCCCCTCTGGATGAGGTACGGCTCGTATATGTCCTCTATCGTCTGGCTGTCCTCGTTCAGCGCGGCCGAGAGCGTCGATAGCCCGACCGGCCCGCCGTCGAAGAGTTCCAGGAGGGCGCTCAGGAATTTACGATCCTGTTCGTCAAGGCCGTAAGAGTCGACGCCCAGCATGTCGAGGGCGGCGCTCGCCAAGCCCCGCTCTATGACGCCAGCCCCCCTGACCTGGGCCACGTCGCGGACGCGGCGGAGGAGCCGGAGGGCCACGCGGGGCGTTCCGCGCGCGCGGAGCCCTATCTCCGCTGCGGCCTCCCGGAGGATGTCAGACGCTATCACGCTGGCGCCGCGCAGCACGATCTCCGTCAGCTCGCCCGGTTCATAGAGGTGAAGCTGCTCCACTATCCCAAAGCGCGCGCGCAGCGGCGACGTAAGAAGCCCCAGCCTCGTCGTAGCGCCGATGAGCGTGAAACGCGGGAGCTGGAGGCGTATGCTCCTGGCGAGCGGCCCCTTGCCCACGATTATGGAGAGACAGAAATCCTCCATCGCGGGATACAGTATCTCCTCGATGTTGGCGGACATCCTGTGTATCTCGTCTATGAACAGCACGTCGTTCGCCTTGAGGTTGGAGAGGATGGCGGCCAGGTCGCCGGCCCGTTCCAGCGCCGGCCCGGACGTGACCCTCAGATCGCCGCCCATCTCCTTGGCTATTATCCCGGCAAGGGTTGTCTTACCCAGCCCCGGCGGCCCGTAAAAGAGCGTGTGATCCAGCGGCTCGCCCCTCTCGCGGGACGCGCTTATAAAAATCGAGAGCTTGTTCTTGAGCGCGTCCTGTCCGATGAACTCCTGTAATGCCTGGGGCCTCAGCGACAGCGGCTCGTCCTCCGGCTCGCGCCTCAGCGCCTCGAACGGCTTGCCCTCTTCGCTCATCTAGCGCCTATTCTTTGCAGTTTCGAAAGGGACCTCTTCATCAATTCCTCTTCTGTCCACTCCTGATCCGGGGATTCCGCCATGCTGGACGATATGGAGCGGAGAGCTTCGCTGTGGGAAAAACCTAAGCCGACGAGCCCCAGGGCGACGCCTGACTCCAGCCCGCCCCTGACGCCGGCCGTCCGTTCCGCGCCGGTGAAGCTTAAAATCGAGCCGAATTTTTTCTGCGCCTTGGATTTCAGCTCAAAGCATATCCTCTCCGCGCGCTTCGGCCCCAAGCCTGGGACGGCAAGGCGCGACGAATTCTCCGAGACGATCGCCCGGACGATCTCGGAGGCGTCCAGATGGCGCAGGAGCGTGATGGAGAGCTTGCCCCCCATCGTCTTTACCTGGGTCAGCTCGATGAAAAGCGTCCGCTCGTCCACGTCGGAGAATCCGAAGAGCGTCATACCGGAGTCAGCGACCTGGAGGTACGCGGCGCACGTCAGAAACTCGCCCGGAACCGCCTTGGCCATAAGGCTGCCGGAGGCGAACACCTCCAGCCCGAAGCCCGACACGTCGAGCGTCAGGTACTCGTCGCCCACCGTCGTCACGGTCCCGGAAAGCGAGCGTATCACCGTACCGCTGCCCTGCCCGCCATGTCGAAGACGGCAAGCGAAAGCCCCGTGATCGCTATGGCGAGCGCGTCCGCCGCGTCATCCGGGCGCGGAGTCTCGTCCAGCCCCAGCATACAGCGAACCATGCCCTGCACCTGCGGCTTCTCAGCCGCGCCGTTCCCGCAGACCGCGAGCTTCACCTCGGACGGCTTCGGCTCGTAAGGCACCATCCCTGCCAGGGACGCGGCGAGCAGCACGACGCCCCTGGCCTGGAACACCATCTCGGCGGTCGTCCTGTTGCGCCCGAAGAAGAGCCGCTCAACGGCGATCACGTCCGGCTCATGCTCCTCGATCTTGCGCGCGACCGCGGAGTATATCTCGCATAGCCGCTCACAGAGCGGCAGCCCTGGATCCGTGGCGACCGCGCCGTAGTCGAGCGCCCTCATCCTGTCGCCATCCTGGCTCACGACGCCGTAGCCCATAAGCCCGACGCCAGGGTCAATGCCTAAGCAGATCACGTAAAATCACGCTCAGTCGAGCTGCGCCAAGATCTCGTCCGGGATCTCGAAGTTCGAGTAGACGTTCTGGACGTCGTCGTGCTCCTCGAAGCGGTCTATCATCGCCATGAGCTTCGCGGCCTCGCCCTTCGTCTTTACCGCCACGGTCGTCTTCGGCTCCATGCTCGTCTCAGCACCGGCCACGATATAGCCGGCGTCCCTGATGGCCGCCGCGACGGATGAGAGCGCAGACGGATCGCAGATTATCTCAAACCCGTCCTCTTCCTCAGTCAAGTCGTCTGCCCCGGCATCTATGGCCACGCCCATAAGCGTGTCCAGGTCGATGCCGCCGCCCGTGACGGTCACGACCCCGCGCCGCTCAAAGTTCCACGCGACGCAGCCGAGCTCGCCGATGGCGCCGCCGACCTTCGAGAAGAGCGAGCGGATCTCCGGCGCCGTGCGGTTGCGGTTGTCCGTCGAGGTCTCCACCATGACGGCGACGCCGCCTGGACCGTATCCCTCGTAGGTTATGTCCTCGTAAGTGACGCCCTCCAGGTTCCCGGACCCGCGCTTTATCGCGCGCTCGATGTTGTCCATCGGCACGTTGCCCTCGCGCGCCCTGTCTATCGCGACCTTGAGCTGAAAGTTCGCGTTGGGGTCCCCCCCGCCGGCCTTGGCTGCCGCGATGATGTTCTTCGTGAGCCGCTGGTAAGCGACCCCCTTCTTAGCATCCTGCGCGGCCTTGCGATGTTTTATGTTCGCCCACTTAGAGTGTCCGGACATCTGTCAATCACCCCTCGATAAAATTCTCCCCCGGCATATCGGCCGCTTTAAGCCAGAACATTCCTCAGAAGTTTACCACGCGATATTTTATCACGCCATAGATGCGTATATAATTTTATCAAAGAGGTGGATCAGATGGGTAGTTCCGGCACGTATTTCATCTGCTGCGCTGTCCGCGCCTGTACCGGCATGAGGGCGTCCGGCGCGTGAGGGCCCTCGTTTTCGACGGTTATGTGGACGAGCCGGCCTGCTTCGGCGTCCCGCCGTATGTCTCGCCCTACGTGAGGTATAGCGCGGGAGTCCTCGCCTGGCACGGGTTTGAGACAGACTACGTCACTTGCGATTACTGGAGGGCCAACCGCCAGGAGTCGGACGATCTCATAGCGGCGTCCGACATCGTCGTGGTCGTCATGGGCCTCACCGTGCCGGGGAGATACCGTGGCGGCTCTCCGCTCACTCTGCGCGAGCTGGAGACGATAGCGGGGGCGAAAAGGAAGGGGACGCTGATCCTGGGAGGCCCTGTGCGCAGCGGTTACGCCCTGCGCGGGGGCGCGCGCGCAAAAAAAATCGCCCCGGACGGCGTGGATCACATCGCCCTGCGCGATCTGGAGGCATCGCTGGACCTGTTCTGCGGCTCCGGCCAGTGGGACGGCGAGGCTGCCCGCTCGCGGGAGCGGCTGGAGGAGATCGCCCCCCTCGGCGCGCCGGTCATGGCGCGTCACCCGTCGTTCCCGGACGTAATAGCCGAGATGGAGCTGTCACGAGGGTGCGACAGGGCAGGCGCCAAGTGTTCCTTCTGCACCGAAGGAGCCGGAGGCGCTTACGAGGAGAGGGGGCTCACCAGTATCGTAAGCGAGGTTGCGGCGCTCGACGCCGCCGGGGTGAGGGCCTTCCGGCTGGGGAGATGCTCCAACATACTGGCTTGGGGCGGTGACGCCGGGCCGTCCGGCATACGACCGAACGGCGCCGAGATGGACGAGCTCTACAGGTCAATAAGGGCCGCTGCGCGGAACCTGACAGTCCTCCACACGGACAACTGCAACCCGCTCACCATAGCGACGTTCCCCGACGAGTCTCTGTCGTGTCTCGAAGCCATAGCGCGCCATAACACCGAAGGAGACGGCCTCTCGCTGGGGCTGGAGAGCCTGGATCCCGCCGTGATCTCGGCCAACAGCCTCAAGGTGACGGAGGTTGAGGCGCTCATGGCTGTCCGTCTCATAAACGAGGCCGGCAATGTCCGTCGCGCCCCGGACTCGCTGCCGAAGCTCCTGCCGGGGATAAACTTTCTCTTCGGGCTGGCCGGCGAGTCTCGCCTGGGCCTAGACGTAAACAGTCGGTTCTTGCTCGGCCTACTGGATTCCGGGCTGGCGGTCCGCAGGATAAACATCAGGCGCGCGATGGTATTCCCCGGCACCGCCCTCGGGAGGGCATCGGCCAAGAACCCCCCGCGCTTGAAGGAGAGGGACTACAGGCGCTGGAAAGACTGGGTGCGCAAAGAGGTGGACCCCGTGATGCTCGGGCGCGTCGCTCCGGACGGCACGACGCTCACGGGCGTGATAGCCGAGGAACGGGTCGGTTCCGTGATGTTCGGCAGAGCGCTGGGCAGTTATCCGCCGCTCGTGGGGATAGTCTCGAAGGGCATCCAGGTGGGCGACAAGCTGGATGTCTTGGTGACGGGCCGCGGCAGCAGATCCCTCACGGCAGTCAGACGCCTTGACCCTGATAGCTGTGGAAGGGAGGAGCTGGAGGCGCTGCCCGGGGTGGGGCGCGCGAGGGCGGATTTTTTCATCTCCCGCAGGCCCTACGGACGCGGGGACTCAAAAGAACACCTGCAACAGAGAGTGAAAAAAACGCTCGACGAGATGGACTGCCCGGGGCTGGCCGAGAGACTGCTGCGCTATTTTTCCTGACGGCAGCCGCTCAGGCGGCCCGGCATGATCAGACGCGTTGTTTGAGATCGTGATAGAAGCGGAAGTTGTTGCGCCCGCCTATCTTGACCTGGCACATGGCCTCGGTGGCGTTCGCGAGGAGCGCCTTCTCGTCGCTCCCGTCCTGCGGATATACGCTGATGCCTATGCTCGCGGTCACCGCCGCTTCCTGCCCCATTACGCGGTAAACGACTCCGACTGACGAACAGATCCGCCGCGAGATCTCGGATACGACTGACACGACGTCAGGGCTGGCGATGTCAGGCAGCAGTATCGCGAACTCGTCCTCTCCGACGCGCGAGACCGTGTCCGTGTCGCGCACCTCCGCTACCAGCCGGCGGCCTACCTTGGCCAGCAGTTCGTCCCCGGCGATGTACCCGAACACATCGTTGATCTTCTTGAACCGGTCGAGATCCATCACGAGGACGGCGCAGGCCGTGCTGTTGCGCTTCGACCTCGCTATCGCCATCTTCAGGTTGCTGGAAAGGACCGTCCGGTTCGAAAGGCCGGTGAGGGGGTCTTGGATGGCCTGCTCATGCAACATGTCCTGCATGTCCATAAAATCGGAGATGTCCTGTAAAACCGCGACGCTGGCAATCACGAAGCCGGAACGCCCGTAAACCGGGAACGCGGTGAAAGACATCCACTCCTCCACGCCCGTATCGTGCGACTTCAACATCACGCTCGCGGTGTTCCTCCTCCTCTCCCACAGCGCGATGTAAAGAGGGTCGAGGTTCTCCGTGAGAGGATGTCCGTCGTGGGTGTGCAAGATCCTGCGCTGCCGGATCTTGGCCCACGTCATGCCGTAATCGCCTCTCCTGTCGTAGTCCAGCAGTTGTTCGGTCGCCCTGTTTATGAACAGTATCTTGTCGGTCGGCGATATGACTATGATCCCCACCGGCGCCTCGTCGAGCATCACGGAGATTATGCCCAGAAAATCGTCGAGCCGCTCCGCCGTGGCGTCGTCCACACTCGAGAAGAATCCCTCGAAAAGATTCTTCAGCTCATTGTCGCGCAACAAAAAATCAGAAACGTAATCCGGTATCATCATTATGAAAGACCCCTTAGAAAACGTTTTAAATCTTCACCCTTCAGGCACCTGTCTACAAATCGACTTTTCCTTAGAGAGCGTCGCCATTGTAATTTTGCTACATAACTACTGCTGTTATGTTACAACAGCAAAACGGCGAAAGCAAGTAAAAATATCTAAAGAATGATAGGCAAAACGACTGGTTTTAAACGACACTCACAGTAAGGCTCTTTTTTTCGCCGCTGACCGCCTCACGCCAGGAGGATCCCGTACAGCCCGGTCCTCCTGTCCCTCTCGAGCGGGAGATGTTTTCTGCATTTAAAAACCTCTCCGATTACCAGCCGTGAGACCAGGATGCCTTCTTTTTCCCCGAGTGAGCCTTCGACATCCCCCCAGGGCGAGACGGCGGCGCTCCCCCCGAAGCTCGCGCCTGACGTCAAGTCAGGGGACGCCCCGGCGTTGCAACCGACGACGCAGGCCTGGCAGGACGCCGCAGCCGCCCGAAGCAGCGTCTCCCACGCGCCGCGCCCCTCACAGGGCCAAAAGGCCGGGACAAAGATCACCAGCCCGCCAGCCAGGCCGACGCAACGGGAATACTCAGGGAAGCGGATATCGTAGGAGACCATGACGGAACAGTCGATGCCACGGAGGCTGAAAATCAAGGGCTTATCCCCCGGCGCGAAGCGCTTGTCCTCCCCGCCCTGGGAAAAGAGGTGCGCCTTGTCGTAAAACGCGACCGGCGTCCCCGCGTCGTCCACGACCCACGCCCTGTTGACGAGGCCGCCCCCTGAAGGCCAGGGCATTGTCCCGGCTACGGCCCAGACGCCGCGCTCCCGGCAGATCCGGCAAACCGCATCAAGGGCAGAGGCCGACTCTCCAGCCTCGCACATCCCCGTCCAGAGCTCGGGCAGGAGGAAAATATCGGTTTCCTCGTCCATGGCCTCAGCCATCTCGCACAGCTTACGTATGCTTAAGGACGCGTCAGGGGCCGGGGCCATCTGAACGGATGAAACGGCAAGGCGCCTCGCGCCACCTTGCACCGTCAGGCCGCCTGACGCGTGAACGCTATGAGCATCTCGCGAAGGAGCTTGCACGCGAGGGCTGTCGAGCGCCCCGTGTGGTCGTAGTGCGGCGACAGCTCACAGACGTCGAACGCCTTTATGTCAAGCCCCCTCAAGCTGAACAGCGCCCCCAGCAGATCGCGGAACGACATGCCGCCCGCCTCCGGCGTCCCGGTGCCGGGCAGTTCCGACGGATCCAGAGCGTCCAGGTCCACCGTGATGTATAGGGGCGCGCCACGAAGGGATCTGAGCGCCGCACCGAGACTCGTCGCGCCGAAAAGCTCACGCTCCACGCGCCCGCGCGACCACTCCATCTCGCCCCTGGACCCAGAGCGGATACCGAACTGGTAAATCCGCCCGTCGCCCAGTATTTCCCACGCGCGACGGATCACCGTGGCGTGAGATAGCTTCTCCCCCATGTAGTCGTCCCTCAGGTCGGCGTGCGCGTCGAAGTGCACCAGGCGCAGCCCGCTGTATCTGGCTGCCGCGGCCCGGAGCGCGCCGAGCGTCACGAGGTGTTCGCCGCCGATCATGCAGGGCATCTTGCGGTCATCCAAGACCCTCGTGGCAAACGCCTCTATCCTGTCCAGCGCCGCCGAAGCGTTGCCGAAGGGCAGTTCCAGGTCGCCCGCGTCGTGGACGGGGAAGCCCTCGAGATCCATGGACTGGTACGGGCTGTACGTCTCTATGCCGCAGGACTCCGCCCGCATGGCGGACGGGCCGAAGCGCGCGCCCGGGCGAAACGTCACGGTCGAGTCGAACGGCGCGCCGAACAGCACGGCGCTGGCGGACTCATAGGGCGCGTCGCATCCTATAAACGCCAAGGGAAGCCCTCCCGCGGTCACGCGCCCGCCAAGGCGCGCTTAACGTAATTCGGCAGCTTGAACGCGCCATCGTGAAGGTCGGTGTTGTAGTACCTCGTGTCCAGCCCTAGCGCGTCCCACGCCGCGCCGTCCGGGTCGTCTATAGGGTCGTATTTTTTCGACGCGAAGCCGAAGAGCCAGTGTCCGGACGGGTACGTCGGTATGTGGGCCTGATAGACGCGGCAGACCGGGAAGAACTCCTCTATCCTCTCGTGCGCCCGCAGCATCGCCCCGGCGTATGACTCGTAATAAGGGTTCTCGTGCTGGTTCACGAGTATGCCGTCATCGGTCAGCGCCTTGTGGCAGTTGCCGTAGAACTCCCTGGTGAAAAGCCCCTCCCCCGGGCCGAACGGATCCGTGGAATCCACGATTATCAGGTCGTACTCCCCCTCGAAGCGCCTGACGTACCTCAATCCGTCCTCGAAATACAGGCTGACGCGCGGGTCGCCGAGGCCGCCTGACGTAAAGGGCAGATGCTTGCGGCACACGTCAACCACCATCTCGTCTATGTCCACCATGTCGATCCTTTTTATAGAGCCGTACCGCGTAAGCTCGCGGACGGTCCCTCCGTCCCCCCCGCCTATGACCAGCACGTTCTTTACGCCTGGGTTTGTCGCCATCGGCACGTGCGTGATCATCTCGTGGTAGATGAACTCGTCCTTCTCGGTCAGCATCATCAGGCCGTCCAGCGTCAAAAAACGGCCGAACTCCTCCGAGTCGAACACGTCGATGCGCTGGAAGGGGCTCTGAGCGCTCAATATTTGCTCCTTGACCTTGATCGAGAAGCGAACCGACGGTGTGTGTTCCTCCGTGTACCAAAGTTCCATCTGAATTTTCCCCCTCTTCGCCGGATAGCCGCAATATATAATATTATTTTTCCACGACCTCGATGTACTCCAGCGACATATCCTTCGGCCCCATGACGAGGCTGCCCTTCTCTATCGCGTACAGGACATATCCCAGCGCGTCTGCCGTTATCAGCTCGCCCGGCGCCAGGATCGGGACGCCTGGGGGATAGCACATCACGAACTCGGACGATATCTCCCCCCCGCTCGACCGGAGCGGGACTCTCCTCCGCTCCGCGTAGAAAGCCTCCCGGGGCGATAGTTTCACGGCCGGCGGTATGTACTCGTGATCCCAGAGGCCGATGCCGTCCCTGCTGTGGAGACGCTTTATCTCGGAGAGCGACGAGACGAGGCGCTCTATGGCATACTCGTTATCGCCCACCGAAATTACGGCGAGCATGTTTCCAGCGTCGCCGAACTCTATCTGGATGCCGTAGCCATCGCGCAGCATGTCATAGACCTCCACCCCCGCCAAGCCGATGCCCAGCGTGTGGACGGAGAGCTTGGTGGCGTCGAAATCGTACGCGTCGCGCCCGTTCGTTATCTCCCGCGAGAACGCATAATAACCGCCGATGCCGTTTATCTCCTGCCTGGCGTATTCGGCCAGTGCCGATACCTTGCGGAACGTAGCTGACCCGTTCGTGGCCAGCGACTTTCGCGCGATGTCGATGGAACCCATCAGGAGGTACGAGGCGCTCGTCGTCTGCGTCAGGTTAATTATGGTGCGGACGTAGGCGGGTTCCACCCTTCCGGATTTCATCACCAGCAAGGAACTCTGCGTGAGCGACCCGCCGGTCTTGTGCATACTGATAGAAGCCATGTCTGCCCCGGCAGACATGGCTGGGACGGGCATATTTTCGCCGAAGTAAAAGTGAGTGCCGTGGGCCTCGTCCGCTAAGACCGCCATCCCCGCCAAGTGGGCGATTTCCGTGATGCGCCGCAGATCCGGGCAGACGCCGTAGTACGTGGGGTTGTTCACGAATACCGCCTTGGCGTATGGGTGGCTCTTTACGGCAGCCTCCACGTCCTCAGCGGCCATGCCCAGCGAGATGCCGAGCTTCGAGTGAGTGCCGGGATCCACGTACACCGGGTTTATCCCGCACAGTATGAGCGCGTTGATGGCCGACCGGTGGACGTTGCGGGGCAAAATTATCGAGTCCCCGCCCTTGCAGACGCTCATTATCATGGCCTGGACGGCGGACGTGGTGCCGCCGACCATCAAAAAGGCCGCGTCCGCCCCGAAAGCCTCCGCCGCCAGCGCCTCGGCGTCCTTTATGACGGATGTGGGGTGCGAGACATTGTCGAGGGGCTTCATGGAGTTCACGTCCACGGACAGGCACGCCTTCCCCAGGAAATCCGTCAGCTCGGGCGTCCCCCTCCCCTGCTTGTGGCCGGGGACGTCAAACGGGACGACGCGGCGCGCGCGGTATTCCGCCATCGCCTCGTAAAGCGGCGCGTCGCTCTGAGCGAGTTTTTTCATCCCCGTCAGCGGCTCTCCCATGCCGTCAGTACATGTTCATTCCGTAATATATTTCGAGCATCTCTTTTGTGATCTGGTCTTTTATCGAAAGACGCGTCTCGGGCGAAAGCTCCCTCGGGTCGACGTTGAAAAGGTAGTCCGACAGCACGATCTCCTTGAGCATCATCTTCGTGTGGAAGATATTCGACTGGTACACGTTCACGTCGATAGCGTCGTACCGCGTCAGCGTGTCCTTTGAGATGTAGTTCTGGATGGAGTTGATCTCGTGATCCGCGTAACACTTCTTGCCGTCAACGTCCCTCGTGAAGCCGCGGACGCGGTAGTCCATGGTTATTATGTCCGAGTCGAACGAGCCGATGAGGTAGTCAAGGGCCTTGAGCGGCGTGACCTTGCCGCACGTCGATACGTCAATGTCTACCCGAAACGAGCTGATGTCCTTGTTGGGGTGAAATTCCGGGTACGTGTGGACGGTGACGTGGCTCTTGTCGAGATGGGCTACGACCAGGCTATCCCTGTTCATGAGCATCTCCCTCGCCAGGAACCCCTGGTTGCAGGAGATGTCCATCTGCTCCGGCGGGACCTCCTCCTCGGATATCATCACGGTGACGCTCGCGCCCTGCGGGTCGTAATCCTGCTTGGATATGTTGAGCACACAGGCCCCTATGATGTTGGTGACGCCGCATAAGATGCCAGTAAGCCTCTCCGAGTTGTACTGCTCGTCGATGTATGCGATGTACTCTTTCTTCTCTCGATCCGTCTTAGCGTAACAAATGTCGTAAATGTTGAAGCTCAACGTCTTTGTCAGGTTGTTGAAACCGTAAAGCTGGATCTTTTCTTTCAACCCTATCCCCACGCCCCTTCCTCATAAGGCAAATGACTGAAAGGTAACTATACAAAAGAAGGGGGCGATTGTCAAAAATTTTCCCGAGATGCGTCGCGATGAGCCGTAGACGGGGAGGGTGTCATTTTTCGTGTCGCACTGCTTCGCAACGGCAACCCGAAAAATGCCACCCGCCCCGCCCCCGTCGCGAAGGACAAACACCAAATCCGCGTTTGGCGCGTATCTGTCGGTAATACGAACCCCTACATTCACGCACGAACACGAGGCGTTTGGTGCGTATTCGTCGCCAATGCAAGCGATCGCCGAACGAGCGCCCGGAAGCGTACTACAGGTACGCCGAGGAACGCGAGCGAGGCGAGCGTGAAGCAGTGTCGGCGAAGGCGCGCCAAACAAACCCAAAATCCGCGTTTGGCGCGTATTCGTCGCCAATGCGAGGGATCGCCGAACGAGCGCCCGGAAGCGTACTACAGGTACGCTGAGGACGGCGAGCGAGGCGAGCGTGAAGCAGTGTCGGCGAAGGCGCGCCAAACGCGCGCGCCTCACATGCCCCAGACCTGTATGACCCTGCCGGCCCGCTTCTCCGCGCGCTCGTACACCTTCTCGTCCCAGCTGCGCCCGGGGCGCTGGTCG